>NZ_JAROCD010000018.1:0-122139 GCF_030433635.1 Paenibacillus vandeheii
GCTTTGTCCCTTTTGAACGTATGGGTGTTATTTCTTTTCATCGAGATGCTTTTTAAGGGCTTTTGAGACAGCCCCTTTTTTCATATAGCCAACTCAACTGGGCGTTGCCGTTTGAGTTGGCTATATGGTATATCCGTTTAATTGGCGATTCGCTCGGCTTAGATGCCTTGGGAACCTACGTTTTCGATAACTTTATCGATGATACCGTAATCGGCAGCTTCAGCAGCACTCATAAAGTAGTCACGATCTGTATCTTTCTCGATACGCTCCAGCGGTTGGCCTGAGCGTTCAGAGATGATGCGGTTCAAGGTGTCACGCATTTTCAGGATGCGACGGGCACGGATTTCGATGTCCGAAGCTTGACCTTGCGCACCACCAAGTGGTTGGTGAATCATAATTTCACTGTTAGGCAAGGCAAAACGTTTACCTTTGGCACCTGCGTTCAATAGGAATGCACCCATGGAAGCCGCCATACCTACACAGATGGTAGATACATCCGGTTTGATGAATTGCATTGTATCGTAAATGGCCATACCGGCTGTAATCGATCCGCCTGGGCTATTGATGTATAAGTGAATGTCTTTCTCCGGATCTTCCGCAGCTAGGAACAACATCTGTGCCATGATGGCATTCGCCACAACGTCATTTACATCACTGCCAAGGAAGATGATACGATCCTTCAGCAATCTGGAATAGATGTCATAGGCGCGCTCACCCCGGTTGCTCTGTTCAACGACCATTGGAATATAACTCACGTGAAAAACCTCCTCGGAAATGTAAATGTTAAATTGGTGTTTATATATAAACTGTTACCGTATTAACCACATCATAAACAATTTCAAACAAAAAGTCAAAGAAAGTCAAACTAAGTTTGAAAAAAAAGAAACCTATTCGGTTTCATTGGTTAAAAGGGTTATGAGCTGCTAATTAAGAATGGCGCGCCCGCCAAGAATCGAACTTGGATCTCAGGCTTCGGAGGCCTACGTCATATCCATTGGACCACGGGCGCACATTGATTATTGCTGCAAGTATAGTTGCTTAAAAGCATTTATGAAATATAAGTTTCAAATATGTGACAGCAATAATGATTATAGCTCATGAGTAATTTAATTGCAAGCAGATGCTCGCTGTTTTGGTTTGGATTACTCAGAAATGGATCATGATGAAGATAAGTGGATAAAGAGCGCAAATAGGTAAATGCTAAAAGAGGTTTGGGACATGCTATATGAAAAACAAAAGCGAGCAATATGTAGATGAGATTTTTACTTTCCTTCTATATATAGTATCGGACAGGTTGTTCTCGATCTTGGGAGATTGACATTGTGAAAATAGGCGCGTACAAACGCCTGAAACGTGTCGAATTAACGCTTCGAAACACTTGCATGTCGCGTCAGTTTTAGGTAGAATAGACGTGGGACTTAAAAAGTTAACCCGGGACGTTTTAGGGCCATGAAAGAGAGCTTGGAACGAGAAGCTTGCGGGAGTGGAAAGCATGCGAACGATTTTAGAAGTGCAAAAGCAGCTTCTGCCTGATCTCATGGATGTCTTGAAGAAGAGGTATACGATTCTGCACCAGATCATGTTATCGGATGTGATCGGACGAAGAACGTTAGCTAATTCCATGCAGATGACCGAGCGGGTTCTGAGGGCTGAGACCGATTTGTTAAAGGCTCAGGGACTTATTGAAATTGACAGTGCAGGGATGAAGATCAGCGAGGCGGGGCATGAATTGCTGCAGCAGTTGGAACCCGTCGCCAAAGAGCTGTTTGGATTATCCGAACTGGAAGAGCGCATCAAGCAAGCCTACGGTCTGCAAAAGGTAGTAGTAGTTCCTGGCGATTCGGACATTTCTCCATTTGCCAAACGGGAACTGGGCAGAGCCGGAGCGAAGGCTCTGGGTAATATTATGAGTGATAACGATGTTGTCGCCGTTACTGGCGGTTCAACAACGGCTGGAGTGGCAGAGCAACTGACTCCGCCAACATCGCTGAAAGGTGTCTGGTTCGTACCGGCACGCGGCGGGTTGGGAGAAAGCCTCGAAATTCAGGCCAATACGATCGCATCCACGATGGCAAAACGTGTAGGAGCCCAATATAAACTCCTGCATGTACCGGATTTGCTTAGTGATCACGCCTACGAATCACTAATCCAAGACCCTAGTGTTCAGGAGATTCTGCAGCTGATCCGTAAATCGCGAATCGTCATTCATGGAATCGGTGATGCCGTAGAGATGGCGCGGCGACGCAAGCTTGCACCTGAGATTATCGATGAACTTCAGGAGCAAGGAGCCGTATCGGAATCCTTCGGTTATTACTTTAATGATCAGGGTGAGGTGGTACATACCATGCTTACGCTGGGCATGCGACTTCAGGATATTGAGCGGACCGATGTTGTGATTGGGATTGCAGGTGGCAAAAGCAAGGCTGCTGCCATACATTCCGTCCTGCGATTTGGTCAGGAAGATATTCTGATTATTGATGAGGCTGCTGCTGAAGTCATCGTCGCCGAAATGGAATAAGGTTTTATTTTGCATCACAATCATTGTTGTCTTGACGGACTTCACCGTCTGTCTTGAATATATAAGCTTCATAAAAAAATCAATCAAAACTTGGGAGGAACTTACTCATGATTAAAGTAGGTATTAACGGTTTTGGACGTATTGGTCGTTTGGCATTCCGCCGTATTCAAAATGTAGAGGGCATTGAAGTTGTAGCAATCAACGACTTGACTGATGCTAAAATGCTGGCTCATTTGCTCAAATATGATACAACTCAAGGTCGCTTCGATGGCGATGTTGAAGTACACGATGGCTTCTTCAAAGTGAACGGCAAAGAAGTTAAAGTATTGGCTAACCGTAACCCAGAAGAACTGCCATGGGGCGACCTCGGCGTAGATATCGTTCTGGAATGTACTGGTTTCTTCACAACTAAAGAAGCAGCTGAGAAACACTTGAAAGGTGGAGCTAAGAAAGTTGTTATCTCCGCACCAGCTACTGGCGACATGAAAACCATCGTTTACAACGTAAACCATGAAATCCTCGACGGTACTGAAACTGTAATCTCCGGCGCATCTTGCACAACAAACTGCCTGGCTCCTATGGCAAAAACACTGCAAGACAAATTCGGAATCGTTCAAGGTTTGATGACTACAATTCACGCTTACACTGGCGACCAAAACACTTTGGATGCTCCACACCCTAAAGGTGACTTCCGTCGTGCTCGTGCAGCAGCTGAAAACATCATCCCTAACACAACTGGTGCTGCTAAAGCAATCGGTCTGGTTATTCCAGAACTGCAAGGCAAACTTGATGGTGCAGCTCAACGTGTACCAGTAGCTACTGGTTCCCTGACTGAGCTCGTAACTGTTCTGGGTAAAAAAGTTACTGCTGAAGAAGTTAACGCAGTAATGAAAGAAGCTTCCGATCCACAAACTTTCGGATACACAGAAGACGAAATCGTATCTTCCGATATCCAAGGAATCACTTTCGGTTCACTGTTTGATGCAACTCAAACTAAAGTTCTGACTGTTGGCGACCAACAATTGGTTAAAACTGTAGCTTGGTATGACAATGAAATGTCCTACACTGCTCAACTGGTTCGCACTTTGGAGCACTTTGCAAAAATGATCAAGTAATATCTGCAATAACATAGAGCGGAAACAGATGCTATTGTTTCCGCTCTTTATATATCAACATTTTGCAAATTTCTCAAAAACACCAGGATTGACAAGGGATTTCAGCTCTTGATTGGTCCAACAAATACATGGGTGCGGAGGAAATACAGATGAACAAAAAAAGTGTACGCGATATCGAATTGACAGGAAAACGGGCTTTTGTCCGTGTAGATTTTAATGTGCCGCTCGAAGATGGTAAAATTACAGATGACAAACGTATTCGTGCCACGCTTCCTACGATCAACTATTTGATCGAAAAAGGCGCTAAAGTTATTTTGGCAAGCCACATGGGTCGTCCAAAAGGCGAAGTGGTTGAATCCATGCGTTTGACTCCAGCTGCTGAGCGTTTGTCCGAATTGCTCGGTAAAAAAGTGGTTAAAGCGGATGATTCCGTTGGCGAAACGGTAAAAGCTCAAATCGCTGAACTGAACAACGGCGACGTATTGTTGCTTGAGAACGTTCGTTTCCACGCAGGTGAAGAGAAAAACGATCCGGAACTCGCAAAACAATTCGCTGAACTGGCTGACGTATTCGTTAACGATGCATTCGGCGCAGCTCACAGAGCACACGCTTCGACAGAAGGTATCGCTCACTTGTTGCCAGCAGTATCCGGTCTGTTGATGGAGAAAGAACTTGAAGTGTTGGGCAAAGCAATCTCCAACCCAGAGCGTCCTTTCACAGCAATCATCGGTGGTTCCAAAGTTAAAGACAAAATCGATGTAATCGACAACCTGTTGAACATTGCAGACAACGTAATCATCGGTGGCGGTCTGACTTACACGTTCTTCAAAGCACAAGGACATGAAATCGGACAATCTTTGTTGGATGATTCCAAACTGGATGTTGCTCTTGGTTTTATTGAAAAAGCGAAAAAATTGGGCAAAAATTTCTACCTGCCGGTAGATATCGTTGTATCTGACGATTTCAGTGCAAGTGCAAACACTCAAATCGTTGGCATCGACGGCATCCCTGCAGACTGGGAAGGCGTGGACATCGGACCGAAAACGCGTGCAATCTATGCTGAAGTGATTAAAAACTCCAAGCTGGTTGTATGGAACGGACCAATGGGCGTATTCGAAATTGAACCTTTCTCTAATGGTACACGTGAGGTTGCTGAAGCTTGTGCAGAGACAGAAGCATACACCATCATTGGTGGCGGTGACTCAGCAGCAGCAGCTGAGAAGTTCAAATTGGCTGACAAAATGGACCACATCTCTACAGGTGGCGGTGCATCGCTCGAGTTCATGGAAGGCAAAGTGCTTCCTGGCGTAGTTGCATTGAACGACAAGTAAGCTTTAAGCTATAGCATGAAGGAGTTGAAAACCATGAGAACACCGATTATCGCAGGTAACTGGAAAATGTTCAAAACGGTTTCCGAATCCAATGACTTCATTCAGGAAGTTAAAGGAAAAGCGGAAGTTGAAGGCGTAGAGACTGTTATTTGCGCACCATTTACGAATCTGCCATCCCTGGTAGAAGCCGTTAAAGGCACAAACATCAAAATTGGTGCACAAAATCTTCATTTTGAAGACAATGGTGCATTCACAGGTGAAATCAGCGGCGTTATGCTGAAAGACCTGGGTGTGGATTATGTCATTATTGGTCACTCGGAGCGCCGTCAATATTTTTCGGAAACCGATGAGACTGTCAATAAAAAACTGCATGCAGCATTCCGTCACGGATTGACTCCAATCTTCTGCCTTGGTGAAACGCTTGAAGAGCGCGAAGCCAATCAGACGAAAGACGTATGCAAAGTGCAAACAGAAGCGGCTTTTGCAGGTCTGTCCGCAGATCAGGCAGCACAAGTGGTTATCGCTTATGAGCCAATCTGGGCGATCGGTACAGGCAAATCCTCCACTTCCCAAGATGCGAATGAAGTTATTGCTTACATCCGTACGCTGGTGAAGGATCTGTACGACCAAAAGGTAGCAGATGCAGTTCGTATTCAATACGGCGGCAGTGTTAAACCTGAGAACGTAACAGAATACCTCGGACAAAGCGACATCGACGGCGCGCTTGTTGGCGGTGCCAGCTTGCAGCCGGCTTCGTTCATCGCGCTTGTTGAGGGGGCGAAGTAATGACAGCTCCAAAACCTGTAGCACTGATCATTATGGACGGCTTTGGTCTTCGGAACACGGTGGAAGGCAACGCGGTAGCGCAAGCCAAGAAACCGAACTATGACCGTTTTATGAGCCAATTCCCTCATACAACGCTCACTGCTTGCGGTGAAGCTGTAGGTTTGCCAGAAGGGCAAATGGGGAACTCCGAGGTAGGTCACCTGAACATTGGTGCTGGCCGGATCGTATACCAGGATTTGACTCGTATTTCCAAATCGATTCGTGACGGTGAGTTTTACGATAATGAAACACTCGTTAAAGCTGTTCGCGAAGCGAAACAAAGCGGTAAAAAGCTTCACTTGTATGGATTGTTGTCCGATGGCGGCGTACATAGTCACATCGACCACTTGTTCGCTATGCTGGATCTCGCCAAAAAAGAAGAAATGAATGACGTATACATTCATGCCTTCATGGATGGCCGTGATGTTATGCCAGATAGCGGTAGAGAATTCATGCAGAAGCTGATTGCTAAAATTGAAGAAGTCGGTGTAGGACAAATTGCAACGGTTCAAGGTCGCTACTATGCGATGGACCGTGACAAACGTTGGGAACGTGTTGAGAAATCATATCGTGCCATCGTTTATGGTGATGGACCAAAATACACTGACCCACTCAGAGCGGTTGAAGAATCGTATGAAAAATCCGTATTTGACGAATTCGTTGAACCAACGGTTATCGTTAAACCGGATGGGCAGCCGGTAGGTTTGGTGGAGAGCGGCGATTCCGTCATTTTCCTCAACTTCCGTCCTGACCGTGCGATCCAACTGTCGCAAGTATTCACGAACCAGGATTTCCGTGGTTTCGACCGTGGTCCGAAGTTCCCTGTGGGCTTGCATTTCGTGTGCCTGACGCTGTTCAGCGAGACCGTTGAGGGTTATGTGGCTTACTCGCCTAAAAACCTCGACAACACGCTGGGTGAAGTTCTGGTACAGAACAACAAGAAACAATTGCGTATTGCAGAAACTGAGAAATACCCGCACGTAACCTTCTTCTTCAGCGGCGGCCGTGATGTTGAGCTTCCAGGCGAAACACGCGTGCTGATTAACTCACCAAAAGTTGCAACGTACGACTTGCAACCAGAGATGAGCGCGTATGAAGTAGCTGACGCATGTGTTCGCGAGATTGAAGCAGACAAACATGATGCCATCATTCTGAACTTCGCTAACCCTGATATGGTTGGACACTCCGGCATGCTGGAGCCTACGATCAAGGCAGTTGAAGTAACAGACGAATGCATGGGCCGTGTTGTGGATGCCGTTCTCGCTAAAGGCGGCGTTGTGCTGATTACTGCGGATCATGGTAACGCGGATATGGTGTTTGATGACCAAGGACGTCCGTTCACGGCTCACACAACAAACCCAGTTCCATTCATCGTTACAGATGCGAATGTTACCCTGCGTGAAGGCGGAATCCTCGCGGATATCGCTCCAACGATTCTTGACCTGATGCAATTACCTAAACCGGCTGAAATGACAGGTACATCGGTCATTGCTACCCGTAAATAATATAATTTTAATAGGTTATTGAATAAGGCTAAAGTTAAACCTTTACGAAGCGGGCAGAACCGATCTGTAGAAGCGAAGCGTTCGCCTTTATCACATGATTTCAACTTATAAAAATAAGTTCAAAGAAATCAGGGGAGAACAGCGATCGGAAGACGGTACTGCACGCGGAGTGGCTTGGTGAAACCCAATTGTTCTGAACGTATTAAAATAAAATTCCACATTAAAAGGAGATTATCACTCATGACTATTATTTCTGACGTGTACGCTCGCGAAGTCCTCGACTCCCGCGGTAACCCTACAGTTGAAGTTGAAGTATACCTGGAGTCCGGCGCAATCGGACGCGCTATCGTACCATCCGGTGCATCCACTGGTGCCCACGAAGCCGTTGAGCTTCGCGATGGCGACAAATCCCGTTACCTGGGTAAAGGTGTTCTGCAAGCTGTTAAAAACGTAAACGAAACAATCGCTCCAGAAGTAATCGGTATGGATGCATTGGATCAACTGGGTATCGACAAATTGATGATCACTTTGGATGGTACGCCAAACAAAGGTAAACTGGGTGCTAACGCAATCCTGGCTGTATCCATGGCTGTAGCTCGTGCAGCTGCTGACGCTCTGGACCTGCCATTGTACGTTTACCTGGGTGGATTCAACGCTAAAGTACTTCCAGTACCAATGATGAACATCATCAACGGTGGTGAGCATGCTGACAACAACATCGACGTTCAAGAGTTCATGGTTCTTCCTGTTGGAGCACCAAGCTTCAAAGAAGCTCTTCGCGTAGGTGCAGAAATCTTCCACAACCTGAAATCCGTACTGAGCTCCAAAGGCCTGAACACAGCTGTAGGTGACGAAGGCGGCTTCGCACCGAACCTTGGTTCGAACGAAGAAGCAATCACTACAATCATCGAAGCGATTGAAAAAGCAGGCTACAAACCAGGCGTTGACGTATTCCTGGGTATGGACGTAGCTTCCACTGAGTTCTACAAAGATGGTAAATACACACTTGCTGGCGAAGGTAAATCTTACACTTCCGCTGAGTATGTTGACCTTCTGGCTTCATGGGTTGAGAAATACCCTATCATCACCATTGAAGACGGTATGTCCGAAGATGACTGGGATGGTTGGAAATTGCTCACAGAAAAATTGGGAGACAAAGTACAACTCGTTGGTGATGACTTGTTCGTAACGAACACAGAGCGTCTGGGTAGAGGTATCGAAGAAGGTATCGGTAACTCCATCCTGATCAAAGTTAACCAAATCGGTACATTGACTGAAACATTCGATGCAATCGAAATGGCTAAACGTGCAGGATACACTGCTGTAATCTCTCACCGTTCCGGTGAGTCCGAAGACAGCACAATCGCTGACATTGCTGTTGCAACAAACGCGGGTCAAATCAAAACGGGTGCTCCTTCCCGTACAGACCGTATCGCGAAGTACAACCAATTGCTCCGCATTGAGGATCAACTGGGGGAACTGGCTCAATACAATGGTCTTAAAGGTTTCTACAACCTCAAAAAATAAGTTGTCTTCTGACAACTCTTGGGCAAGCCGGGTTAACTGGCTTGTCCTTTTTATTATTTTTTTGTTAGATGCATTTCAATACCCATAAATATGGATACTGTTCACTGAATATTTGAGTATCAGTGAATTGAGAGATCGCCACTACTTGTATCACGCTAATTGCTGTGTTACAATTAAAGTAACTGTTTTTATGGTGAGATGTTATGCCCACATGGGTAGGAGGTGGAATGAATGGATATTGCTTTGAAATTGCTGCTCGTCGTATTTTCGATCGGTCTAATCACTGTAGTATTGCTGCAGCACGGAAAAAGCGCTGGTTTGGCGGGTGCCATCTCCGGTGGTGCGGAACATCTTTTCGGTAAAACGAAAGCGCGCGGACTGGATCTTTTCTTGCAACGTGCAACGGTTGTACTGGGTGCAGGATTCTTCATTTTGTCTATTGTTGTAACGGTTGTGTCCAAGTAAGACTCGGATACATGCCTGAACAATTCAATAGCTTGAGCGTAATCGCTTAAATGATTAACCTTCGTTTCGAGAAGAAACGGAGGTTTTTTAATAAATTCATCCATGACCAGTCTTTTCCAATGAACCACACGATTCTGATCTTCGATTTCTTCTCACTTCCGTTCGGTTACCTTCCTACATATTCGCCCTGTTCTGGGCCGCTTCTTTTCTGTCTGTTCGAGAGCAAAAACACATGTAGCATAAATGCTGTTATGATGCATGAAAGCGCGCTTATTCAAAGGGCCATGCATATTTAGTTTATTTTGCAGGGTACGGATGCGCCGGATTGAATTCGTGTATACTAGGGTATGAGATAGTGAGGCCTGAGTTAGACGGCTTTTCTATTGGTAAGGTTTCTGATACATAGAGAGATGAGACAAGATTACACTTTTATGTTTCCCGAGGTGAATATTAATGATAACAGAACAACAATTGCTCGACTTCATGCGGGAAACCGCTTATAAACCGATGACTTATCAGGAACTGGAACAGCACTTCGAGATTGAAGACGCGGCTGATTTCAAAGCCTTTTTGATTATGCTCAATACGCTGGAGGAATCCGGCAAAGTCCTGCTGACCCGCAATAACCGCTATGGCATGCCAGAACGCATGGATTTGGTGCGTGGACGTTTGCAGGCTCATGCGAAAGGGTTTGCTTTCCTCATCCCTGAGGATCGGGAGCACCCGGATGTGTACATCCACGCCAATGATATGAAAAGCGCCATGAATGGTGATACGGTGTTGGTTAAAGTGACTTCTCAAGGACCTTCCGGTGGACGTTTGGAGGGTGAGATTGTCCGTATTGTTACACGTGCGGTTACGCAGGTTGTTGGTGTATTCCAAAGTCACGAGGTGTACGGTTTCGTTATACCGGATGATAAGCGGATTAACCGGGATATTTTCATCCCGCGTACGAACTTCCACGGGGCTGTTGATGGACAAAAAGTTGTTGCAAAAATCGTCAGCTATCCAGAGGGCCGGGCAGCAGCAGAAGGTGAAGTGATCGAGATTCTCGGTCATAAGGATGAGCCGGGTATTGATATTTTGTCCGTAATCCGTAAGCACCAGCTGCCAGAAGCCTTTCCGGATGAAGTCGTGGAAGAAGCGGAAAAAGCACCGGACGCCATTACGGAAGAAGAAATTGTCCAACAGGGTCGCCGCGATCTGCGTGGGTTGAATATCGTTACGATTGATGGCGAAGACGCCAAGGATCTGGATGACGCTGTCAACGTGGAGAAGCTGCCGAACGGTAACTACCGTCTGGGCGTTCATATCGCCGATGTAGGCTATTACGTGCGGGAAAACTCCAAGTTGGATCAGGAAGCGTACAACCGCGGATGCAGTGTGTATCTGGTGGACCGGGTTATTCCGATGCTGCCGCAACGTTTGTCCAACGGGATCTGTAGTTTGAATCCACAGGTAGACCGCTTGACGTTATCTTGTGAAATGGAGTTCAACGACCAGATGAAGGTTGTGAAACATGACATTTTTACAAGTGTGATCAAAACCAAAGAGCGGATGACGTATTCCAACGTTCGCAAAATTCTTGAAGGTGAAGAGCCTGAATTGTTGGAGCGTTACAAGGATCTGGTGGACGATTTCCACTTGATGAAAGAGATCGCTTTGAAGCTTCGTGCGATGCGTATGCGCCGCGGTGCGGTTGACTTTGATTTTGAAGAATCCAAAATCATTGTGGATGAAGAATGCAAACCAGTAGATATCGTGAAACGGGAGCGTTCGATTGCGGAGCAAATTATTGAGGAATTCATGCTGGCAGCCAATGAAACGGTAGCAGAGCATTTCCACTGGTTGAAGGTTCCGTTCATCTATCGTGTGCATGAAGATCCTGATCAGGAAAAACTGCAAAATTTTCTCGCCTTTGCGGCGAATTTCGGACACCACGTCAAAGGACGTGGCAACGCGATTCATCCACGGGCCCTTCAATCCCTGCTTGAGGATATTAACGGAACGAAAGAACAGACGGTTATCAGTACAATGATGCTGCGTTCCATGAAGCAGGCGAAGTATGACTCCGAGATGTCGGGTCACTTTGGTCTGGCAGCAGAGTTCTACAGTCACTTCACATCACCGATCCGTCGTTATCCCGATCTCGTCATTCACCGTGTTATTCGGGAAGTGATTGAGAACAATGGAGCATTGCCTGAGAACCGTCAGGAGTATTTGGCTGGACGTATGGCCGATATTGCGCAGCAGTCCTCGGAACGTGAGCGTGTGGCGGTTGAAGCTGAACGGGATACAGAGAAAATGAAAAAAGCGGAGTACATGCTTGATAAAGTCGGCGAAGAGTTCGAAGGCATGATCAGCAGTGTAACCAGCTTCGGTATGTTCATTGAACTGGAGAATACGGTAGAAGGTCTGATTCGCCTGAGTGCGCTCACGGACGACTATTACCATTTTGATGATCAACATATGGCTCTGATTGGCGAACGCACCTCTAAAGTCTTCCGCATCGGTGATGAAGTGAAGATTCGTGTGGCCCGTGTGAGCATGGAAGAGTACACGATTGACTTTGAAATGGTTGACATGAAACCTCGCGGCGAACGTCCAAGTGGCTTCAGTGGTGGACGCGGCGGTAAAGGTGGACGTCCTGCTGGTGGCGGAGGACGCGGTGGAGCGAAGAGTGGTTCCGGTGGATTCAGTGGCTCGCGTGGTGGTAAAGGTGCTCCAACTGGTGCTGCAGGCAGCCGTGGTGGCAGATCAGCCGAAGAGAGCAGCAAAGGCGGTCGTGGCGGCCGTAGCGGAGCTTCGAACACAGCAGGAAGCGCAGGTGGCAAAGTTGGCGGTAAACCGAGAGGTGAGCGTCGTACTGGAGATGCCGGCGGATCAGCGGGTCGGAGCAAGGGAGCGGTAAGCTTTGGTTTTGGCTCAGGCAAAGGCGGCTATAGTACTACAGCGGGTGGCCCGGAAGGCACTTCAGCTGGTGGACAAGAGAATGGTCTGAACAGCGGCAGCAGTCGCGGTGAGGGAAGCTTCAAATCCGGTAAAGGCGGAGGTAAAGGTGGCAAAAGTGGTAGTGGACGCAAAAACACCTCACCTAGCGGAGTGTTTATCGGCGAAGGAGCAACACCAGGCGGTGTTCAGGAAGGCGGAGCATCACGTCGTAAGCGCAAAAAGAATAAAGGTGCACCTGCCAACGGAACGGCGGCTTTTGTACGGAAGAAGAAAAAGTAAGCGCGTTTCGCTGAGCATGAAATGAGTGTAATGAGAAGGGGCGGCGCAGACCGCCTCTTTCTTGATTTTAACAGCGGTCCTTGCTACAATTAAGGTCTGGCATGTGGTACCGAGAGAAATGTGTGGTGCGCTGCTGTAGAGCATGGTACCGGCTTATTTTACGGAGAAGGAGTGAGGACATGGGCAAGAATGATGGACAGAGTAAAGTGCTTGCACAGAATAAAAAGGCTTCCCATGACTACTTCATTGAAGATACGTATGAAGCGGGCATGGTGCTTACCGGAACGGAGATTAAATCTCTTCGTAACGGCCGTGCGAATATTGGCGATGCTTTTGCTACGATTCGGAACGGTGAGATTCATATTCACAATATGCATATTAGTCCTTTTGAACAAGGGAACCGTCATAATCCAATTGATCCAACCCGTACACGCAAGTTGTTGATGCATAAAGTGCAGATTCATAAGCTGCTTGGGCTGTCGAAGCAGGACGGATACAGCATTGTACCGCTGAAGATCTATATTCGTAACGGGTATGCAAAGCTGCTGCTCGGGCTGGGTAAAGGTAAGAAGCAGTACGATAAACGGGAGTCAGCTGCAAAACGTGATGCACAACGTGATATTCAACGGGTTCTGCGCGAGAAGCAGAAGGTTGCTCGTTGATTTGGATTTGCGATTGCTATGTGTTGAATGGTACATGGTAAGTTAGTTAATGAGAAACGCGAGTTATGTTATAAACAAAATCTCAAGTTTTGCCCGTAATGGGGTAGAGCTTGGGATTTTTTTATTTGATTAAGAGTCCTTGCTACGGGGGAGCGGTGTAATGGTTTGGCGCATCATGCTGACCTGCCGTACGGCCAAGTCTGTCAGATTATTGTGCCAGTTCTGATATGAGATACATCAGTTGTTGCCGCGTCCTGTCTAATAAAAATGTTAGCAGTGGTACCGGGTAAACTTGTGAGGATTGCTGGAAAGAATCGTGGGAGTAAGTTTGCTGATGGCTGCGTACTTTGTTCGGATCGTGGGTAAGATAGTTAAGAGAGCTGTTCATGCTCATGAATTGTCTGCACTTCGGTACTCAACTTTACTTCGCTTGAGGGACGCGGTATAATATGTAGACGATTGAGCCTCATATGTGTGTTGGTTAAACTTGCACAGTTGCTCAGCCTGCTGGAACGTCTTCCAGCAATCTGCACTATATCGGTGATTGGTCCTGTGTTATGATGTTATTGTAGCAGACAGGAATGCCGAGTTTGAAAGAAGCATCTTTTTACCTTGGAGGAAAAAGATGTGCAGCACCTTTGCTCCGTATTCACGGATTAATCCTGGAGCCCTTCTTATATGAGGGGGCGTTTATGGATTCGACGGGGATAGTTCGAGCATGGGTAGCGGGTAGTGGGGACGCGTCCACTTCATCAACGCTAAAGCCTATTAAACGGCAAACAACAAACAAACTACGCTTTCGCAGCCTAAGAAACTGTGTGCGTGCTTCTAACCTGCATCGCCCATGTGACAGGATTAGGGGCTAACAAGTAGTGGGATACGCTGTCACATCTCCGCCTGGGGTGTGCTGAAGAAGACAATCAGGCTGACCCAACGTATAGCCGGTTACGGGGCGATACTCGGGTGACATCAAAACTGTGACTACACCCGTAGAAGCTTATGTGTCGTTATCTTCGGACAGGGGTTCGACTCCCCTCGCCTCCATTAGAGTAGTATCAGTAAGACCGCCTGAAAAGGCGGTTTTTTTCGTTATATAGATTGTTGAAATTGCATTTCAGTTTAATAGCATTGATTATGTTCAAAACGTTAATTGATTGAAATAATGCTCAAAATAATGCTCAAAATAATGATTCTGTAACACAACTCCCTTAAAGAATTATGTATCTAGTATACTCTTTCTAAAAAAAGGGTCTTAAACCAAAGTTAATCTAGAGTACGATAACATTCCTCATACGTTCATTTAGATCACAACATTACTATTTAGCCCACTTCTTATGTGTCTCCTACCCTGGCTTTTTTATCATATGTTGCCTCCTCAAGTAACTTAGTATGTGTAGTTTATCTACCACTATACTTTCATTCAGATCAGCACCATGCTTTAGTGGTAGACGCACATATCAATTTTATTGAAAATCACTGTTGATGGTGAATGGCTATCTACAACTACACATTATTGACACAAGCCATATTGCCTTCACTAATTGCTTTGTCTAATTCAGTTACAGTTATTCTATGTTAGTAGAGAATCGAATTTAAAAGAATAAAAATACTTAGATCCAGTAAAAAGTTAATTAACGGCATAATAAAGTAGCTATGTCACGCTTTCTGAATCTGAGTCAAGAAGAGTTCGCCTTTTTGACTGGTCGGATGATAAACCAGATCGAAATGAATTAAACTTTGGTATAGGAAATTCGTATTATAGGGATGTAGTGAAGGATATGTAATGAAGGATTAGCAGAGCAATCATCCTACCACTAAACAATTGAATGATTTGAAGATGGTGAATTGCGAGTTGGAACATGCTTTAGGTTTCAATGAGCGACACTAAATAAATAAACGTGATGCTTTCGTGAGGCATAACTTTTGAAATTCAGAATTTGTAATTAAATGGTGATTTATATTATTGTTCTGTTCATCATGAGCAGAACGGGGCTTTTAACAGTTCGCTGAGGTAAGGGGAGCAGTACTCTTATTGGAATAGAGAGGTGATAAATTGGGAATAGAACAGAATTTTGATTGGACTAATTTAAGGAAGAATAGTTAATCAGTAACTTGTATATTGAGAATATTTATTTACTACTACTAAGATACAGTTTATTGAGCTAGTGGCCTAGGACATGTATATCAGATTCGGATGAAAAAAAGACATAATATCACTCATTATGGGCATAATATTAAACATACAAGAAGTGGAGGTGCGATTTATGCAGATATCTCGCAAGTTTATTGAAAAGAGTGCTAAACACTGCTATCATTCAATTAATGAGGAGGTGTGCTGCATGCTTATTGAATATAGAGTGAAAAATTTTATGTCTTACAAAGATGAAATTGTTCTTTCGATGGTTGCAGATAAAAATAGGGAACTCATTGATACAAATGTGTTCACACATGGGAATATGACATTATTAAAAATGGCAACAATATTTGGGGCGAATGCGAGTGGGAAAACTAATTTAATTGAGTCTATGAATTTCTTATGTCGTTTGATGAAGCCATCTATGAGAAAAGAGGAAGATTTCAATGATATTCCAACGTTTAAACTTGATAATGTAAGTGAAGATAAACCCATCTCATTTGAAATTTCTTTCTTTTTAGGTGATCAGCGACATCGCTACCTCTTAGAGTTAGATAAAAAGGGGATAGTATCAGAGGCCTTATATTTTGTTCCGAAAAGACAGGAGGCGTGCTATTACGTAAGAGAAAGAAATGATATTTCTTATGTTGGTACGTACTTTGAAGACAAAAAAGCATTGGATTATATTAAACCAGATACACACAAGCCTTTTTTATACACTTTGGGACAA
Source organism: Paenibacillus vandeheii (assembly GCF_030433635.1). Taxonomy (NCBI): domain Bacteria; kingdom Bacillati; phylum Bacillota; class Bacilli; order Caryophanales; family Paenibacillaceae; genus Paenibacillus; species Paenibacillus vandeheii. The sequence goes on from NZ_JAROCD010000018.1 coordinate 16,044, forward strand.
GAGTCGGTCAAACAGTTTGAATGGGCAAAAAGAATTATTAGATATCTAAGAGTTAATATAAAATCAAGTAATATGCCTGATGCAGTATTCAGACACATGATTGAAGAGGAACTAGCGGATGGTTCTGATGAAAAGGTTATTTCAAAATCAGAGATAATGGCTTTATTGAAAGCTGCAGACATTGGGATTAGTGATATATCAGTTGTGAAAGAGTCTAAAAGTGCGGAAGAGACAGAGTTTATATCTCAATTAATGGAGGCTTTGAAATTACCTGGACATCAAGGGGAAGTTGATGAAGATAATTATGAAACTTTTATGCATCATATAAAGTATGATGAAGGAAAAAAGGAAGTCGGCGAGGAAAAATTTCCGCTAAGTTATGAATCACGAGGAACTATCAAACTTTATGCATTGCAATATCCTATATTTGATGTGCTCAAAAAGGGTGGAATTTTATTAATAGATGAAATTGAAAGTTCTTTACATCCTTTATTGTGCGAGAAAATTATCCAGCTTTTTAACAATAAAATAACAAATCCTATGAATGCACAGCTGATTTTTACAACACATAATACTCTACTCATGAACCCTCGTCTTTTGAGAAGGGATCAAATTTTATTCACTGAAAAGGATGTGTATGGTAGCAGTACCCTCTATAGTTTATATGATATTGACGTTAAAGTTAGAAACAATTTCAACTATTTAAATAACTACTTATCAGGGAGATTCGGAGCAATTCCATACTTAGGTTCGTTTACACCATTATCAGGTAACGAGGTAAAAAATTATGAAGAAGCGGAGCGGTGAGAGCTATAAGCGAAAGAGCAGATTAAAACGCCCAACTCCATTTTTCATTATTGTATGTGAAGGGCTAGTCACTGAAGAAGACTATTTTAAGTGTTTCCCTTACTATCATAGTTTAGGACACGGCACATTTAGCCATAAGGCTGTGCATATTGAAGGGGGTGCGGGCCAACATACAAAAGTAGTAGAAAGAGCAGATTTAGTTTACAAAAAATATAGCAAAGAATTAGGAACAATTAGGCCTGATGAAGTATGGTGCGTCTTTGATTGTGATAATGACTTGGATTCTCTCAAAAAGGCAGTCCGGCTAGCAGATAGTAAAGGTTTTAAGGCTATTTATTCAATTCAGTGTTTTGAATTGTGGTATGTAATGCATTTTCAAAATTTAACTTCACCTGTGGATAAAAAGGAGTATGATCGTAAAATAGATGCTGCTTTAAAAATTAGATATACACATGGTACTAGAGGTATGTATGACCTACTTTTACCATTCCAAGAGGTTGCCATTCAGACAGCTGAGCGAATTTGGAATGAAAAGTATGCTAAATCAGAGATGTATGAAGATGCAATTACCAATGTTCATACGTTAGTAACCTCATTAAATGAAGCATATCTAAATTTAAAAAGACATTAGCAATGCTATTATTACTATTCATAATCAGGCTGACCCAACGTATAGCCGGTTACGGGGCGATACTCGGGTGACATCAAAACTGTGACTACACCCGTAGAAGCTTATGTGTCGTTATCTTCGGACAGGGGTTCGACTCCCCTCGCCTCCATTAGAGTAAGCAAAAGCCGCTGTATGGATTCGCAGAACTGACAGCATCCATCATATGGGGCAAAGTACTACCCAGTTCAAGGTGAAACCCAACGGACTTCATATTTCGGAAAACTACCCTTTCATCCTTGGCAATCTTCTGAAAATATGATGACGAATCGAAGCCGACTTTGGCAGAGTGGAGGATGGTTTGCCTTTGCCAGACAGCTTATGTAATGGAATCCTGATGCTCGAATCGTGGTACTGACCGCCATCCTATTTCAATTGCATACTGTGATCTCTGGACTAGACCGGAGCATATAATCATGGAATAATAAGGGAGAATGTAGACAGGCAGTTGCAGAGGAGCGGGCATTGCTTTATGGTCAATATCGCGTTGGTAGAGCAGGAATCTGTTCAGGAAAAGGTTGTGGCGTTCACGTTTGATGATGGGCCTCATCCGGTCTATACACGTCAAGTGCTTGAGATATTCCGCAGTGCGAGTGGGCGGGCGACGTTTTTCATGATTGGCAAAGAGATGGAAGCCCACCCGGAGATTGCGGCGGAGGTGCACCGTGAAGGGCATGAGATCGGAAACCATACGTACACGCATCCGGACCTTACAAAGCTGACGCTGAAGGCAGCCGGAGAGGAACTGCAACGTGCAGAAAGCCTTGTTCAAGAAATTACGGGGCAACCCACCCACTGCTTCCGCCCGCCGTATTTTGGCGTAAACGATGACATTCTGTCTCTGGCGGCGGAGCGCGGATATCAAACGATTGGTGCGGTAAACGGTGATGCGAAGGATTGGGACAATCCCGGCGTTGAGCACATTGTGGAGCATACCCGGTCTGCGGTGAAACCCGGGAGCGTGTTAATATTCCATGACGGGTACGGGGATCGTTCCGAGACAGTGGAGGCGGTTCGAGTGCTGGTGGATGAACTTGTTGCGGAAGGATACCGATTGGTCACGGTGAGTGAATTGTTGAGATTTTCTTCGTAATCGATAAACAGAGTATTGTAGATTGGGCCCATCATTCATTGGAATGATAGGGTCCTCTTTCTTGTCCAGTATCCACCAGCCCCGAAGTTTAATTATTGAACAAAGGTTCCGTGCGAAGCAAATAGTTACCCCTTACCTCCGCCGTCCAATTGGCAAAGACCTCTCTCCATTGAACACTGTTAAAGAAATCGTCTACGGATTGATTTTCGGAATCCCAGTCAACAAAGATGTTGAGAGGTGTGATTCCTCCGGCCCAAATGCCATTACTGACGTCCGTTCCCTTCTCCCTCACTAATAAGATTGGAATGCCGAATTGAAAAGCCATGGCTGGCTCAATTTGAGAAAAGGTCGATCCTTCCCAGAACGGAGTGGTTGTTGGGGAAGCCCCCACATTGGATTCAAGAATTTGAACATAAAATCTGCGGAAGTTGATCGCGAGCAATCCATAGCTTGAAAAAACCAGGCGTCGTATATTCGTCAGAATGTTTTCCGGGTATTGTTCACTAACGGGCAATGTGCGAGGAAAGAGCAATGCATCTTCAATTTCCCTAATCAGACGGTTCAAAAATTGCTCTTGCAGATCATTTACCGTGTTGGTTGTACTCAGAAATATAGGAATACGAAAAGCGCGATCCACACAGGCATCGATAGCCGATGTGCCCTTTTCATTATGGATGGGCTTATTCGGATTTGAGGCGGAGGTTCTTAAATGGCCACGGACGGGTGGAAGCTCGGTTACCATGCTTACGGGAGAAAGCTTTTTCATGGGGAATTGCTGAGTCTTAGTCTTATTTTTCGGATTACTCAATGTTCACATCTCCAATGCAAGAATCTGGGTTATATTTAGCCCCAGTCTATGCACATTAGCCCATTTGTGTGACGTGATACCCATGAAAGGGGGACCTACACTTTACCCCATCAGCCGATTGCTGTAATATTTTGAAATTTTACTTCGTACTAGGATGTAATTTATAATAATAAGTTAATATAAACTGCGTCAGGAGGATACAATGGACTTTATCAAAAATCAACTAGACGGAACGGGCATGAGTGAACAAACCATTGGATATCTTTCGAATATGATCATGGTGGTATTTATAGCTGTGGTCTCCATACTGGCCAATTTTATAGCCAAAAAAATCGTATTGAAGATTATTATCCAAATCGTCAACAACAACCGGTACACGTGGGATAAAATCATTGTGGAGAAAAAAGTGTTTCACAAGCTCTCGCATCTCGTACCGGCGATTATCATCTATTATTCAGCGTATATCTTTCCGTCCTATCAAGCTTTAATTGAAAAAGCAGCTTTAACTTATATGATCGTCATAACCATCACGGTATTAAATGCGCTGCTCAACGCCTTTGATACCATATATCGTTCCTATGAAGTCTCCAAGATTAGACCGATTAAGGGGTACATTCAGGTGGCCAAGATCGTGCTTTTCATCATTGGAGGCATAATCGTCATTTCGAGCCTGATTGGTCAGAATCCATTGATTATTCTCAGTGGACTTGGTGCCTTATCAGCTGTTCTGATGCTCGTCTTCAAGGATTCCATATTGGGACTGGTGGCAGGCGTGCAATTATCATCGAATGACATGGTGCGTGTTGGTGACTGGATTGAAATGCCCAAATATAATGCCGACGGTGACGTCATCGATATTACGTTAAACACGGTAAAGGTTATGAATTTCGATAAAACGATCACTATGATTCCAAGCTACGCGCTCATCTCGGATTCGTTCAAAAACTGGAGAGGCATGCAAGTTTCCGGTGGCAGAAGGATTAAGCGAAGCGTTTATATTGATACAAGCAGCATAAGCTTCTGCACCAAAGAAATGATTGGGGAATTTCAGAAGATCCATTATCTTACGGACTATCTTGAGACCAAATTAAATGAAATTAACGAATACAACATGGAACACCACATTAATACGGAAAGCATTGTGAATGGTAGACAGCTTACGAATGTGGGTGTATTCAGGGAATATATCCATCAATATTTGAGGAATCATCCGAAAATTCATAAGGATATGACGTTGATCGTAAGACAATTAGCGCCTGGAGATAACGGACTACCACTTGAAATTTATGCATTCAGCAATGATATCACCTGGGGTGTGTATGAATCGGTCCAAGCGGATATCTTTGACCACATCTTCGCCGTTGCGCCGACATTTGGCCTTCGTGCTTTCCAGAATCCAACGGGTCACGATATCGTGCAATTAAAAGAAAGCCCGCAATATTCGAGAGGATATTGAGATACGTTTTTACTCGATTCAATATGGAATAAACAGAGGAAGCACCGTAATGGTGCTTTTTTTGTTTAAAAAGTGACATATATACTATTTACAAAAATGGAAATAATTAATAGTATATTCATATGGGCATGATTTCCATATTTTATTTTACATGATCATCTTGAAGCCAGAAATACAATGTCCCGCTTGGAAGATTGGAAAATTTAATGGAGGTGAATCTCATGGCACGTGTATTAGTTGTAATGATGCCTGCAGAAGGGCATATCAATCCGACGCTCGGAATAATCAAGGAACTGGTGGAGAACGGCGATGAAGTTGTCTACTGTTGTACGGAACAATACCGGACGAAGATTGAAGCGTTAGGCGCACAATTTAAAGCATACTCCTTCAACGAGGCAACCCTGCTCAACAACCCGGATATGAAGCCATTTGAAATCAAGCACCCTTACCAATTTTTATATATGGTTTTGAAAAAAATTGTTCAACGATTTATTCCGGATGTTCTCAATCTGATCGAAAATGAAACCTATGATTATTTAATTTTTGACTCCTTAATAGGCTGGGGAGGACAAATTTTAGGCGAAAAGCTGGGTATACCAGTGGTATGCTCAACCACGACCTTTGTTTTTGTGGAGCCTCTCGGATTCGGTAATCAACTGAAGGATGACGATGAGGAGGTCAAGGAGCTGTATAACGGCATCATTGAGATGTCCCAGCAATTAGCGTCCCAGTTCAATGTGGCTGTGCCTTCCCTGGCGGATCTTTCAGGGCATCCCGGGCAACTAAAGCTGGTCTATACCAGCCGCTATTTTCAACCCATGGGGGACAAGCTGGATGATAGCTATGTGTTCACCGGCCCATCTATTTTACCTCGTAAGGATGCACCAGCCTTTGCAAAGGAATCTCTGCATGCCCTCTATAAACAGGCGGTATATATTTCGATGGGTACCATTTTAAACAAGGATCTTGAATTCTATAAGCTGTGCTTTACGGCTTTTCGGGATTTGCCTGTGCAGTTTATATTGTCTTCGGGAAAGGATACGGATTTGGAGCCCATTGCGGATCTCATTCCTGATAATTTCATGATCAGACCCTATCTCCCACAATTGGAGGTTTTGCAGGGCGTAGATGCTTTTCTGACACATGCAGGCATGAACAGTACAAGCGAAGCTTTGTATTACAATGTACCGTTGGTTATGCTCCCGTTAACCTCGGATCAGCCGCGTGTAGCAGGCCGGGTGCAGGAGCTAGGGGCGGGGGTCATCGTGGATAAAAATAACCTTACACCCGACGTACTGAGAACCGCGGTATTAGAGGTGCTCGGCAACGCCTCCTACAAGGAACATGCTGAGGTTATTGGGAAAACGTTACGCGATGCTGGCGGGTACAAGCAGGCTGCTATGGCCATTCAGAAATTTATGGGCGATCGGTCGTTATCGGCCACGACCATCTCTTCGCTTGAATAAAGAGGCAACTTGCCTCTATTAAAATTAGACGAGAAAGCCACTACCCCGTTTAACGGGTTGGTGGCTTTCATTTGATTCATCCGCGTATGGAGGGGTAGAATAAACGAGAGGGCATATCACTTTATCCATATCGTTTAGTATAATTTTCGCAAAGGAGAGTTTTGACATGAATCATACAATCCCGGAATATACGTTGAATGATGGCTTGAAAGTACCTGCCATTGGCTTTGGTACCTACAGCTTAAAAGGAGAAGAAGGCGTCAAATCCATAGCATCCGCGATGGATGCAGGTTACCGCTTGATCGACACAGCGTATAACTATGAGAATGAGGCGACTGTCGGAAAAGCCATTAAGCTGAGCTCCGTTTCCAGAGAAGACCTACTGATCTCATCCAAACTGCCAGGGCGTTACCACGCCTTTGAAAAGGCGATTGTAGCTATCCAAGAATCCCTGTACAGAGCAGATCTTGATTATTATGATCTATATCTGATTCACTGGCCGAATCCGAAGCAGGATATGTATGTGGAAGCGTGGCAGGCACTCATTGAGGCGAAGAAACGCGGATATATCCGTTCCATCGGAGTAAGCAATTTCCTTCCGGAACACAATGACCGCCTGATTAAGGAGACGGGAGTAGCGCCAAGTCTGAATCAGATTGAGCTGCATCCATTCTTTGACCAAGCCGATCAGCGGAAGAAGGATTCACAGCATGGTATTGTGAACGAATCATGGAGTCCCATTGGGCGTGGCAATGATGCGGTACAGGATATCGTAAAAGATGAAAAGATCCTTCGGATTGCCGAAGCCCATGGCAAAACGGCTACTCAGGTTATTTTGCGCTGGCATACCCAGCTTGGTTCAATTCCGATCCCTAAAGCAGGATCTCTTCAACACCAGCAAGAGAATATCGATATTTTCGATTTTGAGCTGAACGAGAAGGAGATGGAAGTCATTTCTTCTTATCGTCGTGAGGATGGACGGTTGTGGAATCAGGACCCGAGTGAATACGAAGAATTTTAAAAGGGTTTATCATATAAAGTTCGATTCAACTTACGGTGAGTTGAATGGGTATAAAATAAATATAGCCTCCTATTCTACAAAGATGTAGATAGGAGGCTTTTCGCTGTATGTTTTTACAAAACTTATGGTTTACTAAACAGGTGTGACTGGTTCAATATTCTTCTAAACGATTTGACCAAATGGTTATTTGGAAAGAGTGTTCTTTACTTTTTTTGCTTACCCTTCAATCTCGGAAATATGATCTTGATCTCTTGCTTTCATGTGCAAATCCTGCGCTGCACAAGGAAATATCAAATTTTGGATATGTCGGCAAAAATGGAAGATAGCCATTGTGACGGGCAAGCGGTAACTTTATGGGGAGCGATGACAGGACTGCTTATCAACGATATGAATTCAATGGGGGGACGTGAATCGATGAAACGGTCATGGAGAAAACGGCTGACAATTGGAATCTGCCTGATGATGGTTACTACTGCTCTTGCAGGCTGCTCGGCAGATAATGGAAGTGCAAGTGAAGCTGGAGGAGATGGACCTACACCCATTTCAATCTGGATGTCGATGAATACCAATGCTTCCATCACACTCAAGAGCATGAATGAAATTACGGCGATTAAGGAATGGGAAAAGAAAACCAATACCAAAATCGAATTCCAGCATCCTGCGGTGGGTGCAGAGACTGAGCAATTCAATGTCATGATTGCTTCGAACCAGCTGCCTGATGCGATGTTTGTGTATGGTGATTACGCCAAACTGTTTAATGATGGCACCATTATCCGGCTTAATGATCTCATTGATGAATACGCTCCCAATTTGAAAAAGATCCTGGAGGAGAATCCCGAAGTTGCCAAACAGTTAAAAGCCGATAACGGAGATATTTATGCGATACCACATCTGCGCCTGGGGGAATACAAAACCTTCGGCGGTACGTTCATCCGTCAGGATTGGCTGGATGAGCTGAAGCTGGAGAAACCGGAAACGATTGAGGAGTGGGAGACAGTACTCAAGGCCTTCAAGGAGAAAAAAGGCGTAGCAGCGCCCCTGTTGTTTGGTGCACCCCCAAAAATGACCACGATGGGACCAGCCGCACCGACGTATCTGGAGGCTTACGGCATCACTAATAATACATTTATGAAAGATGGCAAGGTCGTCTATGGACCAATCGAGCCGGAATATAAGGAGTTTCTAACGATGTTCCATCGCTGGTATCAGGAGGGATTGATTGATCCCGATTTTGCTACCAATGACCAGAAAACATATGACGCCAAAATTTTGAGCAGTCAAGCTGGTGCGTTTTTCACCTATATCGGTGGAGGTGTAGGCCGCTACCTGCCCGCTCTGCAGGAAACGGATCCGAACGCCAATCTGACAGCTGTGCAATATCCGGTGCTGAACAAAGGGGATGAGCCGATGTTTACCGGACGTTCCTGGGAGTGGAGCAGTAGCGGCGTTGTGATCACCAATAGCAACAAACACCCGGAAGAAACGGTCAAAGCACTCGATTATTTCTTCAGTGAAGAAGGACATATGCTGAAAAATTTCGGTGTGGAGGGCCTCACCTATACGATGAAGGACGGTTACCCGACGTATACGGATGAGATTTTGAAAAATCCGGACGGTCTGTCGGTCGCTCAGGCCATGGCCAAACATTTTATTGCGAACTATCCCTTCGTAGGGGAGGATGACGATCGGTACAATGAGCAGTATTATCAGCTCCAGCAGCAGAAGGATGCGGCGGTTCTGTTCTCCAAATACAGCGAGAATACGCTGAAGGTAGGCCTTCCTCCTACCAGTCTGACGACAGAAGAATCTACGGAGTACAGCAAAATCATGAGTGATATTGGAACTTATCGGGATGAGATGTTCGTCAAATTCGTCATTGGGGTTGAGCCGATTGAGAACTTTGACAAGTTTGTCGATCAGATCAACAAGTTTAACGTGAAACGGGCTATTGAAATTCAGCAAGCGGCCCTGGACCGGTATAACGCCAGATAAGGAAGAGATGTTCACGGGTGGTGAAGCCTTTTTACGGCTTTATCGCCGTGGACGCCCTCTTTGGAATGAAAAAGGAAGGGGATGGAGAAGATGTCGCACAAGCTTTCCTTGTTATGGCTTAATTACAAAAAGAATAAAGCCATCTATTGGATGGCTCTTCCCGTCGTTTTATATTTTCTCGTCTTCAAATACTTTCCGATGTACGGGGCCATCATTGCGTTCAAGGACTACTCGGTGGGCAAAGGCATATGGGGCAGTGATTGGGTCGGATTTCAGCATTTTCAGGATTTCTTCCAGAGCTATTATTTCTGGCGGATTCTGAAGAATACTCTTTTGCTAAGTTTTTATCAGTTGTTGTTCGGTTTCCCGGCTCCCATTCTTCTTGCTCTTCTGCTTAATGAGCTCAGGCATGAGATCTTCAAACGCACGGTGCAAACGATCTCGTACATTCCCCATTTTATTTCCATTGTCGTCATCTGCGGCATGATTGTTGATTTTTCGTCCCGAGATGGACTGTTTAATACCATTATTGGTTATTTTGGCGGTCAGAGCAGCGCACTTCTTAGCGATCCTGCTAATTTTCGTACCATATATACCGCCTCATCAATCTGGCAGGAGCTTGGTTTTTCCAGCATCATTTATTTGGCTGCACTTAGCGGCATCAACCCCGAGCTCTATGATGCTGCCAACGTGGACGGAGCGAGTCGGCTTCGCCAGGTGTGGCATATCACGCTTCCCGGCATCATTCCGATGATTATGATTCTCCTCATACTCCGCATTGGTGGACTGATGGAGATTGGGTTCGAGAAAATTATTCTGCTCTATAATCCGAATGTGTATGATACGGCAGATGTAATCTCGACGTTTGTTTATCGCAAAGGGATAAGTGAAAGTGCCGAATTCAGCTATACGACCGCAGTGGGTCTCTTCCAGTCGGTCATTAACTTTGCGCTGCTAATCTGTGCCAATCGCCTGTCCAAGGTGATATCCAATACCAAGCTGTTCTAGCCAAGAACGAGGTGAAGGGAGGGATTTCTTTGCGAATGAAAAGATCCATTGGAGAGCGGCTGTTTGGTGGTGCGAACGCAATGTTGATGACAGGGCTGATTATCCTAACCTTGTATCCACTGCTGCATGTGTTAAATGCGTCGCTTAGCGACTCAAGTCAGCTCATGGCCCATAGAGGTCTGCTGCTTTTTCCCAAAGGCATTACGATGGACAGCTACAAGCTGGTACTGAGCAACCCTAACATTCTGTCCGGATACCGGAACACGATATTTATTGTGGTGGTGGGCACGGCGCTGAATCTGCTGTTTACCATTCTGGGGGCGTATACGTTGTCCCGCAAAAGCTTCATGCTCCGCAATCCGATCATGCTGGCGATTGTATTTACGATGTTTTTTAACGGCGGAATCATCCCGTCCTATCTGTTGATCAATAACACGCTCCATATGGGGAACAGCCTGTGGGCTTTGATTATACCTGGTTTGATCAGCAGCTATAATCTGATTATTATGCGGACCTCCTTTGCGGAAATCTCGGAAAGTCTGCTAGAGTCAGCCCGTATAGACGGGGCAGGGGAGATGCTTATTCTCTGGCGGATCGTCGTACCATTGTCGATGCCCGTCATTGCGGTGATGATTCTCTTTTACGGCGTCGGTCACTGGAATTCCTGGTTTAGCGCGATCCTGTACATTCGGGATCGGAACCTGTTCCCACTTCAACTGGTGCTGCGGGAAATTCTGATTCAGAACAGTACGGATTCGATGACAACAGGAGCCACCGCTATGGACAAAGAGGCCATCGGGGAAAGTGTAAAATACGCAACGGTCATGGTAGCCACCCTGCCTATATTGTTCATCTATCCATTTCTGCAGAAATACTTTGTTAAAGGTGTTATGATCGGAGCAATCAAAGAATAGAGTTGCTTTAGGCCATGCCATACCCAATAACACAGTGTGAGGAGGAGACGCATGAAGAGGAAAAGCATCCTGTTGTCCTGGGGCATTTCTTACATGGTCATTCTGCTCATTCCCATTGTGATCGGTGCTGCTGTTTTTGCCGAGTCTCGCATGCTGCTAGAGGAAGAAGTTAATCGTTCCAACATGGTGCTGTTGTCTCAGGTGCAGGAAACTATTGATAACCAGATTGGCGATATTGGCAGCATCAGCAATCAATTAATGGCCGACTCCCAACTCATGAGCTTCATTAATCACGCGTCTGAACAGGATGCCCGCTGGAGGTTCATGGGGATTGATCTGATCAAAAACCTGAAATCCACACGCGTCGGAAACGGCTTGATTAGTGAACTGTATATTTATATCAAACAGTCCGATATCGCGTTATCCTCTTCTTCACTTATTCAAAAAAAGTATCTATATGACATATTCTATCAGGGCACGAATGTTTCCGAGGAAGCGTGGACCCGGCTTATGCATGATTCCAGCAAGAGCATGTACAGAAAGATGGAGGTTCGGAGCGAGGACCGACGGATTGAGGACACGCTGGTCTATATTCAGCCGTTTCCGATTCAGAATGGCGCTGGCAGCCCTGCGACCTTCGTCGTTAACCTAGACCCCAACCGATTCCAGCAAGCTATTGATAACGTACGTTTGGAAAAAGAGAGCACCGTGTTCATTCTGGACCACGACGGTCAAACGTTATTTTCTACCGGATCACTTGAAACCCCTTACATAAAGGGGGAGGATCTTAACCTTTTCAAGGATGCTGAGAAAAGAACGGAAACCATCGATTGGAACGGAGAATCCGTGACCATATCGCAGATTTCTTCCAAGATTCAGGACTGGAAGTATGTATCCATCATACCTACCCGAATCTATGCCAAGAAGCTGACGGTCATCCGCGATATTACGCTTGGAGGCGTTGCCGCAGGACTTATCCTTGGCGGGGTGGCAGCCTGGTGGTTCACCAGACGGAATTACCGTCCGCTGGGACGGATCATGAACATTATCTCGGATAAGGTCAAATGGAAACTGGAGCAGCCAGATAATGAATATGGCATCTTGCAGTCTGTCCTGATCCAAGCTTGGGAAGAACAGGATCAATTTGCGAACAGGCTTAAGGATCAGCAAAGCGTTATACGGAGCAGTCTGCTCTCCAAGTTGATGAAGGGAAGGGTACAAGTAGGTGTGGATTTTGCTTCGACCCTGGAACGCTCTGGCATTCGGTTCGAGACAAATTCATTTGCCGTATTGCTCCTGCACATTGAGGATGTTGAAGGACTGTTCCGTTCCAGAGTTCGTGAGCAGGACCGGGAGGAGAAGCATCAATTTGTGCACCTGATCCTGACCAATGTGCTGGAGGAGATGATTGGCTCAATCGGTCATGTATACTCTGTCGACATTGATGGAAGAATCGCGTTCCTGATTAATATTCGGGAGTGTGAGGAGGATACGGAGGATACGGAGGATACCAGTCATCGGTTAATTCATGCGGTCGAGGAAGCCCAGCGTTTCATTGGCTCCCGATTCTGTGTGTACTTCTCTGTTGGCGTTAGCCATGTTCATCACCGTATGGCGGAGATCGCGGATTGTTTCCGGGAATCGGAAGAAGCGCTGGAATACAGGCTGATTCTGGGGATCGGTCAGATTATTGATCCGAGCCGGATTCGTCGGCCCAAGGAGGAGCTGTATTACCCTCTTGATCTGGAGAGACAGCTCATCAATTATATCGCTACTGGGAATTATGCCCGTTCCACGGAAGTGATGAATGAAATTCTCATGACCAATTTTGCCGGAGAGCCCTTGTCGGTTGAACTGGCTCGCTGTCTGATGTTTGAGTTGATTGGTACCTTTCTGAAAGCTACCGAACAGATCAAGACGGACGATCAGAACGAGATGACGCAGCGCAACGATCTGATCCGGCAATTGTATGCATGTGAGACCTTTGAGGAGATTGAGGTCGAATTGCTTCGGATACTGGAGACGGTATGCCAGACCGTGCATGAGCGCAAGCGGTCCCGCAGTGAGGAATTGAAGGATCAACTAGTGGAATTTATCCATGAGAGTTATGCGGATGTCAATTTGGGTTTGACCCATTTATCCGAGCGGTTTCGTTTCCATCCAACCTATGTCTCCAAGTACTTCAAGGAACAGACCGGAGTCAACGTGATTGATTACATCAACCATTATCGAATTGAGCAATCCAAGAAAATTTTACAGGCAGAGGAACTGACGATCCAGGACGTATCTGAGAGGGTGGGTTTCCTGAACAGCAATTCGTTCATTCGTGTATTTAAGAAATATGAGGGAATTACACCCGGCCAGTATAAGCAAAATAGCAGACTTGTCCAGCAAGAGAATTGAAGAATATGACTTGCCTAGAGGAGGAACGGTTCCATGTGGAAAAAAGCTATTGAAGATGCATTGAATGTCACCCGGCGCAACATAGATCGATTCGAGGGGCGCTTTCCCCACGTTAGTAACGGGGATGAGCATTATGTGCTTAACGATAATACGGAGTGGACGGCAGGATTCTGGTCAGGCATTCTGTGGTTATGCACGGAGTATACTCAGGACCCGAGGTTCCGTGAGGCAGCCGTAAATAGCGTCGATAACTTCCGTCGGCGAATGGATCAGAAAATCATTTTTGATCATCATGATATTGGCTTCCTCTATTCGTTGTCTTCCAAGGCACAATGGATTGTGGAGCATGACGCCGCCGCCAAAAAACTCACGCTGGAAGCTGCCGACATGCTGATGAAACGCTGGCGTGAGGATACTGGACTGATCCAGGCCTGGGGTCGTAAAGGCGATGTGAATAACGGAGGACGAATTATTATCGATTGCCTGCTCAATCTTCCGCTGCTGTTCTGGGCGTATGAGCAGACGAATAATGAGGAGTATCGCCGCGTTGCCGAGCTGCATGCGCTGAAAAGCCGCCGTTTCCTCGTTCGTGGGGATGACTCAAGCTATCACACCTTTTATTTTGATCAGGCTACCGGAGAGGCTATTCGAGGCGGTACGCATCAGGGCTACCATGACGGATCTACCTGGACACGCGGACAGGCTTGGGGGATTTATGGTTTTGCACTCTGCAGCCGCTATCTGCAAAGTGCCGAGATGCTGGAGACAGCCAAGCGTCTCGCCCGTTATTTTATTGCCCATCTTCCGGAGGATGAAGTAGCGTACTGGGATTTTGATGCCCCGCAGACACCTAATACGAAAAGGGACAGCTCTGCATCGGCTATTGTTGCCTGCGGTCTGTTGGAAATTGCCGGGCAGCTTGATGAAGCTGATCCTGAGCGGGAGGCTTTTCAGAATGCAGCGGAATCGTCCATGAAATCCTTAATTAATTTTTATTCCACGCAAGGTTCGGATACAGCAGAGGGACTGCTGAAGCATGGCTCATACTCCGTAAGAGGTGGAGATTCACCTGATGATTACACGATCTGGGGCGATTATTTCTATCTTGAAGCGCTGATGCGTCTGGAACGAGGCATTCCTGGCTATTGGTACGATCGATAGGGTGAGAATTGTTGTATACCCCTATATCGTAGGTTGATGAGGATACAGACGTTTTTGTTGCCGCTGTTCCTCCAGAAGTTGCATCATCCAGTGCTGAATGGTCGTCGTCTGTGGAGTAGCATAGGCAGAATGGGCGAAATTGCAGGTCTCCAGCGGATCGTCCGTCAAGTTGTACAATTCATATTCATCCTGTACCGGTTGTGTTTTCGTTGTGGTTACACATTGCCCTGAAGTTGGATTTCCCACAGGCTGCGTGATGACATCCTTAACACCAGGCTGACTCCAGAACTGAGCATGATCGAAGTACCGGGAAAACTTCCAGATTTCCGGTTTATTGTTTTTATAAAGGGTGGTAATGACGGTTTCGATGTGGTTGGGTTGTACAACCGACGAATAGGGTACGCCTAATGGATTCGTTTGGTGCTGACCACGGGTGACATCGTCGTCGGTCATAAAATAGACCGGTTGCCGTGTCAGTCCCGGATTATCTTTTCCATATATAAGAGGCGTAAGATCCCTTCCTACCAATGGGCGCGCTTCACTGAACTTCTTTTGCAATCGTCCATGGATTTCGGAAACGTTAATACGGGCCAGGCCCAGCATCGTTGGCAGCAGATCGACATGACTTGTCAGGCTATGCACATGTTGCTGCTCAGGAAATAGATGTTTATTGTGAACCAGAAAAGGAACATGAAGGTATTCCTCATAGGCACAGTACCACTTTTGGTGAAGATTACCGTGAGCCCCCAACAGATCACCATGATCCGATGTGAAAATAACAATAGTATTGTCATAGAAGGAGGAACGCGTAAGAGCTTCATACACTTTAGACATTTGGTGATCCGCATTTTTTTGCAATTGATAATACAGCTGGCGGTAGAAGCTCTGATCGGTGATAGGCTGCAAAGCTCTGGGATATAAATCTCTGTAACTCGCCTGACAACGTGGTTTGGTGCCCAGCCACTCGTGTATCGTCGGAGGGGCGTCGACAGGGGGCATTGGGTCTACCTCGAATTTGAAATCGGGCAGGCGCTCGGCGAGATCACCATATAACGTAATATCATGCGGGTTCACAAAGGAAGAGACAATGAGCCAGGACTCAGCATGTTGGTTTTCATTCTTCCTGCGATCAAGGGATTCAATGAGATGAACCGTTTCTGCGGCGTACACCTCGTCCCGTCCACTTAAGCCAAACGCGGCGGAAGAAGCGGAGTTTCGAGGGTTTCTGCCTATGGGATCAGGGCCGATCCAATCGGAGAATCCAAATTCCTCTAAACGGCTCGCGTGAAGGTACAGACTTTCCAGCTGTGGCTCAGGAACTCCCGTCAAGGGGTTATAGCTGGGAACACTTTGGTGGGTGCCGGGAGAGATAATATCCGCATTGAAGATGTGCCATTTTCCCTTATAATACGTCTCGTATCCTGCTGCTCGAAAGTAATTTCCCAACGTAGGCACCGTATTAGGATTCAGCCAGAACATGTCGGAGTCAAACGATTCCTTGGCAATGCCGACAGTCTGACTGACGCCGTGCAGTGATGGATACTGACCTGTGAAAATGGTAGCCCGGCTGGGACAGCAGGCTGTTGTTCCAATATAATGCCGATGGAATTCCATGCTGTGAGACTTTAAACGTTCCTGGGTAATCAGATTTTCTCTGCGCCATGCCTGTATTTCTTTGCTTTCATATACAGGAGGATACCGCTCCTCATCTACAAGAATGACAAGAAAGTTGGGTTTCTCCATAGTAGAAGATGGCGGGGGAGTATTGTTCACGGAGTTCACACACCCTCAATCGTTTTTACTTTAAGGTATGTGATGAGGCTTACGAAAAGTCCATATCCACTTACCACGACATGACTTATACACAAAAACGACCGTTTCCCCGATAGAAGCAGGGGAAACGGTCGTAACTTTAACATAGCTCTTTTTGTTTCTTTAAACTTGCGTTTTTGGTGCAAGCTCAATGGCGGAACGGATGGCGGCCAGCATGCTTTTGTCATCAGCAATATTTTTGCCTGCGATGTCAAAGGCCGTTCCATGGTCTACAGAAGTACGGATAATGCCGCCTTTGAGACCCACCGTAATGTTCACACCTTCTTCAATACCCATGACTTTGATTGGGGCATGTCCCTGATCGTGATAACAAGCAACAACGATATCGAAATCACCACGGCCAGCGCGGAAGAATAGTGTGTCCGCCGGGAGTGGACCAACCACGTTAATGCCTTCCTTCTGCGCACGTTCGATGCCGGGCTGGAGCTTTTCTTCCTCTTCACCATTACCGAACAATCCGTTTTCGCCCGCATGCGGGTTAATACCGCATACTGCAACGCGTGGATTCTCGAAGCCAGCTTTTTTCAATGTATCATGAGCCAGTTTAACCACAGTGTATGTTCTTTCCGGGTTGATGCTCGCAATGGCATCAATCAGACCCATATGCGTCGTAAGGTGAATCACTCGCAGATTGGGTGTAGTCAGCATCATGGAGAAATCCTCGGTATCGGTCAGATCAGCCAAAATTTCGGTGTGACCTGGATACAAGTGCCCACCCAGATGCAGGGCTTCCTTGTTCAGAGGCGCCGTGCAGATGGAGTGGATTTGCTGTTTTTTGGCCAGATCAATGGCTTTCGCCAGAAACTGAAATGCTGCATCTCCCGCAACGGCAGATACTTTTCCATATTCCAGATCTGCAGGAATGAGATTCAGATCGATGACGTCTACAGTACCGAATTCATACTTGGCTTCGGATGGCTCATGAATGGCATTTACTTTCAAACTCGATCCGATGACAGGCAGGACACGCTCCAATATTTTCGCATCGCCAATGACGAGTGGATTGCAGTTGTTGTAGACCTCCTGATGGCCCAATGCTTTCATAATGATCTCGGGTCCAATGCCTGCTGCATCGCCCATTGTAATTCCAACGGTTGGTTTCATACGGTAACTCCTCCTTTTAATTTTTCAATCGCATGGATGAAGACGTCGGGCTTGCCGAATCCGCCCGCTTTGGTAATTACGTGCAGATCGTCAATTCCAATAAATTTCGATATCGGTACACCAATTTCAAGCTCATCGAGCAGTTCGAAACCGCTGATATTCCACTTCATACAGATTTGTTTAGCCGTATCTCCGCCGGTCATGGATACACCTTTGAAATACCCATTCTCCAACAGCTTGGCACAGATCTCACCTATGGCCCGTACAATTTCATTGCTGACCTCGGTATGATTAAGCCCTCGGACTTCCCCCGTAGCGCGTGCCAGTTCAATATCGACCAGTTCCGCGGTTGAATAGAGGACAACGTCATTGCCTTCAACGGCTTTGGCCTTCACTTCCTCATACACACGATCAATTTCTTGCTCACGATCTGCTGAACCCGACACGGCTTTGAAGGAATGAAAAGCGATCGCTGATATGTTGGTTTTTTGTAGCAATTGCTTGAGCTGCTCACGGGAGTTTTTGTTCACGCTCCCTACAACGGTGAGTATGGGGCCCGGATTCACCGGAATGGTCAATTCCATGGACTGGGCCCCCAAGCCGTAATGAGTGGGAAGGTAGTTGGCAATTCCCGCTGATCCTGCCCAGGCAAATGAATAATTCAGCTCACTGGTGATACTCAGAACCTGCTCCAAATGCTGCTCGTCTGTCGAGTCGATGAGGATATAGGGAGTGCCGTTTGCCTTAAAGGTTTCCAGTAGCGACTTTATGTGATCTTTACCCGATTCAAGATCACTCACCTTAATCTCGCCCACTTGATACTTAGTCTGGAGCTT
This sequence comes from Paenibacillus vandeheii, assembly GCF_030433635.1. Classification (NCBI taxonomy): domain Bacteria; kingdom Bacillati; phylum Bacillota; class Bacilli; order Caryophanales; family Paenibacillaceae; genus Paenibacillus; species Paenibacillus vandeheii. Next base: position 34,613 of record NZ_JAROCD010000018.1, read on the forward strand.
GAGCAGATCCGGAAGATACGATAAGGTCACAGGTGTCTTCGGATCATTCGCAATTTCGGTATCAGCCAGTGGAACGCCGTTCAGATAATGCGTGCCGTTAAGAATGGTGCGATTGTTCTTGGGATAGCCCGGGGCGATCATCATAAAATCGGGCTTGACCACATCGTACAAAGCGTCAATCTCGATCCCGATGTTTCCGCGCATGGTCGAATCCATTTTTTTGAAAATGGTATTAAATCCGTTCCTCAACAGCAGTTCGGCTGCTCGGCTAACCCGCTGATACGCATCCTCCGGTATGATGGAACGGCTATCGGTATCGAAGACGACCGCATCGTAATGACGAATGTTATCTTCATCCATGTTGAAAAGTACGCTTGTCTTTAATCCATGACGGGCAAGCTGCACCCCGCTGTCATTGGCGCCGGTCAAATCATCTGCAATAATGGCTAATTTCATGCAGTCATCCCTCCTTGGAAAGCAAAATTAAATATAAGTCCGGTCAGCTAAGTTTAATGCATTTATGTGGACGGTCTTTGATTGTATTTCTCGACGCCGCCTGATTTCTCCAGCCTTTTGGAGAGGAATCCAATAAATATCGGAAGCAGGATGGCAGTTGTCACAACACTTGCAGCAATCTGTACCGTAGCGATCTCGGCAATCGGGGCAAAAGAAGCGTTTGCAGCCACGATGGCAGCAGGCGTACCTACAGCGTTACCGGCTGTGGAACCTTCAGAAGCACCAACGATCGGGTTCCAACCAATAGCTCTGAACAACAGGAATCCAACGCCACCAGTGATCAATACAGTCAGTACACCCAACAAGATACCGCTGAGTCCGCCTTGAATGATCGACGAGAAGTTAATTCCCATACCCAGTGAAAAAGCGAAGAAAGGAACGAGCTTGTCACTGCCTTTATGCAGCCATTCAGCCAAGTTTCGATCCAGATTACCGATAATAACGCCGACGATAAGCGGAAGCAGTACAGCTACAAAGGACATCGGGGAGAACATGCCGTTGGCAAAGCCCATCGCACCGAAAATGGAAAGAGCAACCATGGTGAGGAACGGTCCATCGCTGAGCGCGAGGAAAGGATAAGCCGCCTTGTCATCTTCTTTGCCGTATTGTCCGGCCAATGCGATGTACAGTCCACCATTGGAATTCGTCATGGCGGCGATAATTGCAAGCGGTGCCAAACCAAGGAATAATCCATTGGAGTCCGCAAAGAATATAGCGATCAAACCTAATATTGCACCAACTGCCCACTTGAACACAAGCAATGTAACGCCTTTACCAACCGAAGAACCAGCCGTCTTAAACGTGATTTGCGTACCGGCAATCAACAGGAACAGGGCGATCAACGTGCTTGAACTGTTTACGAACAAGGCTTCCGTGAAACCCCCGATTCGCAAAGCATTCGGAAAGAATGTGTTAATGGTTGCACCGAGCAACAGGGGAACAACCATCATACCGCCAGGAATACGATCTAATGTTGCTTTAATGTTCATAGTAGTGGCTCCTTATGAAGTAATCGTTTTTATAAAGCGTTTGCAGGGATTATGTTATCCCATATTGTTTATTTTAGCAACACTTAATTATTGTAAATTTAAATTAATTATTAAAGTGTTTAATAATGCAACACACATAGTCGTAAAAAAAAGCGTAAACCTAAAGTTATTCTTTAAGTTTACGCCATAACGTGGCACGGTTAATCCCCAAGCGGTCGGCCGCCTTGGATTGATTATTGTTTTCCTCATGCAGAACGAATTGAATAATCTCTTTTTCGATTTCTTTCAACGTACCACTTAGCTTCATCGTATTCGATGAGGGTTGTTCTCCAAGCAGATGTGACAAGGTCTCGGCTGAGATCACGTAATCCTGTTCATTCAGTGCAGCCTGCTTGATTAGATGCCTCAACTGGTTCACTGTCATATGCGGGACTTGATCTCTGATTAGTTGCAACGCGTCCTCTTTCATTTTGACCGCAACCGTTCCATACTTCTGATAATAATCGCTGAGGAAATGCTGGATCAGTGGAGCAAGATCCTCTTGCCTGTCCACAAGGCTTGGCATAATGATTGTATTCAGCTCGACATCCAGCGTTCTATTTGGATTCAATCCCTGTTCCCCCAGAATGAATACCCCAATCTGCCTCTGTAGACAAGCCTGAATGAATGAGGTTAGTTCCTCTTCCGATGGGCCATTTTCCAAATGATTTATTTCCACGTTTCGGACTTTGGAAAGTGGGATTTTGTGCAAATGACCGGGAGGAACCTGGGCAAGATCGATTTGGAGCATCAGCCCACCGCTGGAATACATCTGATGAATATGTTTTACCAGAAAAGATTTACCCGAATCCGCTTCACCTAGCAGATAGATAGGTTCATGGTTCTCGTAAAGAGTGCGGATGTTCTTCAATACCGCCTGCATCGCAGGGGATTCGGCAACAATCGGTTCCATGGATATATCGGTATACGCCGTTATGCCAAATTGTGCAAATGCATAAGGCTGTCCTTTTTCAAGAGAGTAGACTTTATAGTTTTTGTTACTTAACGTCGTTTCATAGGCCGTCACCGTAAGTTGGTAATCATCCACGATGAACACATTTTGAACTTGGGACTGGTGGAAATCCAGGTTGGTATTAGTAAGATAAATATGATTATCACTGAGCGGATTCTGCTCAAAATCAGTCAGGTTCTCGAATACAACCTCGTTCTGGTCGTCCAAAATAATGAGATTTGGATGCTCCTTGGTAACCAGATTGTTCAAGATAACCGATATCGCGTGATTTTTGCTCAAGTACCGATATACCAACTGTGCATCTTCTAGCGCTCTGAGGATGGATTCCTTGCCAGATTGGATCAGTAATCCTTCCATTCCATAGGTTTTGGCTGTATTCACGGTGATGACATCGCCAACAATCTGACGGTATCCTGACGCCTTCAGCTCCAGCAGCAGCCTTGCCACTTCCTCCGAGCTGTGTATGGTATATACCTTTAAAGGCAGTTCCATTAGATCGATAATGGACTGTGCACCTGAAGTAATATTGGCAAAGCCGACGATAGCCGTTTGGCCGTTGAACTGGCTTGCCAGCGTCAACGAACGAATCATGTCATATCCGGACAGCTGCACATCAATGACGGGAATGGTCACGGCTTCCTTGATTAGCTGAGCTGTTCCGCCGCGGCTAATCATAATCTCCGCCCCGTTTCGTTCAGCCTGGGCCGCCAATTCGGCGCCTTTCATCAGGTCGCCCACCTCATACTGTATGGCTAACTGGGGAAATAGTGGAATGCATTCTTCTATAATAGTAGTCATGGATTCGTAAGGAGCGATAATATGAACTCGTGTACGCATAATTTTCCTGCCTTTTATAAAAATCATTCATGTTCCTGCTGGTACATCAGGCCAGAGGACTTTCCTTATTATAGCCAACTTGCAGAGGAATGGCATCCCTGGTTCGTGTCAGTCTCTTGCCGGCCACATGGGGCAGGCTGGTTTTTATTTCGTCCATTGAGATAAACAGGGCTACGGCTATAATGAAACATAGGGTCAGCACAATACAGATCATATAGAGCGGGGGACGACAATGATCATAAAGTGGATTGATGAATTGCGATCATTTATTCACAACAAGCCGAAGAAACTAGCTTTTAAAATACCATTTGCTTATTTTGTAATCATATTGCTCACAGTTGCATTCAGTTATATGGTACTCAGCCAACTATCTTCGAACTCGGCCCAGAAGAAGATTAATGAAACGTCGTTGCAAACCATTACATCCATCCAAACAAATGTGGAGCTGATCATTGAGAATGTAAACAACTATTCCAAAATGATTTTCTCGGATCATAACTTGCAGGACCTGCTAAGGCAAGGGGACGTATATGCCAACCTGCAAACCCAGGCCAAGGTTAGTACATATTTGTACAATCTTATGCAAGCGGTTCCAATGATTGATTCGGTACATATTTATGATAATTCAGGGCATCGATTCACCGTTGGGACAGAGGAATTGCCTACATTTCTGGAAGCGAACGTTGAGGAAGCGTTGTGGTATAAGCAGGCCTTGAGCAATAAGGGAAAATATATGCTGATACACCATGCCAGCGATGCTGTACCTGCAGATCCGGAGGATGAACAGTTTGTCTCCTTTATTCGAATGATTCGGGATCTCGACGATACTTCCCCACTCGGGGTGTTGGTTATGAATATTAAAGGGCAATCGTTTGCCCAAGCATACGCCAATCTGATCACCCAGGATTCGTTTCAGATCGCTATTCTGGATGAGCATAATCAGATCATTGTCGATAATTCCACCGTGGACCCAAGCAATACCACTTTTCAGGAGATTCTTGCTGCGCACCAAGATGAACTGGAGCAACATTTCAAGCAGAGAAGCTCAGGATCGCTTACGCTGAGTAACGGATCACAGAAATATGCGGTCTCGTACAGATCGGATGGGCAGGAGCATTGGAAGTTCATCAGTATGAATCCATATGACAGGGTGGATACCCGAAATAAGTCACTGGTGTTACTCGCGCTGCTTCTGTTAATTATTAATGGAACAGTCTTTTTTGTTAGCTCGTTCATCATTTCAAACAGTATCATCAAACCTATTCATAAGCTTCTACGTTCCATGAACAAAGCACCGAGCGGCAATTTCAGGAAAGTGAATGTGGAACTGAATAGTTATGAATTCAAACAGCTATTCATGGGCTACAACCAGATGATTGAACAAATTGACCAAATGCTGAAGCGCATCATGGAAGAGCAGAACACTATCCGCAGAGCTGAGCTGAATACACTCCAGGCTCAGATCAAACCGCATTTCTTATATAACACGCTGGATTCCATCACTTCGCTGGCTCTGTCCGGTCGCAATCATCAGGTATGCGAACTTTTGGAAGCGCTGGGTACATATTATCGCATGAGTGTCAGCAAAGGTCGTGAAGTAATTACGATTGGAGAAGAAGTCGAGATTGTTCGAAACTACATGAAGATTCAGAGTACGCGTTATCAGGACACCTTTGATATTGAATTCCGGGTGGATGAGGACTGTTCGCTGCTGCCTATTCCTAAGCTGGTGCTGCAGCCATTGGCTGAAAATTCACTCTACCACGGTATTCGCCCAAAAGGCACGAAGGGAACGATCTGGATCAACGCGAGCAAAACAAAAGACGGGGTAAGCCTGACTATCTCCGATGATGGGGTGGGCATGTCGGATGATGAGATGGTCCAGATTCTCCATACGGAACGAAAAGGCGAGATCAGAAGCTTTGGCCTGTGGGGAACGATGGAACGACTGCGAATGTTTTATGGCATACAAGACTGCATAACAATACATAGTGAACCTGGGAAAGGAACGACGATCATGATAAAAATACCGAGGGGAGCAGATGCATCATGGAACCATTGAACGTATTAATCGTGGACGATGAATATCTTATACGGAACTTGCTTCGTATGCGTATCGACTGGGAGAAGCAAGGGATGAGGATCGCGGGTGAAGCCTCCAATGCACAAGAGGCCCTTGTTTTAGTGGACAAGCAGAAGCCGGATATCATTTTTACGGATATTTATATGCCTAACATGGATGGAATTGAATTAAGCCGAGTGATTCTGAAGAAGTACCCGGCTATTAAAATCGTGGTGGTCACAGGGCATGATGAGTTTGAATATGCACGCAAGAGCATCCAGATTGGCATTGTGGATTTTATATTGAAACCTATTCGTGCTGCGGAACTTCTTACAGTGACGGATAAGCTCAGAATCATGTTCGAAGAGGAGCGGGCGCGTGAACAGGAAACCCGAAGACTCAGAGCAGATTTGGAACGTAATTTTCCATATCTCAGGGAAAAATTTATGCTGCAATGGTTGAATGGCGCTATCATGACGCAGGCTGAAATCCTGGAGAAAGCGGTATATTTCAGTATTCCGATGCTTCTGGAGGTTAATGAAATCCAGATAGCGGTTATCGAAATTTCCACGGCGTCGGCCAAGGAGTCGGAGGAGCAACTGATTTTGCTGAGCATGAAATGCAGAAACGAGCTAGACGCATTTTATGAGGGAGAACCAAGCGTTATTCGTTTGACGGACACGCTCAACCGGATTGTGCTCATCGCCTTGAATTCAGTTGTTGATTTAATTAAGCATGGCGAAGTGCTCATCCCCCTTCTAACCAGAGCATATCCCTGCTCTGTGAGCATGGGTATCGGACGCAAACACGGCCGTGCAGCAGAGGGACCAGAGGCATATCAGGAAGCCTGTCGCGCTTTGCATTACCAAGCCTTTGTCGGTAAAAATCAGGTTGTCTTCTTCGAGGATATCGTGGAGAACAGGGAACAGGCCTATCGATCCAACGCCGACCTTCTTCAGCAATTGCAATTTTACATCAGTGTCGGTTCTGTTGAGCGTGCTGTTGAAATGCTGAATCATATTTTTAACGTGTCCTTTTCAAGTGTGTCACAGTTCCGCCTCGCGGCAATGGACGTAATTACCGAATGTCAGCGAGCAGTCATGGAACAGCAGATGGAAAATGAGCAGGTCCTTAACAAAGAAACACTGGTTTCCATTCTTACTGCGGATCATCTCCCGGAATTATATATATTGTTGGAACGTTACATCCGAGATGTTACCGAAATGGTGCATTCCAAAAACCAGATCAAGGAAGACAACCTGATTAGTCAGGTAAAAGAGTATCTGGAAGATCGGATGAGTGATCCTGATGTAGGTCTGGCGAGTACCGCCGAGGCCTTCTTTGTCAGTCCGGGTCATTTGGGAAGGTTGATGAAGAAGGAGACAGGGAAAACCTTTGTGGAGTACCTTACGAATTTGCGCATGAAAAGGGCAGAGCTACTGTTGAAGCAGACTCAATTGAAGGGGTATGAGATTGGGGAGCAGGTTGGCATCACGGACCCGCAATATTTCAGTGTTTTATTCAAAAAAAGCGTGGGCAGATCCATGAATGAATACAGACAACGCAAATCATAATCTGAAAGATGTTGGAATTTTAAAAGCGATTGTGCGTTTTCTAAATGGTGATACCGGAGAGGGTTCCCTAAAATAATACGAGTAGAACAAAACGATTAGGGAGGTCACAAGATGAAAGCGCTATTAAAAAAAACGCTGGCTATGGTAATGGCGTTGGGTATTGCAGGCAGCTTGGCCGCATGTTCATCCGGGTCAACGGAGGGGACAGGCTCAGGTGGAAGTGGAAGCGTAACCTTGAAGCTGTGGGATCAGTCCGTAGGCAATACTGACCCGTCGGCCAAATTATTGCCGCAAATCATCGAGAAATGGAACAACGAACATCCCGACATCCAGATTGTACGGACAGGCACAACCGGGGAACAATATAAAACGAAAATCAAGACATCCATTGCCGCGGGCGAGGCGCCTGATCTGTTTTATGGTATGGGTGGAGGAAGTTTTATGGAGCCTTATATCCAATCCGGGAATGTGTTGGAAATAACCAAGTACATTACTGATGATCTCAAAAAAAGAATGGCTCCAGGCATGGCAGAGGCGATTGAAAAGGACGGGAAAATCTACACCCTTCCGGTGTACACCCATATTGCTAATCTTTATGTGAATACGAAGCTGTTCGAGCAGGCGGGAGCCAAGCTGCCGACAACCTATACGGAACTGCTTGATGCAATAGAAAAATTGAAAGCTGCCGGTATCACCCCGGCTCTCATGGGCGAAAAGGATCGCTGGCCAGGCATGTACTGGTATGACATCATTGCGATGCGGCAGGCAGGGAATGAAGCGGTCATTGAAGCGTTCAAGGACCCTGCAAAATGGAATTCGCCGGATTTTATTGCGGCGGCTGCGAAGATGCAGGAACTGGCCAAAGTCGGGGCATTTAACAGCAGCATGTTCAGCATGGGTTATGATGAAATGTTAGGTGCGTTCAATGCAGGTAATGGAGCAATGATGTTCCAGGCCAACTGGGTCAATGCGGGTATTGAAGATCCATCCTCGGCAACCAAGGGCAACGTTCAGGTCATTCCTTTTCCTGTATTTGAAGATGGAAAAGGAACGAGTACAGAGATTTTCGGTGGAGCGGTGGATGGCTTCTACATTAGCAAAAACACCGAGCATCCCCAAGAAGCGGTTGAGTTTCTCCAGTATTTGAGTGAGCAGCTGGGTACGCAAGGCTATCTGGCAGGGGCAGGGCTCCCTAGCTGGAACACGGACGATCTGGATACATCGGGATTATCCGCGCTCGATCAATCCAGTGCGGAAATCATGAAAACGGCGACTTCATTCATTGCCTGGTGGGACAACATTTTACCCGCGGAATCGGCAGAGGCGCATAAAAACCTGATTGCACAGCTATTGGCGGGAGATGTGACTCCCGAAGAATTCTGCGAACAGATGGCACAGCTGAAACCAACGGAATTAAGTCTCTAATCCATGGAAACCCAAAACAAGATTGCAGTCAGGGCTGCACCCTGACTGCAACTTGGAGAGGAGGATGATCATGAACGCGGTATTTTCCAATAAAACGACGATTGCGATATTTGTTTTGCCAACACTTATACTCTTCTGCGGTATTGTACTCATTCCGATTTTTGTCTCCGGTTATTATAGTCTGCTGGATTGGAACGGCATTGGCAAAGGTGTGTTTGTCGGACTGGATAATTATGTTGAAATGTTTAAAGACCCACGAGTATTGAATTCGATTAAAAATTCGCTGCTGTTCGCGGGGGCATCGGTGTTCATCCAGCTGCCGATCTCGCTGGTGTTAGCGCTTGTACTGGCTTCAAATGTAAAGGGAGAAGGGTTTTATCGTACGGTCTACTTTATACCTGTTCTGATCTCAACCGTTGTCATTGCACAGTTATGGTCCAAAATCTATAACGCCGACTATGGACTTCTGAATGCTTTGCTGGAGAGTATAGGGCTGTCTCATCTGGCCCAGGACTGGCTTGGACAGAAGGACACGGCCCTTACAGCCTCCTTTGTGCCAACTCTGTGGCAGTATGTCGGTTATCACATGCTGCTGATGTACGCAGGCGCGAAGTCCATTTCGCAGGATATTGTGGAGGCGGCCAAAATGGATGGTGCTTCCCGCCTGCGAACCGCATGTTCGATTACGATTCCGCTGATGAGGCCCATACTCAAAGTATGTCTTATTTTTTCGGTCATTGGGGCCTTTAAAGTGTTCGATCTGATCTATGTACTGACGGGCGGGGGGCCGCTGTTTACGACCGAAGTGCCAAGCACGTTGATGTATACGACGATTTTTGGAATGTACAGGTATGGCTATGGAAGTGCAATATCTGTCTTTATCATTCTGGAATGTCTGATCTGCACTGTAATTATCAATAAATGGTTTAAGACCGAGTAGGGGGTGAGAACACTGAGTACGGTTGAAGTGGTACTGTCGTCCCCGAAACCAAAACCGTGGGGAAAAATCCTGTTGCATCTGTTTTTGATGATCGTGGCCGTCATCCAGATGTATCCACTCGTCTGGCTTGCTTTCTTCTCCCTCAAAGATAATAGCGAGATATTCAGCGGTGATGTTGCAGCTTTTCCCAAAACATTTCTGTGGAGCAACTACAGCCGGGCGTTATCGGACGGACATGTGTTGAGTTATTTTTTTAACAGCGTGTTGGTGACGATCATCTCCATTATTCTTGTATTAATTCTCGCCTCTATGACGGGATACGCGATTACGAGGATGAACTGGAAATGGAGCGGGCTCACGATGACCCTGATCCTTCTGGGTATTATGGTTCCCATCCATGCGACGTTGCTGCCTTTGTTTATTATATTGAAAAATGTAGGATTACTGAATACGTATTGGTCGCTCATCATTCCTTATGTTGCGTTTGGCATTCCGATGGCTGTGTTTATTTTGGGCAGCTTTTTTAAGGGGGTTCCCCGCGAACTGGAAGAAGCAGCGGTTATCGATGGCTGTGGAGTATACAAAACATTTTTCTCCATTATTATGCCACTTGTTCGTCCTGCGGTGTCTACGGTTGCCATCTTTACCTTTCTCGCCTGCTGGAACGAGTTGATGTTTGCAGTCACGTTTATTAATAATGAGGCGTATCAGACGCTCACGGTGGGTATGATGTCCATGGTGGGGACGTACATTACGCAGTGGGGGATTATCGGAGCGGGACTCATGATAACCACTTTGCCAACCCTTATTATTTATTTACTTCTGAACAAACAGGTGCAGAAGAGCATGATCGCGGGCGCGATCAAGGGCTAAGAAGGAGATAAAAAGCCAAGGATGGCATGAGGATGTTGACTTGGCGTTGTTGAAAAGGGTTGTCCACTGTGACGGGGACAACCCCTTTTTTGTATGAATAAACGCTGTCTGATTGGACTAGCTTCAAGCTATTGGACAAACGTCAAGTGATTCGACAAGCACCAAGTTAATGGATATGCAATTAACGGAAGGTCAAAAGCTATGCCGCGCAGTATTCATGACTTAATAGCGGTTACAACGAACTTTCTATATATTTGAGGAATTAATGCCGATTTTCAGGTTTACGGAAGCGGCGAAAAGCAGTCTGTGTCCGGGATATTAGCGGGAAGAACAACTGGCGCAGATTGCCGAATACGTTCATACTAATTTTGACGTTGATCTGCTGGATGTCTTCTTCACAGCGGTAGAGAGCTTTCCTGTCAAATCCTAGTAAGTATACAACTATGAACACATGCTATAATAATTGGAAATGGAACAGAATGTTGGGGGGAATGTAATGAAAATTGTACTTAAACGAATGGGTTATGGTGCCTCGGTTTTATTGGGTATCCTACTTTTGTTCATAGCGATTAGTTTCACGAATCATACAATTGAAACAAAGAAAGAATCGGCTATACTATCACCTCCAGGTGTAATGGTTGATGTTAACAATCACCAAATGCATGTCTATACGGAAGGTTCCGGAGAACGTACATTGGTCTTTATGTCAGGTGGGGGGACCTCTTCGCCTGTGTTGGATTTCAAGGCGCTCTATTCCAGATTGTCGGATCAATACAAGATTGCTGTTGTTGAGAAGGCAGGCTACGGATTCAGTGAAACGGCAAAGGTCTCACGTGATATCGATACGATGTTGGAAGAAACCAGAACAGCTCTCACGTTAGCGGGAGAGATACCGCCCTATGTGTTGTTTCCGCATTCTATGTCGGGTATAGAAGCACTATATTGGGCACAAATGTATCCAAACGAAGTTGAGGCTATCATTGGTCTTGATCCTGCTATTCCAGAAGTTTATGAAGAGTATCCTCTACCTTCAGCAGGTATGATGAGCCTTACAGGCCTGGGGGCTCGTGTCGGAATAACTCGCTTTTTCCCAGCCATCGTTAATTCGTCCGCCGCAATTGAAGAGAAGCGGTTGTCCTCCCAAGAGGAGGCAGTCTATAAAGCATTATTTTATAAGAAAACACAAACACTGAACATGAATGAAGAAGTTAAAATGATTAAAAATAATGCAGCCCAAGTTTTAGAACGAGGTATTCCGGATGTACCCATGTATTTTTTTATATCTAATGGAGAGGAATTACCTGTCGAGAACTGGCAAAATTACTTAGTGAATTATGTTGAGACTGTGAAGAATGGGCGCTATCTGTTATTACATAACGGTCACTACGTACATGATGCTGATCCTGATCTAATTGCAGAAGAAAGTATCGAATTTATAGAAGAACTGTGAATGACGCGAAAAGGAATACAATGATATCGAAAGAGGTTTAGTTAATAAGGCGGCGCCATAAGTGCTCGCCTTTTCTTTTATTGCTCTACTTTTAATGATAATGACTTAAACTGACAATCGTTAAAAGTGAAACGTACCTTACAAATTTCATGTATTATAGGGTAAATGTAAACTATTCGAAGGAGGAACTTGTTGTGGGAATCTTATCGAGGTTTAGGGACGTGATGAAAGCGAATGTTAACCATATGCTGGCTCGGGCGCAAGATCCGGAGAAGACCGTCAATGAATACATGCGGAGCTTGAGCAGTGATCTGGGTCAGGTAAAGGCAGAGACGGCTGCGGTTCTCTCGGATGAGAGCAGGGCGAAGAGGGCTTTGGACGAATGCAACGCAGAGCTTAAGAAATTACAGCGATATGCAGAGAAATCCGCGGAGTCTGGTGATGAAGACAAAGCACGGGGTTTTCTCGAAAAGAAGGCAGAGCAGGCTGAGAAACGGAATGAATTACAAGCTGCCTATGACCGGGCTTCTGCCAAAGCCAAAATGATGAAGCATATGCATGAGAAGCTGGTTGCGGATATGGGGCAATTGGAATCACGGCATGCGGAGCTGAAGGGCAGGATGGCGGCTGCCCAAGCGCAACAACAGGCCAATGAACGGAACGCCTCGGCTTCCAATGCGAACGCTGCTTTCAAGGCTATGGAAGACAAAGCGAATCAGGCGCTTAACGAAGCTGAGGCTTTGGCTGAACTGCGTGCTGGGGCACACGAAGATGATCTGGATGTGTTAATTGCACAGTTGGAGCAACAAATGAATGCCAAAGCGGGTAATAATGCACAGGTGACGCCGAGTCCAGAGGAAGAGCTTGCAGCAATACAGAAGAAATTGGAAGATAAATAAAGACATATATATAGTGTCATACATTTCGTTAAACATTGAGGTGAGCAAATGCCGGTAATCGAATACAAGTGTCCCAACTGCGGCAGTGGAATGCTTTTTGATAGTGCAACTGGAGCATTATCCTGCCCCAGCTGCGGACGACAGGATAATATCGAACAGCTCCCCGATCCGCTGAAGAAACAAGTGTTCACGGAGAATGAGGTCAAGGAGTATCACTGTAACAGCTGCGGCGCGGATATTGTGACTGAGCCGGAGACAAGTGCAACGACATGCAGCTTCTGTGGAGCTGCCGTTGTTCTGAGTGATCGACTGACGGGAGATCTGGCACCGGCCATGGTCATTCCCTTTTCAATCAGTAAGGATGAGGCCAAGCAGGCGTTCAAAAAGTGGTGCAGAAACGGCTTGCTGACACCTAGCGGATTCATGACGGCTGACCGGGTCAAGAGCATTACCGGGATATACGTGCCTTTCTGGTTATATGAGTTACATAACAAAATCGAAGTTCATGGCCGTGGCACAAAAATCAGGACTTACACGCAGGGTGACTACCATTACACGGAAACGCAGCATTTCGATATTTACCGGAGAATCCGGCTTAATTATGTGAATCTGCCCATTGATGCTTCGGAAAAAATGAAAGATGAACTGATGGATAAGCTGGAACCTTTTCCGTATAACCAGTTAAAGCTTTTCAAAACCCCGTATCTCGCCGGGTATATTGCGGAAAAATATAGTTATACCGATGAGGAACTATACCCGCGTGCCAAGGAAAAAACGAGCTCTTATATCGATTCTTATATTGCTTCAACGGTTTCAGGCTATAACAGTGTCAGCTACACGGACAAACAGATTGATACCACGTTAAAAAATGCAGACTATGTGCTGCTCCCGGTATGGATGGTTTACTATGACTACAACCGTTCGCAGTATACTTTCGCCATGAATGGTCAGACAGGTAAAGTGGTGGGAAAACCGCCCATTAGTAAAGCTAAAGTTGCCGGATGGTTCGCAGGAATTTCAGCCGTTTCTTTGTTGTCATTGAAACTGGTCTCCTGGATGATGGGAGGTGGATTCCTGTGAGCAAAAGAAAACATCTGGCATGGATGGCGACGCTCATTTTATTAGTGATTACTCTCGTTTCTCCATTGATTCCAATGTCAGTGGCATCGGCAGCCGACAGCAAAAACCTGATATACGATGAAGCTAATCTGTTGAATGAGCAGGAGAAAAGTGAACTGAATGCACTGGCGAATGAGTATGGAGCCGAAAGGCAGACGGACTTTGTTATTCTGACAACGAATAATACGGAGAATCAGGATGTACAGCTGCTTACCGAGGATTTCTATGATGAGCATGCTCTTGGTTACGATAAAGCACACGGGAACGCGGTCATTCTGACGATGGACATGAATAATCGGGAAGTATATTTAGCAGGATTCTATAAAGCCGAAGATTATTTGGACAATGGTCGGCTGCAATCAATACGAAGCAAGATTACCCCAGAATTATCGAATGGGGATTACAAGCTCGCTTTTGAGAAGTATATTAAACTTTCCTACGAATATATGGGGTATGAACCCGGTGTGAATCCGAACAATATTTTATTTAACGGCTGGTTTCAATTAGGAGTATCTGTAGTGATTGGAGGCGTTGTTGTTGGGATTATGACTTACCGTTCTGGCGGACGTGTGACAGTGAACCGAGCGACCTACGAGGATTCAAGTACTTCAAGCGTAATCGATCGTCAGGATCGGTATATTCGTACTACCGTAACCAAACGCAAAATTGAGAAGAACAACAATAATGGTGGCGGAGGCGGCGGAGGCGGAGGTACTAGCCGAGGCGGTCATTCGCACAGTGGTAGTAGAGGATCTTTCTAGCGGAAAAACAACAATTTAGATTATATCACGATGCTGCAAAATGCTTACTATAGAAGGGATGGGAACAAGTATGGGATTTTTCAAAAATCAATTTTCGAATGTGGTGGAATGGGAAGAGTTCAGAGATGATATGATTTTCTGGAAGTGGAGTAACCGTGAGATCAAGAAAGGAAGTAAACTGATTATCCGTTCGGGTCAGGATGCGATCTTCCTGAATAACGGTAAGGTGGAAGGGATTTTCGAGGACGAAGGATCGTTTAATATCGATTCCGAAATTATTCCGTTCCTGTCTACTTTAAAAGGATTCAAGTTCGGATTTAACAGTGGCATGCGAGTCGAAGTGCTGTTTGTAAATACGAAGGAGTTTACGGTTCGGTGGGGTACGCAAAGTCCGGTATTGATTCCGACTCCTCAACTTCCAGGCGGGATGCCGATTCGTGCGAATGGTACGTTTAATTTTAAAGTGAGCGACTATGTCACACTGATCGATAAAATCGCGGGTATTAAGCAAAGTTATCTGGTCGAGGATGTCAAAATTCGAATTACGTCTGTGTTGGATCAGCTGTTGATGAAGTGGATTAGTCGTGAGGGCAAGGACATGTTCAACCTACAGGCGAATGCTTCAGATATTGCGAAAGGCATTCAGGAAGATCTGGATATGCAAATGATGGATATCGGGATCGGAATCACAGGCTTCCAAGTGATGAGCTTCAATTATCCGCAGGAAATCCAGGATATGATTACGAAGACGGCTTCACATGAAATGATCGGTAATTTGCAAAAGTATCAGCAGGTTAGCATGACTGACGGCATCTCATCCGGTAAAGTTAAGGGCGGCGGCGCTGCTTCGGATATGGCGGGCATGATGATGGGCATGAACATGGCGAATGAAATGATGAAGAACATGAATCAGAATCAAAACAATAATGCTAACCCATCTCAGAATCAGAATTCGGATCAAAAGTCTACGGCAAATCAAAACAGCGATGCAGGTGCACCATCTTCGTCCGGGGATAACAAAAAGCCGAACTTCTGTCCGAACTGTGGCGCAAAGAATGAAGGGGCCAATTTCTGTCCAAACTGTGGTCAGAAGTTGGGTTAATACATCTGAATATAAGAAGGGCTTACTCAAAGGTGCAAGGTGCATACTGCGGAGTAGGCCCTTTTTTCCATTCTATTTTAAATGGGATAAAACGGTTGACAATTCATCGCAAATCATTTATCTTTAAATTAAGATATTTAATTTGAATATAAAATACATCTATGACTAACCGATTACAAATATCTTAAATTCACTTTAGGAGGAGAGATCCAGATGATGATCCCAACATTGACCAGAATTAATGAACTTTCAAGAAAAGCCAAAGGTGCAGGATTAACGGAGATGGAGAAAGTGGAACAAACTCGTCTGCGTCAGGAATATCTGCAAACCTTTCGTGGTTCGATCAATGATATTCTGCTGAATGCAACCATCTATGATCCGAACGGCGACGACGTTACTCCGGATAAACTGAAACAGAAACAGGCCCAACAAAGTAATAACTAACTCAGTTCGATCTAATATCTTAATTTAAAGATAATATAAAAGACCATAAATATAAATAAAGCGCCTATAAGATTATCATCAAATAACCATTCCCATTCAAAATGTTCGTTAAACCAAGGAGGAAATGATAATGACAATTCAAACAGCAGGTATTCACCATATTACAGCTTTCGCGGGCGATCCGCAGACTAATGTCGACTTTTATGCTGGAGTTCTGGGACTTCGTCTTGTGAAAAAAACGATCAACTTCGATGCACCAGACGTGTACCATCTGTACTTTGGGGATGAGAACGGCAGTCCGGGCACCATCATTACATTCTTTCCATCAGCGGGATCACCGCGAGGTAAAATTGGTGGCGGCCAGGTTGGTATTACCTCATATGTGATTCCGCCTGGGACTATTGGCTTCTGGCAGGATCGGCTGGAGCAGTATAACATTGAGGTAACCAAAACAAATCGTTTTAACGAAGAGCTGCTGCAATTCGAAGACAGCGAAGGCTTGCGTCTTGAGCTTGTTGAACGTGAGGAGGGTGCAGCCAGCACCTGGGTGCATGAAGGCATTCCAGCGGATAAAGCCATCAAAGGATTTGGAGGTGCAGTACTGTTCAGCGTCAATCCGCAGAGAACGATGGATGCGCTGGCTAAAATACTGGGATTCACCAAAGTGAATGAGGACGAGGAATATGTACGTTTCCGGTCCAACGGTGATATCGGTAATGTCGTTGATGTTCCTGTCACTCGGATGCCTCTGGGTATGGGTGGAGCAGGTACGGTCCATCATATTGCGTGGCGTGCCAAAGATTTTGCAGAGCATGAACAGTGGAGAGAAGCTGTGCAACAGTATGGCTATCAACCAACCCCGGTTCGGGACCGTCAATATTTTAACGCAATCTATTTCAGAGAAGCAGGCGGAATCCTGTTCGAAATTGCTACCGATCCTCCTGGATTCGCGAAAGATGAGCCTGCGGAGTCGCTTGGACAGAAACTCATGCTGCCCGAATGGTTTGAGCCATACCGTGCTCAAATCGAAGGCAACTTGCAGCCCATCCAAGTAAGAAACCTGGAACCTGTGGCATCTGTAGTGAAGCGTTGATCCCATTGAGCATTAAGTAGTCCTGACTGTGAAGTAACCTGTGTAAATCAATTGATCGAGTTGTAGAGAATTAATCACTTTGATATAAGTTCAACTAAAGGAGCATTGAAGGATGATGGAGAAAAAGGTTACCTGGCTGGAGCTGTTCTATGATTTGCTCTTTGTAGCAGCGGTCTCCAAAGCAGGTCATGTCCTGCTGCATGCCGAACACGGCGTTATTCCGTTTGAATATCTGATGAAATTCGTATTGATTTTCATTCCTGTCTGGTGGGCATGGGTCGGTCAGACTCTATTTATTAACCGTTACGGTCAGGATATCTTCATCCATCGCGTATTTCTCATCCTTCAGCTCCTTTCCGTTCTGGTGATGACGGCGAGCCTTTCGGTTGATTTTGATCAATATTATCTCCCCTTCTTTGCGGGTTATATTGGTTCGAGGGCACTGACAGCCATTCAATATTTGTTGATTCATAATTCCAAAAGCGAACATCAGCAAAAGGCTGCCCGTTATTTGGGCTTATGCTTCATCATCGGCATATTGATCTCAACAGGTTCCCTGTTCTTCGATTCATGGCTGCGATATGCGATTTTGTACGTGGGAATTGCTGTGGATATCATCCTTCCACTGATTGGACGCAAAAATCTGGTGAAGGTGCCGATACACACCCATCATCTATTGGAACGTTTCGCTCTGTTTACACTCATCCTGCTCGGTGAATCGGTCGTCAGTATCATTGCCGTGCTGCAAATGGATCACTGGGATGTACAATCTGTTTTGTTCGCCGCGTTTACATCCATATTCGTGATTGCGATGTGGTGGCAGTATTTTGATAACGTTGAGAAGAAAGTCAGTAAGGAGATTCAGACCGCCGGGCAAGCCATTATCTACGGCCATCTGTTCATTTATATATCCATGAGCATGATTGCCGCTTCCATTCAACTTTTATATCTGAACGAACTTCATTATGGTTTCATGTTGGCCTTTGTGTTTGGCTCCGTTCTGTTGTATTTTACGTCCACTTCCCTGGTGTTCCACCGATACAGACATGCTCATCTGCGGCTCCGTCCGCGTCACTTGGTGCTTATGCTGGGAATCATGGCCGCGTTTATCGTTGTAGATCTGGTCTATCGGGTACCTAACTATGCAATTGTGGGAGAGAACATGGTGTTCTTCCTTGTCTATGCCAAATTAACGACCTGATGCGCGGGCCGAGCCAGAAAGAAAAGTCACGAACGGTTACGTTCGTGGCTTTTTAAGTTGGATAATTACAAAATCAGGCCTACTGTGAGAAAAAACGTTTAACCTGATTTATTTTCTACTGTAGAATCTGTTAATATGAATCTAGATACAAGTGAATCTACCAGATTAACGATATCTTTATTTTTATAAAATGAACCAAAGAAGAGTTACACGATAACGGAGAGGACGGAAATAACCTGAAGAAGCGAAGCTAAAAGCTTTCTGAAAGAAAGCTACATCGGAAGCATACGCTTCACCTTTATCACCGGATTTCAACCTTTAAAAAAAGGTATTAAGGAAATCTGGGGGTAACAGTGATCGGAAGGTTGTTCTGTCATCGGAGTGGCCCAAGTGTGAGTTTCATAAATTCATTTTATATACATAGCGATTCGTGGAGATGGAGATGACAAACAGGAGGGAAATCATTGAGCACACATCAAATCGGAGTTCCATTGGAAGGGTTTGCAGAGTTTAGCCGCACGGTTGCTGCGGAAGGCGCAGTGCTTTTGAAAAACGAAGGACAAGCTCTTCCGATTCAAAAAGACGAAAACGTTTCAGTATTTGGACGGATTCAAGTCAACTATTATCGCAGTGGAACAGGCTCGGGCGGCAGCGTTCATGTGGCGTATACAACCAATTTGCTCGACGGTCTGCGTAGCAAAAAAGGTCTTACGGTCAATGAAGAATTGGCAGCTGTCTATGAAAAATGGATTGAGGAAAACCCGTTCGATGATGGTGGAAAAGTATGGGCGGCAGAGCCTTGGAATCAGCAGGAAATGCCTTTGACCGATGAATTGGTATCCCAAGCCAGAAGTAAATCTAGCAAAGCAATTGTGGTCATTGGACGTACAGCAGGCGAAGATCAGGATAACGTGGATGCACCAGGCAGCTATCGGTTGACGGAAGATGAGAAAGCGATGCTGAAGCAGGTTACGAATCATTTTGAACAAACGATTGTGGTACTAAATGTCTCGAACATCATGGACATGAGCTGGTTGAATGATGAAAGTTACGTTCATCCGATCCAAAGTGTCATTTACTCGTGGCATGGCGGTATGGAGGGTGGTAATGCGATAGCTGATGTACTGGCAGGGGACGTTACACCAAGCGGCAAATTAACGGATACGATTGCGTATTCCATTGAAGATTATCCTTCCACAAGCAATTACGGTAATGAGTTCAAGAACCTGTATCAGGAAGATATCTACGTAGGCTACCGTTATTTCGAAACGTTTCGACCTGAAAAAGTACAATTTGAATTCGGATATGGCTTGTCCTATACCACGTTCACAACCAAGGCTGAAGACGCAAAATGGATCTCCCAAGATGGAGAAAACAGCATTAAGGTGAATGTAACCGTAACCAATACGGGCACAACCTATGCCGGTAAAGAAGTGGTGCAGATCTATTATGAAGCCCCACAAGGTCAATTGGGGAAACCTGCGAAAGCCTTGGTAGCATTCGGAAAAACCAATCTGCTTCAGCCGGGTGAGTCTCAGCGCCTGACTGTGAGCTTCCCTGTAGATTCCATGGCTTCCTATGATGATGCTGGCGTAACAGGATATGCATCGGCATATGTACTTGAGGCAGGAACATATCGTTTGTACGTGGGAACCAGTGTCAAAAATGTGGAACACATCAGCATTGATGGCCAAGATGGTTACGTCGTAGAAACGATTCAACTCGTAGAACAGCTTCAGGAGGCCATGGCACCGACTGAAAGCTTTACGAGAATGAAGCCGGGTGCTCGCAAAGTAGATGGATCTTACGAGCTGATCTTTGCAGATGTACCAACGCGCCAGATATCCATGGCTGAACGGATTGAACAAAGCCTGCCGCAAACGCTGGAGCAAACCGGCAATCAGGGCTACAAGCTGAGAGATGTGAAGGATGGCAAAGTCAGCCTGGAAGCTTTTATTGCCCAACTGAGTGATCAGGATCTGGCAGCCATCGTGCGAGGCGAAGGTATGAGCAGCCCACTCGTTACATCGGGCACAGCTTCCGCATTTGGCGGCGTGAGTGACAGTCTGTTTAATTACGGAATCCCTGTTGCATGTACTGCAGATGGCCCATCCGGTATTCGTATGGATAGCGGGGAGAAGGCTACACAGGTTTCTATTGGAACTTTGCTGGCAGCAACATGGAATGCAGAACTCGTTGAAGAGCTGTATGTGATGGAAGGCCAGGAATTGCTGAGAAATCAGGTGGATGCACTGCTCGGGCCTGGATTGAATATTCGCCGGAGTCCGATGAATGGACGTAACTTTGAATATTTTTCAGAAGATCCGCTAATTTCTGGTGTATTTGCTGCTGCTTGCACGAAAGGAATCATGAAGGGTGGCTCTAATGCTACGCTGAAACATTTCGCCTGCAACAATCAGGAGAAACATCGCAGTAAAGTGGATGCAGTAGTATCCGAACGTGCCTTGCGTGAGATCTATCTGAAAGGGTTCGAAATTGCCGTGAAAGAAGGCGGTGCGAATTCGATCATGACTTCCTACAATCCGATTAATGGACATTGGGCGGCCTCCAACTACGATCTGAACACGACCATTCTTCGTGGAGAGTGGGGCTTCCGAGGTATCGTGATGACTGACTGGTGGGCTATTATGAACGACGGTGTTGATGGTGGACCAGCAGATCGGAAAAACACCAATTGGATGGTTCGCGCTCAAAACGATCTGTACATGGTTGTACCTAACTATGGTGCGGAAATTAACGGCTGGGATGACAACACGATCGAATCTCTGGAAAATGGGACATTGACACGCGGAGAGCTTCAGCGCTCAGCCATGAATATTTGTGAATTTATCATGAATGCGCCTGTCTTCTCCAGAAAACATGAGATTGTAGAGAATGTCGCTTCATTCCAAGCGAATGCATCACTTTCCACAGAACAGGCACAAGTGCTGGCTGACAATGCACAGGTCAAACCAGCTGTGGGCGAGCCTGTCTACATGAAAGTGGATGAAGCAGGTCAATACCGGATTATTGTACAGATCATGTCTCCTGAGCCGGAACTGGCTCAAAGCGCATGTAATGTCATTCTCAATGATCAATTGATGACGACCATTCAAACCAATGGTACCGAAGGTAAATGGATCAGACAGAAACTTGTCAAAGTGGAGTTGGAAGCAGGGGCGTACGAATTGAAGCTGGACTTCACCAAACCGGGTCTGCAGATCGACTGGATCGAATTCAAACAAGTGTAACGCAGGATCGTCTGATCTGTTGTAACTGAACATGACGACTGTTATGATTGTGTTATGAGATCCGGAATTTCTGAACAATCTGGTCAGGAGTGTTGCGAAGGATGAGAAGATATAATTTTTGGAGCCCCATTCTACTGATTGCGGTTGCGCTAATTGTCAGAGGCCTGGTTACCAACCTGGGCGTTCTGTTCGGCATGTCGCATGATG
This sequence comes from Paenibacillus vandeheii, assembly GCF_030433635.1. Lineage (NCBI taxonomy): Bacteria > Bacillati > Bacillota > Bacilli > Caryophanales > Paenibacillaceae > Paenibacillus > Paenibacillus vandeheii. The sequence goes on from NZ_JAROCD010000018.1 coordinate 56,368, forward strand.
CAGCAAGTAATATCGCAATTGTTGCCATGTTGATTGCTGCACTGATTATGTTTAACCGAATGACAAAGGCAAAGCGAAAATGAACATATAATATTCGATATGGATCAAGAGAGAGGCACCCTTAGGGTGTCTTTTTTGTGTATTGACGTTTCATTCATAACGTCTTAGACTGTTTATGAATAAAACAATAACATTATTATGATAACAAAAATAACAAGTGACCCACTCCAATGGCTCACCCATCATTTTCCGAAAGGAGACCCATTCATGAAGATTATGGCGGCATGGTTTGCAGGCAAGCATGAAAAGGCAATGGATGTGGCGAGCAGGGTGTTGGGACGGCGGCAAGGGTCGTGGACCGTTCCGCTGAGATGGGCAGAGTATTCGTGGAATAGGGATCGAATTGCATTTAGGAAGCTGACTTTCAACGAGAGATGAACATATTAAGGACCGCTGGAGATGCTTTGCTCTGCCGGTCCTTTATGGCATTTGTCGGAGAGCGGGCAGAGAACCGGCATGAGAGGAGAAAAAAATCCAGTGAATACCACCGATTGGGTGAAGGCGGCAGCGCAGGTCGTGCCATCAGAACACCAGCTGAGATGGCAGGAGATGGAGTTCTATGCATTTATTCATTTTACTGTGAATACGTTTACAGATCAGGAGTGGGGAACGGGGAATGAAGATCCCGCTATCTTTAACCCTTCTCATCTGAGTGCCCGGCAATGGGTTCAGGCGTGCAAGTCCGCCGGTATGACAGGATTAATTTTCACATGCAAGCACCACGATGGGTTTTGTTTATGGCCAAGCCAATATACGGATCATACGGTAGCCGCCAGCCCTTGGCGAAATGGTGCGGGTGATCTGGTGAAAGAGGTTGCCGATGCCTGCCGGGAAGATGGGTTGAAGTTCGGCATCTATCTGTCTCCCTGGGATCGTCACGAAGCATCCTACGGAGATTCGGAGCGATACAACGAGTTTTTCAAAAATCAGTTGCGTGAGCTGTTAACCCAATATGGTGAAATTTTCTGCGTGTGGTTCGATGGCGCATGCGGAGAGGGGCCGAATGGGAAAAGGCAGGTCTACGATTGGGATTCCTATTATGCACTGATTCGGGAGCTGCAGCCAGAGGCTGTAATCTCGGTATGTGGGCCGGATGTTCGCTGGTGCGGTAATGAGGCAGGTCATACCCGGGCTTCGGAATGGAGCGTTGTACCTGCCTACTTGCAGGATAACGAGAAGATTCAGGAGCAATCCCAGCAGGTGGATGATGGCGAGTTTGCCAGCAGAATTAATACACAGGATGCAGATTTGGGGAGTCGGAATGTGGTTCGGCAGCATGATGGCAAGCTCATCTGGTATCCAGCAGAAGTGAATACGTCCATCCGTCCGGGTTGGTTCTATCATGCAAGCGAGGACAATCAGGTCAAATCGCTGGAGGAACTGCTTGGCATCTATCATGGAGCGGTTGGCGGTAACGCCAATTTTCTACTTAATCTTCCGCCAGATCGACGCGGCCTTATTCACGAACAGGATGCTGAGCGGCTGCAACAGCTCGGAGACACTTTACGAGGCACTTATGGGCAAAGTCTGGCTGTAGGCGCGCAAATGCGGGCATCGGAGACGATGGATGAAGAACATGCGGCTTCTCAGGTATTGTGTGAGGAACCGGATACGTTCTGGTGTCCACCTGAAGGGACAGAGCAGGCTTGGCTGGAAGTGGAACTGCCGGAAGAAAGATTGTTTAACCGTGTCGTTCTCATGGAACATAACCGTTCGGGCCAGCGAATTGAGCGTTTTACACTGGAGGCAAAGGGAGAGCGTGGTGATTGGCAGGCGCTTTATTCCGGCACGGTTGTTGGTCACAAACGAATCTGTCATTTCGATTCCTTCACCGCCAAAACCATTCGTCTGACCATTCATGAATCCAGATGGTACCCAACGTTGTCCTCACTGGGTGTATATCTGAACAAACAGGAGGTTGGGCTCAAAGGCAGTTCTGACATATGAAGAATTCCCCTTTTTCTAAGATGCCAAGCCGTAACATTTGTAGATTAGCCGATCTTGGATTCATCCCATGGAAAATAGAGTAGCAAACGATTATTGGGAATTGTATGATCTTATGGAAAAAGGTATAGGTAAGGTAGAGCCACACACCAGCAGGAGAGGATGAGAAGATATGAAAGTAGGACTCAGCACATACAGTCTGCAACAAGCACTCGATGCCAAAGAACTGACTGTCCCCGACGCCATCCGTTACATCGCTGATCAGGGCGGAGAACATGTGGAGATTGTCCCGATCGGGTACAGCCTGATCGACCAGCCGGAATTAATTGACCAGATTCGAGAGACTGCACGAGAAGTAGGAATCGATATTTCCAATTACGCAATAGGTGCCAATTTCGTTGCAGGAGAGGGGCCGGATGCACTTGAAAATGAGATCGCTGCTGTCCTGAAGCATGTGGATGTCGCTGCCGCACTTGGCGTTACGAGAATGCGCCATGATGTTGCATTTCGTCCTGCACAGGAAGGAACGGTCGCCCAGTTTGAGGCGGACCTGCCTGTTCTGGTAAAGGCCTGTCAGCGAATTGCCGACTACGCAGCGAGTCACGGTATTACGACAAGTGTGGAGAACCATGGTTATTATGTGCAATCCAGCGAGAGAGTCCAACGGCTGGTGCATGAGACGGCGCGAGAGAACTTTAAGACAACGCTGGATATCGGCAACTTCCTGTGTGTGGATGAAGACCCGGTTAGCGCTGTGAAAAACAACATTCCTTATGCATCCATGGTGCACGCCAAAGATTTTTATCGGAGACCCTCATACCGTAATCCCGGAGAGGGTTGGTTCCAGACGGCACACGGCAATTACCTGCGCGGAGCGATTGTGGGCCACGGGGACATCGACATGCCGGAAGTATTCCGTGTGTTGAAGCAATCCGGTTATGACGGATACATCTCTGTTGAATTTGAAGGCATGGAAAATTGCAAAACAGCATCCCGCATCGCGATGGATAACGTCCGCCGCTTCTGGGAGGAAGCATAAGCAGCGACTGCACTACTATATAAGTGGAATATAAACTTTGCTGAATCATGAGATTAGTTTTCTATAAGTCGAATAGTAGTGGAAGGGACGAAATCGATTCTGAAGAAGCGAAGCGTGCGCCTTTATCACCGAATTTCCACCTTTTAAAGGGATGATAAGAAATTTGGGGATAAGAGCGATCGGAAGAACGATTCGTAACTGGAACGGCTACTTCGTAGACCGCTATATTACTTTTTAAAAACGTTTATTCAACTGATATGACCATCATTCATTAGATTATGGAGGGAAAAATCCATGTCCAAACTTAAAATTGCCGTTATCGGTGCAGGATCCATTTCCGATTTTCATTTACAAGCGTATGACAGCAATCCCGAAGTTGAAATATACGCCATATGCGACCTGAATGAAGCGCGTGCCCAGGAAGCCGCGAAAAAATATAACGCTACTCATGTATTCACAGACTATAAGGAACTCCTGGCATTGCCTGAAATTCATTCGGTAAGCATCTGTACCTGGAATGATACACATGCCGAGATCAGCATTGCTGCTCTGGATGCGGGTAAAAATGTACTTTGCGAAAAGCCGCTCTGTCAGACGGTAGAAGATGCGCTAGAGGTGGAGAAGGCTGTTCACCGCAGTGGGAAGCTGCTTCAGGTCGGCTTTGTACGCCGTTATAGCGACAATGCGCAGATCCTGAAGAAGTTCATTGATGAAGGCGAGCTGGGAGAGATCTATTATGCCAAGGCATCCTGTCTGCGGCGTCTGGGTAATCCAGGAGGCTGGTTTGCAGATGTTGATCGTTCTGGCGGCGGCCCGTTGATCGATATTGGTGTGCATATTATTGATATCTCCTGGTACCTGATGGGTAAACCGAAGGTCAAAACCGTCTCCGCGAATGTCTCCAATCGATTGGGTAACCGTGCCAATATCCGTAATCTGTCGTTCTACCAGGCGGCGGACTATGATGCGAACAAAAACACTGTAGAGGATATGGCCAACGCGTTGATTCGTTTCGAGAACGGGGCAAGCCTACTGGTGGATGTAAGCTTCACACTGCACGCGAAGCAGGATGAAACTTCGGTCAGACTCTATGGCGATAAAGGTGGGGCTGAACTGGAACCGGAAATTTCACTGATTGGTGAGAAATTCGATACCATTTTGAATATGACACCACAGGTGGATTTCAAATCCCTTGATTTCGCAGGTTCTTTCCGTAACGAAGTCAATCATTTTATCGACAGTACCCAAGGGCGCAAAGAGACGCTTAGTCCCGTTGAGGATGGCGTTGAAATTATGAAAATTCTCTGTGCCATCTACGAGTCGGCACGTGAAGGACGCGAAATTTCACTGTAGACAGGGTGTTGTAATACGAAAGTCGCAACGCCATTCGAAGTAGTATGTCTAACAAGTCTTTACTTGTTGAACTAACCATTGTTCCAAAACGAAGTTCAGAATCTATCTGAAGAATGCACTGCAATCGAAATGATAGGGCTTATATTTCTCTACATGTTGAACTGAGCGTTTAAGCCAAAACGGAGAGTGCAGAACCAATCTGAAGATTGCACTGCAATCGAAATGACTGGGCTTAATACGTCCTTCTTAGTTGAACAAAACATTTACACGATAACGGAGAGGGCAGAACAAATCTGGAGAAGCGGAGCGCTCGCCTTTATCCCCGGATTTCCACCATTTATAAAGTGAAATCAAAGAAATCCGGGGATAACAGCGATCGGAAGATTGTTTTGACCGCGCAGTGACCTGTGTAAAGCTACTTTTTCAACGTGTGATATCCAATCCGAAGGAGATGAACGGGATGAGCGAAACCAAAGATACGGTGCTGGAGCAGGAAGAACAGATCGTCGAAGCCGGGGTTCACAACTTTAGCAAGGAAGATGAATGGGTGAAGCCGGAAGACCCATTGCTGAATGAACGGCTGGAGTGGTTCAAAGATCAGAAGCTGGGGTTGATGATGCACTGGGGTCCTTATTCCCAGCTTGGACTCGTGGAGTCTTGGGCGCTAAGTGACGAAGATGGCGATTGGTCGCGCAATGACATCGACTGGACTGACGACATGGAACATTTCAAGCAGGAATACTTTGATCTCAACAAAACCTTCAATCCGATTCGCTTTCAGCCTGAGGAATGGGCACAGATGGCTGCTGATAACGGGTTCAAATATTTCCTGTTCACGACCAAGCATCATGACGGCTTCTGCATGTGGGATACACATACGACCGATTATCGCATTACGGGCAAGGACACCCCTTTTCACACCCATAAGTATGCGGATATTTGCCGGGCGCTTTTTGACGCTTTTCGTGCCAAGGGACTCGGCATCTCGGCTTATTTCTCCAAAGCAGACTGGCATACGCCGTATTACTGGACACCGGGCATGGAGCGGGGAAGCCATATGTGGCGTGGGCCATCCTATGATCCGAAAGCGTATCCATGGCTCTGGGAAAAGTTCGTGGAGTTCACGCATGAGCAAATTATGGAGCTGCTGACCAACTACGGACGAATCGAATGTCTGTGGCTGGATGCAGGCTGGGTGCGCGAAGGACGCCACGGTCAGGATATCCGTCTGGGCGAGGTGGTGGAGCGGGCACGTCGGACAACCCAGCCGTGGCTGCTGGCAGCAGATCGCACGGTAGGTGGACCATACGAGAATATCGTAACTCCGGAACAAACCATTCCAGAGCACCCAATGAATATTCCTTGGGAGAGCTGTATCACGGTGGGCAATTCCTTTGCGTTTGGATATGATGATCAGTATAAATCAGCAAGACAACTGGCGCATATTTTGCTTGAGGTAGTATCCAAGGGTGGTAACCTGGCACTGAATGTGGGACCGCAACCGGACGGACGTCTCCCGAAAGGCGCAGTCCGAAGCATTAAAGCCCTCGGAGAGTGGATCGGTACGCATGGGGAGGGCATCTATGGCACGCGGATTTGCGGACCATACTTCACAGGAGAGTGGGCCTTCACACGTAAGGAAGATCTGAACGTATCGTATGCCTTCCGTCTGTACAGAAACGAAAACGAGGTAGTAGAATCACAAGTGATCATTCCATATGTAGAAAAGGTGGAGCGAATTGAACTCGTTGGCACAGATGATGTGCTGTCATTCCAACGGACAGAAGATGGACTTGTTGTAGAGCTGCCGCAGGCAGCAGTTACGGAAGCAGCGCCTATCACGCTGACGTTCAGATTGTTCACAAACGAATAAATCTACAACTCCAAGCCCGAGAGACTTTTACAGTCCTTCGGGCTTTTTTTGTTTAGGGATTTTTGCAATATACATATGATAAAGAGCGATTTCCCCTTTTACGACAAGGGTTTTGGGAATAAGGAGAGGTGGGGGAAAATTGCAAATTGATAAAAGAACGCCGCTCAAGGTACTATCAATTCAAGAAAGCGTTACCTGACATTATTCTTCACACGGATGGCGCCAATGCAGAAAAAAGAATCAAACAAAAGGATGTTTAAGGGATGTAAATGTAATGTATTATTACACTTAAGGTGTAGAAGGAGTGACGCGAATGAGTCGAGCTACGGAAAGCATACCTGCACCGGTGGAGCTCCAGCAAGGAAGGAATTACGCAGAACCTAAGCGACAGCATCCATTTATCAGAAGCCTCAAAAAGCATTGGGAGCTCTATCTCCTGGTGCTGCCTCCCGTACTGTATCTGTTGATCTTCAAGTACATTCCGATGGTTGGTGTACAGATTGCCTTCAAAGACTTCAGTGTCGTCAAAGGAATCTGGGGCAGCCCATGGGTTGGGATGAAACATTTTGAAGCCTTTTTTGAATCCCCAAATTTCTGGCTGCTGATCAAAAATACGATTGGCATCAGCTTCTACTCGTTACTCGCCGGGTTTCCCATTCCGATCCTGCTTGCGCTGGCACTGAATGAAATCCGTACGGGTTACTTTAAAAAGACCGTCCAGATGGTCACGTACGCTCCACATTTTATCTCCACAGTTGTCATGGTATCCATTATCATTCTGATGCTGTCACCCCATGTGGGTGTTGTAGACAAGCTATTTACTTTCCTGGGCTTCCCGATGACCAACTTTATGGGTATTCCCGCATACTTCAAATCTATCTATGTCTGGTCGGGCGTGTGGCAGGGCATGGGCTATTCATCGATTATTTATATCGCGGCACTCGCTGGCGTTGATCCATCCCTCTATGAGGCAGCAAAGATGGACGGTGCTTCAAGGCTTCGGAAAATTTGGCATATCGATCTTCCAACGCTCGTACCAGTCACCGTCATCATGCTGATTTTGAGTTTGGGCAGCATTATGGGCGTGGGCTTTGAAAAAATATATCTGATGCAGAATCCGCTCAACACGAGCGCTTCGGAAGTCATCTCCACGTATGTGTACAAGGTCGGTCTGATCGGGGCCAACTTCAGCTTCTCCTCGGCGGTAGGATTGTTCAACTCCGTTATCAACCTGATCCTGCTCGTTATCGTCAACGGCATTTCCCGCAAAGTATCCCAGAACAGCTTGTGGTAAAGGAGGAGCTCATTCATGTTCAACCTGATGAATCGTAATCGGATCAAGGACCCGCTTGGTGACCGCGTCTTCATGACATTCAACTATATCTTTCTGTTCGCCATACTGCTAACGGTGTTTTACCCACTCTTGTATATCATCAGTTCTTCATTCAGCTCCTCCCGTGCCGTTACATCCGGTCAGGTGTGGCTGTTCCCGGTAGACTTTAACATCAAGGCCTATATCTCCATTTTCAAAAGCCAACAGCTCATGCTCGGGTTCTACAATACGATTATCTATACCGTTGTAGGTACGTTTATCAACGTGGCGCTGACCGTCATGCTCGCTTATCCGTTGTCACGAAAGTCATTTTATGGACGGGGGGCCATCATTATTTTCATGATGATCACGATGTTCTTTGACGGCGGTCTGATTCCAACCTATCTCTTGATGAAAGACCTCCATCTGCTGGATACACGCTGGGCGATGTGGCTGCCAGGGGCGCTCGCAGTGTTCCAGGTCATCGTAGCGAGAACCTTCTTCCAGTCTTCCATCCCGGAAGAGCTGGGGGAGGCGGCAGAAATGGACGGATGCCGAGATATCCGGTATTTGATCAGTGTGGTTCTTCCGTTATCAAAGCCGATTCTGGCGGTCATGACCCTGATGTATGCGGTGGGCCACTGGAATGCGTACTTTGATGCCCTAATCTATCTGCGTTCCGAAAAGTTGTTTCCACTGCAATATGTGCTCCGCAATTTGCTGATTCTGAACGCCGCCGACCCGGCGATGCTTGCCAACACGAGCCAGCAGCTGCGGGATCAGGGGTTCGAGCAGGTACTGAAATACGCGCTAATCGTCGTGGCGAGTATTCCGATTCTCATCATGTATCCGTTTGTGCAGAAGCACTTTGTCAAAGGGGTCATGGTGGGCTCGCTCAAAGGATGATTTCTGCAATTTACTCCCGCTAAGCCGTTTGAAAGGAGGTGGGGGAACACTCCGGCTTCCGGGATCGGGTTTAACACGAGTGCGTAAACAGATGGTTATGCCGTTTTCAACAAAAAGGAGGAGTCAGATTGAAAAAATCTTGGATTTCGATGTTGTTTCTGGTCTTTGCTTCGATGGCTTTGTTGTCCGCATGCGGTTCATCCGCGGAGACAGGTACAGGGAGCGACGGTAGCGGCGAGAGCGGTGGCCCAGTCACGATGACCTTCTTTGCCCCACAAGGTAAAGCATCCATGGAAGAAAATGAGTTCACCCAATTTATCGAAGACAAGTTCGATGTAACTCTGAAATGGGATTTGGCTCCGACAGACGCCTTGCAAGATCGCAGACAGTTACTGCTGGCGAGTGGCGATTATCCCGAAGTGTTCCTCCATGGCAAGTTCACCACCTCAGACCTGCAAACCTACGGAAAACAGGGCGTGTTCCTCCCGCTGCAGGATCTGATCAAGGAGTACGGTCCGAATCTCACCAAGATTATGGAGGAGAAGCCGTACTTTAAAGAAGCGATTACTGCACCTGATGGCAACATCTACGCTCTGCCAATTTTCAATGAATGTTATCACTGTACGTATGCTCAGAAATATTGGATTAACACCGAGTGGCTCGACAATCTGAGTCTGAAAATGCCTACTACGACCGATGAACTCTACACGGTACTGAAGGCATTCAAAGAGCAGGACCCGAATGGCAATGGCAAAGCCGATGAGATTCCGCTCACGGGTGCACCGAACAAATATGTATGGAATGGCAATATCGATGCCTATCTCATGAACAGTTTTATCTATAATGACAACGATAAATATCTGATCGTGAAGGATGGGAAGGTTGATTTTGCAGCGAACAAGGAAGAGTGGAAAAAAGGGCTGGAGTACATGCACAAGCTGTACGCAGAGGGCCTGATTGATCCGGCCTCCTTCACGCAGAACGATCAGGCGATCGGGCAGCTGGGTAACAAGGAAGGCGATGAGGTGGTCGGCTCTATAACGACAGCGCTGGTCAGCTATCTCGTGAACACGTATGACAAAGATATCACCCGCCACCAGCACTGGGACATCGTGCCTCCGCTGAAAGGGCCAGATGGCGTGCAAACGACAGGCGCTACACAGAGCGTAGGTGAGTTTGAGTTCGCCATCACCAACAAAGCGACCGAAGCGCAGCAGATTGCTGCCATCAAGATTGTAGATTACATGTTCAGTGAAGAAGGTGCCCTGTACGCAGAGTACGGTCCAACAGAGGGGAAAGGCTGGAAGAAGGCGGATGCAGATGAGAAAAACATCAATGGCGAGCCGGCCCAATACAGCTACTATAACCTGCCTGAGCGTGACCCGAACGTTGTAGTCAACGAGAGTTGGTCACAGATCGGAGCACATGACTTGTCCAATACGTTCCGCAATCTGTTTGCAGAAGGTCAGAACCCGTTGGAAGCCGAGGGTTACGGTACACGCCTGGCACAAGCAACCAACGTATATGAACCTTATGCGCCCAAAGAGGTCTATCCTGCGAACGTATTTATCCGTCCTGAAGATACAGAAACTGCTGCCCAGCTCACGACGGCCGTCAAGGATTACGTGATGACCAATATGGCTCAATTTATTATCGGCAGCAAGAGCATTGATAAGGAATGGGATGCGTACGTGAAAGGTTTTGATGGTCTGGGACTCAGCAATTACCTTGAGATTTACCAGCGTGCGATTGAGAAGAATCAATAAAGGTTGATGGATTCATGAATGAGGCTGTCCCGATGTCACCACAGGAATCGGGGCGGTCTTCTCCTTTTGACAACCCCACTGCATCCGATATAATTTACTGAATATTTATGGAAAATTAGCGACCAGATTGGCGTGGTTGTCATCATGCACATAAACAGTGTGGGGGGCCTCGGAGATGAACAACAGTTGGTTTAGACGTTTGCTGCTATCGTATTTGCCTGTTTTTTTTATCGTAACCACGATCCTGTTTATTATCTTCTTCCAGGTATTTAATGAGCAAAACCGAAGAGAAGCACTCAAGGCCAATGAATTTCTGGCATCACAGGTAACGCAATATCTGGACAATTCACTGCGCTCCATCGACTTCAAGGTGCTGCGTGATATTTTGACCAACCCCAACCTGAAAAACTATTATTCGGTAACCGGAAGCGAGGATGTGTATGCCGGAATTCAAGCGGTCCAGGTTATTGATGAATTGAAAATAGAGTATCCGCTGATTGATTCCATATATCTGGTGAGATACAACGACGATACGGTGTTTAGCAACGGCAAGGCGGTGCCGATTGAGGAATTTCCCGATGCAGCGTTTATTAAAGACAGCCGTGCTGCGGCGACGCAAAAGTGGGTGGGGGCGAGATCTTTTAAGGCATTCCCGACCGAGGAAGGCAAACAGGTCATTACACTCATTCGCGGTGTCGGAAACGGCACGGGTCTTGTAGTTGTTAACGTCAATCTGCCAGCCTTGCAGAAGTCTATCATGCAGATGTATGACCCTGAGTTCACCTTCGTGAATATCTTCAATCGCTCGGGCGGCAATCTGTGGGATGGTGGAGAGCAGGATGGCCCTAGGGCAGCATCTCCCCAAATGGCGTCAGGTGAAGTCTTCTCCGAATTTACATCCAGCTACAGCGGCTGGAAGGTTCAGACCGGACTGAATAATGGCAAGATCGTCAAATTCGCCCTAAAATTTTACGATATCTGGTTTGTTTTTGCCGTTGCCGTTGTCCTGATTGGTGTGGTGTGGGTGGTCTATGTGACACGCAGAAATTACAAGCCTATCCAGCAAATCGTCACACTAATTGAGACGGTGGCTTCACAGAAACAGCCAGGGATAAGTCAACCAAAAGATAACGAGTTTCGTTTTATCCAGACCACGCTGGAGCAAATGATTAATCAAACCAGGCAGTATCAGGAGGAGCATGAAGAGAACCTGATTCTGCAGAAGAAATATTTCTTTCAGGAGCTGCTGGAGGGTACACGAGACTTCACCGGCAATGAGCTGATAGCGGAGAAGAACAGGTTTAAGCTCCCACAGTTGGAGGATCGATGGGCTGTAATTGTTGTGGAGATCGATCAGTATTCGAGGTTTATGGAGGAGTATCACAATCAAGATCAATCCCTCCTGAAATTTGTGTTATCCAGCATTCTGCAGGAGAGTGCAAGGCACGAGGGAACCGAAGTGTGGGCAGAGTGGATATCGGATCAGCGTCTGTATGCCATACTCTGGATTCCTGAAGTGGAGAAAGGTGAGGAGACCGAGCAGAGACTGCTCTTCGGTTATCTGGACAGGGTGGGGCAGTATTTGAACTTCACCGTAACCATCGGTATTGGGAGAGTGGCAGTGGATGTTCGTGGTCTGAGAGCTTCGCTGAAGGAGGCGGTGCATGCCTTGGAATACAAGGCTGTACTCGGCATGAATCGGATCATTCCATGCGGGGAGGTACCGAACTCAACGAATGATGTGTATGAGTTTCTGAAGACGATCTCCTTGCTGGTGCAGGCGATGCGACTGTCGGACGATTTCTGGGAGAAGCATTTTGACCGCTTGTTCGAACAGATCCGTGAATCTATGCTCTCCCGCCAGGAGATTATGAATACGGTCCAGTTGCTGTTCCAGCATTATAATCGGGAGTTCGCGGAACTTCCGCGGGAATATCAGGAGCAATGGGCAGCCGTATTTACACCGCTTCTCCCCAGGTTGGAAGGATGGGAGACGTTAGATGATTTGCGAGTGCTGTGCTGGGAAGGTTTCCGGGAACTGGCGGAGCAGATGCAGACACTTCAATGTTCCAGAAAACACCGATCTCATATTCTTGAAATTCGCAAGTATATTGAACAGAACTACAACAATCCCGAGCTGTCGCTGAACTATCTAAGTGATTTATTCGATATTAATCCGAAATATTTAAGTAAGCTGTTCAAGGATGAAATTGGTGAGAAGTTCGTGGATCTTCTGATTAGTCACCGCATAGAGAAGGCCAAACAACTTATGCTGGAGACCGACAAAGCCATTCAGGAGATCAGTGAGGAAGTCGGATATACGAACTATAATTCCTTCAATCGGGCGTTCAAGAATGTGGTTGGTGTAGCACCAAGCGATTACCGTAAAGCCATGTGAGCCCATGTTCCAAACCAAGCCGAACTCATAAGGAGAATGTGCATATGAACTATAAAGATGCTTCGCTTCCCGTTCAGGAACGAGTACAAGATCTTCTCGGTCGGATGACAACGGAGGAGAAGATAGGACAGCTGATTCAGCCCATGGGGTGGAAGACTTATGTTAAGGATGCAGATGGTTCGGTTCGGGTTACGGATGAGTTTAAAAAGGACATCGCAGAGGGCGGGATTGGGTCGTTGTATGGCGCCCTTCGTGCTGATCCATGGACGGAAGTGACGCTGGAGACAGGCTTGACCCCTAGGCAGGGTGCTGTTGCCACCAATGAAATTCAGCGGTATGCCTTGGAGAACTCCCGGCTGGGGATCCCCATTTTGTTCGGGGAGGAGTGTTCTCACGGTCATATGGCGATTGGAGCGACCGTATTCCCGGTGCCGCTTGCTGTAGGAAGTGCCTGGAACGTGGAATTGTACCGCAAGATGTGCGAAGCGATTGCTGTGGAGACCCGGAGTCAAGGGGGAGCGGCAACGTATTCCCCTGTGCTGGATGTGGTGCGTGACCCCAGATGGGGGCGGACAGAGGAATGTTTTGCCGAAGATCCATACCTGATCGGTGAATTGGCGGTAGAAGCGATGAAAGGGCTGCAGGGTGATCGACTGGATACCAACCGGACGATTGTGGCGACACTCAAACATTTTGCAGCTTATGGAAGTTCAGAGGGTGGACGCAATGCGGCCCCTGTTCATATGGGATTACGTGAGTTGCATGAAGTGGACCTATTGCCCTTCAAGAAAGCCGTGGAAGCAGGTGCATGCTCCGTCATGACGGCATACAACGAAATTGACGGTGTACCCTGTACATCGAGCTCGTATCTGTTAAATGATCTCCTGCGCGAGCAATGGGGATTTGACGGATTCGTCATCACCGATTTTGGTGCGATTCAGATGCTGGTCAGTGGACACAACACGGCGGAGAACGGGGAGCAGGCCGTTGCGCAGTCGCTTAAGGCAGGTGTGGACATGGAGATGTCCGGATACATGTACCGGAAGCATCTGGGGCAGGCGCTGGAGCAAGGAATACTAGAAGAACAGGATCTGGATACAGCAGTAAGGCGAGTGCTGGAGATGAAGTTCAGGCTGGGATTATTTGAACAGCCCTTCGTTGATCCTGACTTTGCAGAGCAGGTGATTGGATGTGAGGACCATATTCAGCTGGCGAGGAAAGTCGCGCAAGAGGGAATTATTTTACTTAAAAATGAAGCGAACATCCTTCCACTCAGTAATACAGGTACGAAGCTGGCCGTTATTGGACCGAATGCAAACCATGTCTACAACCAGCTTGGTGATTACACCTCGCCACAGCCGAGAGAACAGATTGTTACGGTGATGGATGGGATTCGCCGTAAGCTTGGGACGGATACGGAACAGGTGCTATACGCGCCCGGATGCCGCATCAAAGGCGATTCCAGAGAGGGCTTTGCGCAAGCGCTCGCCTGTGCTGAACAAGCTGACATCATCGTTATGGTGATGGGTGGGTCAAGTAGTCGTGATTTTGGCGAAGGCACCATTGATCTGCGGACGGGTGCATCCGTTGTCACGGATGATCCCTGGAACGATATGGAGTGTGGTGAGGGCATAGACCGATCTTCTTTGATCCTGATGGGTGTTCAACTGGAGCTGGTGCAGGAAGTACATAAGCTGGGGAAACCGATTATTGTCGTATATATTAACGGCCGACCCATTGCTGAACCCTGGATTGATGAGCATGCCCATGCCATTCTCGAAGCGTGGTATCCGGGGCAGGAGGGTGGAAACGCAATAGCAGATATTTTGTTCGGTGATGTGAATCCATCCGGTCGTCTTACCGTCTCCATTCCCAAACATGTGGGGCAGCTTCCGATCTATTACAATGCCAAACGCACCCGAGGTAAGCGATATCTGGAGACCGATCTTGTGCCGCAGTATCCGTTCGGCTTTGGGCTGAGCTATACGGAATTTAAATACGAGAATGTACGGGTTGTGCCGGAAGTGATCGGGCCAGACGATGAAGCTGAGGTGCAGGTGGAAATCACGAACACCGGATCAGTTGCTGGAGATGAGGTGGTGCAGCTGTATATTACGGACGTATCAGCTTCAGTAACCCGGGCTGAAATTTCACTGAAAGGGTTTCGCAAAATCCGTCTGGAGCCGGGACAGACTCGAACCGTTACTTTCCCTGTGCAAAAAGAACATCTGGCGCTGATCGACTCCCGTCTTCAGCCTGTTGTCGAACCAGGTGAATTCAGACTGATGGTGGGCAGCAGCTCCAGAGACTGGACTGCTTGCAGTTTACACATTCAGAAGGTGGGGGTGGAGGTATGATTCGAATTCAGAGATTCATTCAGGATCTGGCTCAGCAGCAATGGCTCGATACGGTGGAGCTTCCAGAGTGGCAGATGCAGAAAGCTAAGTATATACGGCCCGGAGAATACGAGTATGAACAGGAGAATGCCACTGTCCAAAGTCTGAATCCATTCGATAGCAACCATGGAACGACATATTTTCTGAGCAAAACCATAGAGATTCCAGGCAATTGGGAGGATCATGCAATTGGATTGATTTTTGAAGCTGGGGGTGAGGGGCTGCTGAAGGTGAATGGCATGCCTTATCACGGACTGGACCGAAATCATTGGTATGTACCGTTACCCAGGAGCCGTGTGGGAACTACGCCTGTATTGGAGATTGAGCTGTATGATCCTATACCGGAACCGCATGACCCGCTGAACCGACAAGCGGTGATTCAGCCGCCGATCCGTGGTATTCGAACTGCCTTGGTATATGTGAATCAACCGTTACAGAGCTTGATGTACAGCATTACCGTACTTGCGGAGTCGCTAAAGGCATTGCCCGAGAAAGAGTTGAAACGGACCCGTCTTGTCCGGGTCATTCACCAGGTAATGGATGAGATGTACAACGAGCCGAATCGCTGGGCTGAGGCGGTATGGGTGCAGAACTTCGAAAATTCGCTAGCACAGTCTGTGCAGAAGGAAGACCCGGAAGAATATCGGAATGGGTTCATGCATCTGGTTGGGCAGTCCCATATCGATATTGCTTGGCTGTGGCCTGTACGTGAGACCGTCCGCAAATCCAGCCGTACCTTCTCCACGATGTGTACCCTGATGGACGAGTACCCGGAGTTTATATATTCGCAGAGCCAACCGCAGCTGTATGCTTTCGTGAAGCAGCATTATCCTGAGCTGTATGAACGAATCAAAGCTCGAATTGCCGAAGGCCGCTGGGAGCTGGTTGGCGGCATGTGGGTGGAGCCGGATCTGAACATTCCGAGCGGTGAGTCCTTGGTAAGGCAGATGCTGTACGGGCAGAACTTCTATCAGGAGGAGTTCGGCAAGCGTTCGAGCATCGAGTGGCTTCCTGATACCTTTGGTTACTGTGCTTCGCTGCCACAACTGCTGAAGCTGGCTGACATTCCTTATTTTATGACCACCAAGCTCAATTGGAGTGATACCAATACTTTTCCGTATGATCTGTTCCATTGGGTAGGCATTGATGGTACCTCAGTGCTGGCTTATCTGAATCATGGAGTGAATGAGCATACCCGGCCCAAAGATATGGATGAGCATTGGCAATCGTATAAGCAGAAGGACGTGCACCCCGAACAAATGCTGCTTTACGGGCATGGCGATGGCGGGGGCGGGGTCACGAATGAAATGGTGGAGTTCGGAGCGCGATCCCAGTTCATGATTGGACAGCCCATCAGCAAGTTCAGTACAGCGGGAGCATTTTTCGAAGAAATATCCAGTAATAATCCTACTTTGCCGCAATGGCATGGAGACCTGTATCTGGAGCTTCACCGGGGAACGTATACCACCCATGCGCGGAACAAACGAAGCAATCGGAAGGCAGAAGTACTGTACCGGGAAGCGGAAATTTGGGGGCAGTTTGCCGGATCTGAAGCAGCACAGGTGAAGAACAAACTGGATGAAGGCTGGAAGCTGATCATGCTCAACCAGTTCCATGATATTATTCCGGGTACATCCATTCCCGAAGCATATGTCACTTCTAAGGAGGAGTATACGAAGGTGTTTGCCCTGGGAACATCAGCGAGGGAAGGCGCCCTCAATTCCCTTGTGGAAAGTATTGCGACAGATGACTTGGCTGGCCTGCCTTACGTTATTTTAAACAGCCTGGGCTGGGAGCGCGGAGAAGTGGTGAGCATTACAGGAGACATAAAGCTGGCTGGCCTCGCTGCTTTTGATCATCAGGGTAATCGTCTGGCAGGTGACCTTGAGCAAAATGGAGATGTGCTGACTCTGTCAGTTTATGTTCCATCCATCCCGGCCTTTGGGTATACCACCATATGGCTGCGCTACGCACCGGATGCCAATCTTCCTATATTTAAGCAGGATGAATCCTTCCCTTCGGTTTGGGAAACAGACTTCTACATACTTGAATTTAACGATGTGGGAGAAATCAAAAGATGGTATGACAAGTCCATCCAGCGGGAGTGGCTGAAGCCTGGAGATAAAGCGAATGAGCTTCAGTTCTTCCATGACAAACCAACGTATTGGGATGCGTGGGATATTGACCCGAGGTTCGAATCTCAACCGGCAGGGGCGGTACAGCTGATCTCCGGACAGATCGTGCAGCGCGGGGCAGCGCAGGATATCCTTCGTTTCCACTGGAAGCTGAACAACTCGGAAATTCGCCAGGATATTATCCTGTATCGTCATCAGCGGCGTGTGGATTTCAAAACAAAGGTGTACTGGGTTGAGAGCCATAAGTTGCTCAAAGTTGCATTTCCAGTCGATTTGGTGTCAGGCAAAGCAACCTACGAAATACCGTTTGGCGCGCTGGAGCGGCCAACCCATAATAACACTAGCTGGGAGCAGGCGCAGTTTGAAGTGTGCGGGCACCGTTGGGCAGACGTCTCCGAAGGTAATAGCGGTGTAAGCCTGCTGAACGATTGCAAATATGGCTACGACATCAAGGATCAGACGATTCGTCTGTCTCTGCTCCGTGCCCCGAAATGGCCGGATGAACATGCCGATCAGGGTGAGCATGAATTCACTTACTCGCTCCTGCCTCATCAAGGCGATTGGCGGGAAGCGGGTGTGGTACGCCGTGCGATGGAGCTGAACCATCCGACTCAGGTTGTGGCAGCAGGCAGACATTCAGGGACATTAAAGGCAGAGCATTCATGGGTTCACTTTCGCAGCGAGCACGTCATTCTGGATACAATCAAAGCTTCAGAAGACGGCACGGGAACGGTACTTCGTTTCTATGAGTCATCAGGCGGTAGAGAGACAGTCGAGGTTCAGTGGGCCGAAACGCAGACAACAGCATCTGTAGTCAATCTGCTGGAGGACGAAATCCGGCCATTGGTTTGTCGTGAAGGAAAGTTTGAGCTGACGTTCAAGCCTTATGAGATTCAGTCTGTAAAAATCGGTTCACCGGAATAACTTAGGGTGCCAGATAAGAATCTTTTATAAGAAGAGGAGTGGACCGTGAATGAGGCGAAAGTGTAGTAGAGCATTCCATTCCATCACGAACTCACATCAGGACGATAAAATACCAATTCAGCAGGAGGGTATAACATGAAATTAACGAACAAGATCGGCGTCATCGTGGACAGCTTTAATGTAGGCGTAAGAGAAGGGCTGAACAAAGCGAAAGACGTTGGAGCGGAAGGTGTACAGATCTATGCGGTCAAGGGAGAGATGGACCCTGAAAATCTGTCTCCTGCGGCTCGCAAGGAGTTAAGAAGTTATATCGATTCTCTTGGGCTTGAAATTTCTGCCCTAGTTGGCGATTTGGGTGGACATGGGTTTCAAGTAAAGGCAGATAATCCGTGGAAAGTGGAGAAGTCCAAGCGAATCGTGGATCTGGCCCTTGATCTGGGAACTAATATCGTCACGACACATATCGGTATTGTTCCGCATGATCCTTCGTCCGAAGTATATGCCACGCTGCATGCGGCTTGTGAAGAGCTGGGCCAATACGCGAAAAGTGCAGGTGCGTACTTCGCTATTGAGACGGGGCCGGAAACAGCCGCAGATTTGAAAGGATTCCTGGATACATTGTCGACCAACGGGGTATCGGTGAATTTTGACCCGGCGAACATGGTTATGGTTACCGGAGACGACCCGGCTCGCGGTGTTCATCTGTTGAAGGATTATATTGTGCACACCCATGTGAAAGATGGGGTACGTCTCAAGGAAGTCGATCCAAGAGATGTGTACGGTGCAGTAGGTTACGCGCCCATGGATCATGAGAAAATTGCCGAAATGGTTTCTTCCGGGACGTTCTTCCGTGAGGTGCCGCTGGGCGAGGGTGGTGTGGATTTTGACGGATACTTTGCGGCCCTTCGGGATATTGGCTATACGGGGTATCTGACGATTGAACGTGAAGTAGGCGATCAGCCGGAGCTGGACATTCGCAAAGCGGTTGAATTCATCAAACAATACCGGTAGGGAGCTGAGCAGATGAAAGTGGGCCTGAGTACGTACAGCTTGTTGAACGATTTGAATTCGGGTGAAATGACGGTTCTGGACATCATCGACTGGATTGCAGCAAATGGTGGTGAGCATATGGAGATGGTTCCGTATGGCTACACCGTGGAAGACAATCCTGATCTGGCTGACGCCATCCGGGAGCGAGCTGCTTCTGCGGGTATAGAGCTGTCCAACTATTCGATGCCTGCGAATTTCGTGCAGGAGACGGAAGAGGCTTTTGAAGAAGAGATGACTCGGGTCAAAAGACATGTTGATATTGTACACCGGATGGGTGTAAAGCATATGCGTCATGACGTCACGGCGTTTACGTTGCCGAAGGAGAAAATGACCATTGCCTGGTTCGAGGAAAATCTACCGCTCATGGTGAAGGGAAGCCAGATCATTGCGGATTACGCGGCGCAGTTTGGCATTACAACAACCATTGAAAATCACGGCTTCAGTGTGCAGGCGAGTGATCGTGTGCAACGTGTGCTGCATGCCGTGGATCGTCCGAACTTCAAAACAACACTCGACATCGGCAATTTCATGTGTGTGGATGAGAACCCCATTATCGGAGTCATGAAAAATCTGCCGTACGCTTCTCTGGTCCATTTCAAAGACTTCTATTTCCGTTCTTATGATGAGCATCCGGGCGAAGGGGAGTGGTTTACCACTGCCTATGGTAATTTCCTGCGCGGAGCGATTGTTGGGCAAGGGGATATCCCGATTCGCAAAATTGTGAAGCTGATCAAAGACTCCGGTTATGATGGCAACATCACGGTGGAGTTTGAAGGCATGGAGGAATGCAAGTCAGCATCCAAAATCGCCATGAACAACCTGCGCCGGTTCTGGGAAGAGGCCTAGGAGATTGGATTAAAAGGGTTTGAAATGGGTCCAGGACAGGAATCCTGCACTAACATAAATTGGTTCTCCATAAGGATTCAGTTACGATCATCACAAGTATGGTATAATGGATCTATTCAGCCTGGAAAACGACTGGCTATGGATAGGAGAGATTACTGATCTATGCAGGTATTCGAGGACTGGAACCAGAAAGTGAAGAGAACGTTTAATGCTACGAATCCCGAGGTTGTATTGACGGTATCAGAAGCAGGGAGTTTGTTGGGTCTGACCAAAGATCAGATGAAACTTTATGTAGACAAGAATAAACTAACTAAGGTCCCGATCATGAGAAGTGTTCACCGATACCTCTTGTTGAAAAGTGAAATAGATATCATCGTAAAAACGCGCTAACCTCATAGGATCGACCACAGCCATTTGACCGACAGGAATCGGGAGAGTGGTCTTTTTTTTGGATAAAATAAGGATTGCGGACAATCCTACTTATGAGCTTGTTACCAGTACTCTTGTCAACGGGCAGCCTGTTCGTATATACTCATGTCGCAAGTGGCAGGAATGGTCAAATACATGAGCTCAAGGAGATGAAGAACGCATGGCAATCAGCTTGAATGTGTATCTTGTAACAGATGGTAATGGACGTGAAGCAGTGGAGTTTTATAAAAAGGCTTTTGGAGCGGAAGTGTTGGCTCTCCAGACATTTGGCGACGGTCCATCCAATCCAGATCACCCCGTACCACCAGAAGCGAAAGACCGCATCATGCATGCTTCTTTGCAAATTGGCGGCTCTGTGCTGATGCTGTCCGACACATTTCCTGGCATGCCGTATGTAGTGGGTAACCATGTTAATGTCACAGTGAATACGGATACTCCGGAGGAAGCCAAAGCAATCTTTAACCAGCTGCAAGATGGCGGGAAAGTGAAAATGCCGATTCAGGAAACGTTCTGGAGTCCGGCCTACGGTACGGTTATTGATAAATTTGGCGTTCAGTTCCAAATTAGCTGTGTTGCAGCAAGCCATCAGTAAAGTGCGAGTTAGCGTTTCGGTAATATAAATCAAAAACAAAACCTCCAGGACATGAGTACTATCGTCGTCTGGAGGTTTTTTGCAATTCCTGCAAGAAGGTTATGGGCGTACGCTACTTGAAAACTAGACCTCTTTCTGAAGCTTGGAGGGGTTGTTGATTTTATAAGGAACAGGGTTCCTGGTCAGCTTTTTCTTGATGATTTTGGCTTCAAAGGTAAGCACATCACCAACCTCAAGCTCCTGCTTCTTGATGGTCGCACTGTGGCTGGACCACGCTTCGCCAATGTCAACGACTTCAGGCTCCGTGATTGTAACGGCTTCATAGATGATGACTTCGTCATCATTGTCGGAGAAGTGGTTCGGCACGGTCGTAAATTCCTTCACAACGGCTGACATTTTCACTTTACCCTCCGGCAGCTCAATCTTGACCGATTTGGCTTTGCCTGCGGTTTTGGCCTTAGGTTTGGCTGTACTGCTGGTTGCATTGGCGGGGCCAACGTACTCTTCCACCAGACCGTCAGGATCACCTTTCAGAGCAGATGAAATATCATCGTCATCCGTGTCCACATCCAATTCGGAATCCATAACATTCATACCGGATGGAATCTCATCCAGATTAGACGCAGCATCCGACTCCTGCAACGTATCAGAACTGGAGATATGATCTGAATGGGTTGCAGCGACGACCGGTTCCCCGGGCTTGGCTGTTCCCGCTCCAATTGAACTTTTCACATTATAGCTGGACGCCTGCATTTCTTTCAGGTACGACGGATGAATGCAGTGTTTTTGCTCATTGTCCAGTTGGATGACCGCTGCCATATGATCGACAAAGCCAACGATGGTGCAAGGCTTATTCAGTCCATTTCCTTTATAATAGAACGTTTTGACCTTCGTTGCTTTTTCTGAAAGCAAGCCCCACTCCTGGCACTTCTCAATCAGCTCGTCCTCGTTCTCCAAAGCGTTATAATACTGCGGTTCGATCATAAAAGCATATGCCATAACGAATTTCCGCCTTTCCAATCATTTCTTCATGTTCATCGTTGCCAAATTACAATCAGTGTATCACAAAAGCGTACCCTTAGATGAAGAATATAAAAGCGCCTGAATGGGCGCCTATGATATAATTTCCGGTAGACAATCGGTGGGAATGCTCTAAAGAAAGTGATAAACAAAAAACCACCGTTAAACAGGTTGACTCCTGCGGTGGGATTGGTTTTGCATCGTAACAGACATGCGCAGTAAGAGGGTTCTATCTTACCTCGCCTTGTTGACTATTCTTAGGTTACCATAGCCATTTTATACAGGCAAATGAGTGATTGCTTCTATATTAAAATTAATATTTTTTATGAATTTCTTTAGGGAGGATGATCTCCATGGATAAAAAAGTGAATTCTCAAACGCTTTGGCTTGGGGTGGGCATCGCCATTGGAACGAGTATTGGTGTGGCTGCAAATCAGGTTGGCCTGGGTATTGCCTTTGGTGTGGCATTGGGCGTCGTGGTTGGATCTGTCGTTAGCAAACGTGCTGGCTCGGGGCTGGATGATATGCTGAGTGAACATGTCAAGGAGTTGCATAAGCAAGAGGAATGGGAAGAATTGCTTGTGCGGTCGCAGGATCATCCGGTGCTGCTGCTGAAACACAGTACAACCTGTCCAATCAGTGCAAGAGCATACAGGGAGTTTATGGCGTTTGTGGGCTCGAATGCATCCGATCCCGCCCAAAAAATGGAATACCGGATCGTCAAAGTTATTGAAAGCCGCACGCTTTCCCGCCGCATCGCAGAAGATACCGAGGTTCACCATGAATCGCCTCAAGTTCTGCTGCTGGACAGCGGCCAGGTGATCCAACATACATCACACGGGAAAATTACCCGAAAAAGATTGCTGCAATGGGCCCAGAATCCGTTTGGATGAAGGGCGTTCAATATACACTTTAACATTCATAGACCTGTTCCCTTCAGCTATTAGCTGAGGTGAGCGGGTCTTTTTTACGCTTTTTTTACACCTTGGCGGGTATTTCTTTACCCCTTTTTTACAGCGTTTCGTATTACGATTTCATATGTAGAAGGTTGCAAGAACGGTAGAGAGAGGGAGGGGAACACATGGTGAATGATGCCACGATAATCGGGCTGGTTGTGCTGTTGTTTGTGGTGTTCTGGGGATTTGTGAAGTTTTGCGAGAAAGCTTAGGGCAAGGAAAGGGGAGGAGCCACATGATCGTCATCGGGATGATTGTGCTCGCGTTGGTGATCTATCTCGGTTACGTGCTGGTGAGGCCGGAGAAATTCTGATGGTCGCCTTATGCACGAATCCAGAAGCACTCGGATCGTCGATTTTTAGGGAGGAAATGCGGATATGAGTAGTGGTTTATTACAAGTAGCGGTTACGCTGCTGATCATCATACTGCTGGTGAAGCCAGTGGGGAGTTATCTGGTGAAGGTGTTTGACGGCAAGCGAACAGGGCTGGATCGGATATTTGGCGGACCTGAGCGATTGTTGTATCGATTGATGGGGGTGAAGGAGAACGAGTCGATGGGTTGGAAAAAGTACCTTTCGGCTGTGCTCCTCTCCAACTTCGTCATGCTGTTGTTGATGTTTCTGGTGCTGCGGCTGCAACAATATTTGCCGCTCAACCCGGATGGCATCGCCAATATGCCTGCGGCGCAGGCATTCAACACGGCTGTTTCGTTCATGACCAACACGAACTGGCAGTCGTACACCGGCGAGAACTCCCTGTCGTATTTGTCACAGATGCTGGCAGTGACGTTTCCGATGTTCACCTCGGCGGCGACCGGCTTCGCGGTGGCCATTGCATTCATTCGCGGGCTGGTCGGCCGCCGGGATGGACTGGGTAATTTTTACGTCGACATGGTACGGTCAATCACGAGAATCTTTTTGCCGCTGAGCTTCATTGTGGCGTTGTTCCTGGTATTCCAGGGTGTGCCGCAGACACTGGCGGGAGCGGTGAACGCAACCACGCTGGAGGGGGCGCAGCAAACGATTAGTCGTGGGCTGGTCGCTTCACTGGAGTCGATCAAGCACCTAGGTACCAATGGTGGAGGCTGGTTCGGAACGAATGCAGCGCATCCATTTGAGAATCCAACAGCGTTATCGAACCTGGTGCATATCATCTGCATGATGCTGCTGCCAACCTCGCTGGTGTATGCCTTCGGCATCATGGTGAACAACCGGAAACAGGGCTGGGCTCTGTTTGCGGCCATGAGTTTTCTTTTCCTCATCATGCTGACTACGGTATTCGTATCGGAATATCGCGGTGTGCCTGCGCTGGAGGCGGTGGGAATTCAGGGCAATATGGAAGGTAAAGAAGTCAGGTTCGGGATATCTGAATCGGCGCTCTTCACGGCAGTCACTACAGCAGCCACAACCGGGTCGGTGAACAATATGCATGAGTCGCTTACTCCACTCGGCGGGATGGTGGCATTGGCTGAAATGATGCTCAACAACGTATTCGGCGGCAAAGGAGTAGGTTTGCTCAACGGATTGCTCTATGTCATTCTGGCTGTATTTATTTGCGGACTGATGGTTGGGCGAACCCCTGAATTTCTGGGCAAAAAAATCGAGGGCAAAGAAGTGAAACTCGCGTCCATTGCGCTGCTCATTCACCCTTTGATTATTCTGGGTCCAACTGCGCTGGCGCTCATGCGCCCGGAAGCTGTAGCTTCGATTTCGAACTCAGGCATGCATGGCCTGACCGAGGTGCTTTATGCTTTTGCATCAGGGGCTGCCAATAACGGATCGGCGTTTGCCGGACTGAATGCCAACACAGACTTTTACAACATCGCCATTGGTGTGGTGATGCTGCTCGGAAGATACATTTCCATGATCGCGATGCTTGCTATTGCCGGATCACTGGCCACCAAACGGGTGGTTCCCGTAACAACGGGTACACTACGCACACATACGCCTCTTTTTGCGGGCATTCTGGTGATGATGATTGTGGTGGTCGGTGCGTTGACGTTCTTCCCATCACTGGCACTTGGACCGATTGCAGAGCATTTGGCGATGATTCGTTGATGGAGAGTACGGCAATCCGTTATGGGGATATGAGTGAGGACGTAGAGTGTGGAGGTGGATTAACGCAATGAATGCTATAGAACGAAAGAAGGAGCAATCGGTGGAAGGAACAGGCATGGGCATGATTAGCCCACATGGTAAGGGAACGCGAGGTACAGGTACAGATCAAGGTACTCCCAAAAGAACTAAAACTTTAAGTCGCGAGATTCTGCTTCAGGCATCCCTGGATGCTTTCAAAAAGCTGAACCCGGTCGTCATGATCAAAAATCCGGTGATGTTTATCGTTGAAGTAGGTACACTCATCACGTTGTTGTTGTGTATTAATCCGGACCTGTTTGTTGCATCCGAGGCAGGGCGAGGGTACAACATCGCAGTGTTTCTCATCCTGTTATTCACGTTGCTGTTTGCCAACTTTGCTGAAGCACTGGCGGAGGGGCGGGGCAAGGCTCAGGCAGACACACTGCGCAAGACGAAATCGGACACAACGGCGAATCTGGTACAGAAAGATGGAACCCTCAAGCAAGTGTCTTCGACCCTGTTAAAAAAAGGAGATATCGTCCGTGTAGCAGCGGGAGAACTGATTCCCACGGACGGCGAGATTATTGAAGGGCTGGCCTCCATTGACGAGTCCGCCATTACCGGGGAATCTGCCCCTGTGATCAAGGAGGCAGGTAGTGACTTCTCCTCCGTTACGGGAGGTACACGAGTCACTTCCGACTATATTGTCATGCGTGTACAGACAGATCCGGGGGAGTCATTCCTCGACCGGATGATCTCACTTGTTGAAGGTGCACAGCGCCAGAAAACACCGAATGAAATTGCGCTGACTACACTGCTTGCCGTGTTGACCCTGATTTTCCTGATTGTCATCATGACGATGGTTCCGATGGCAAGCTACCTGGGCATCCGGCTTGATCTGGCGACATTAATCGCGTTGCTTGTCTGTCTGATTCCAACAACGATCGGCGGGCTGTTATCCGCCATTGGGATCGCTGGCATGGACCGCGTAACACAGTTCAATGTCCTCGCCATGTCGGGGAAAGCGGTGGAAGCGGCAGGCGATATTGATACGCTGATTCTGGACAAAACCGGAACAATCACGTACGGAAATCGCATGGCGGCGGAGTTTATCCCTGTTCAGGGAGTGTCAGCACAGGAGATGACTCGTGCTGCGCTGCAAGCTTCCGTAGTGGATGAGACACCAGAAGGGCGCTCGGTCGTTGAGTTGGCTGGCAAGCAGGGCGAGAATTGGGCGGAGACGGAATATGCAGATGCAGAGCATGTGAGTTTCACCGCAGAGACCCGTATGTCGGGTCTGAATCTAAGCGGTGGGAAGCAGATTCGGAAAGGCGCGGTGGATGCGATCAAACGCCATATTTCCTCCCGTGGAGGACGGATACCTGGCGATTTGGATGATATAGCCAACCGAATTGCAAAGGCTGGGGGTACACCGCTTGCTGTTGCAATGGACGACCAGATTTATGGTGTAATCTATCTGAAAGATACGGTGAAGCCAGGTCTGAAGGAGAAATTCGCCGAGATGCGAGCTATGGGTATCAAGACGATTATGTGTACGGGCGATAACCCACTGACGGCGGCAACCATTGCGCTGGAAGCGGGCGTGGATGATTTTATTGCCGAAGCGAAACCGGAAGACAAGATTACTGCGATCAAAAAAGAGCAGCAGGAGGGCAAGCTCGTCGCCATGACGGGCGACGGGACCAATGATGCTCCTGCTCTGGCGCAGGCCGATGTAGGCCTTGCGATGAATTCCGGCACCATGGCGGCCAAGGAAGCGGCCAACATGATTGATCTGGATTCCGATCCGACCAAGCTGCTGTCGGTCGTCTCGATTGGGAAGCAGCTGCTTATTACCCGCGGTGCGCTGACGACGTTTTCGATATCGAATGATATTGCCAAGTATTTCGCCATCATTCCGGCCATGTTTATTTTGGCTATGCCGCAGCTCCAGGCATTGAATGTTATGAATCTAGCTTCACCACAGTCCGCGATTCTGTCTGCGTTGATCTTCAACGCCATCATCATACCGCTGCTTATTCCTATCGCTATGCGGGGTGTGAAATATCGAGCCATGTCCGCGGAGCGGTTGCTTGGACGGAATGTGTTCATCTATGGCGTAGGCGGCGTGATCGTGCCGTTCATCGGAATCAAGCTGATCGATCTGGTGCTGTCGGGACTTCATCTGGTGTAAATGGTACAACTAATAATAATGAAATCAGGATGTGATTCATATGAAACAGGTACTGCCGGCAATTCGGTTATCTGTCGTGCTTATGCTGATTTGCGGTATCATTTACCCGCTGGTTACAACCGGAGTGGCACAACTGCTTTTCCCCAATCATGCCAACGGCAGTCTGATCACAGCGGACGGAAAAACCATCGGTTCGTCGCAGCTGGCGCAGGAAGTAAAATCGCCGGGGCTGTTCCAGCCCCGGGCCTCGAACGCCAGTTATGATGGAGCAGCTTCAGCAGGCTCCAATCGCGCCGTGGCGTCTGAGGCGTATATCCTTGAAATGAAGGAAAAGGTGGCTCTGGTCCAACAGGAGAACCCGGGCTTGCAGCACATTCCTGCGGATCTCGTGACGAGTTCGGGTTCGGGTCTGGACCCGGATCTGTCACCTGAAGCGGCAAAAGCACAGATTCCTCGTATTAGTCAGGCAACAGGCCTTAGCGAGCAGCAGCTTGCCCAGATCGTGGAGGAACATACACAAGGGCGACAGCTGGGCATCTTCGGTGAGCCACGTGTGAATGTGACCGCACTGAATCTGATATTGAAGGCAGAGCTGAAGTAACGAAGCGGCGTGTTCGAAAGAAATTTATTTTACGGTCCGTCAGCAGAAGGGATACGTTGTTCGGGCTCCATTTGCTTGGAAATGTGTTAATCAAATATAAGATATAGTCTGCGATGTATGTTGTATGAAAAACCATATCTGGCCTTCTTCCGAGTTTCGGAAGGGGCTTTCTCCATGTTGTGTAACAGTTACTTACCGAAAGGGGGAGTGGGCGGGATGGAGGACAGCTTCAAGCGCAAGTCTCCAGAAGACATTTTGAAGATGATTACGAAGCTGCAGCAGGGCACCTTGAAAATTTACATTGGTCCAGTAAGTGGCTCAGGCAAAACGTATCATATGCTGAGGGAAGGAAACACATTGCGCCAGCAGGGTATTGATGTCGTCATCTGCGCCGTGTCGACCATGCGCAGACCGGAGACGGTGGAGCAGCTGGGTGAGTTGGAACGGATTCCGAGCCTTCACTGGTCTCGTGGGAAAGGCGGCATGGAGATGAAGGACCTGAATCTGGATGCATTGCTGGCGCGTAATCCGGAGGTGGTACTCGTTGACGGGCTTGCTCATAGAAACCGAAAAGGAGCGCGTCATGCAACCCGACTGGAAGATATTCAGTATTTGCTGCTGCATAACATCAGCGTCATTACAACAGTGAACGTGTATGAGCTGGAGGGTTATACGGAGCTTGCGCGTCAGCTTACGGGTATCGCAGCCGAACATACCGTGCCTGCGGACACCCTTGAACTGGCCGATGAGGTGAAGCTGATCGACGTGACGCCGGAAACGGTATTGAGCCGGCTTGCTGAGGGGCATCTTAGGGGACATGAAGGAGAGGCGGTGTTTCGGCAGGGGAATCTGGGCATTTTACGTGAGCTGGCTCTCCGGCTTGTCGCAGAAGGGGTTAACGAATCGCTGCGTGAGCACCGCGAAGAGATGGGCATTACTGTTACGACTGGCATCATGGAACGTATTCTGGTATCCACCCAATATCACTGGAACGGATCGATCTACATTCGGCGCGGACAACAGATTGCGAAGAGGCTGAACGGGGATTTGCAAGCCGTGACCTTCCGCAATATGAAGCAGCCGTTAACGAAGGAGGCTATTGTTTTCCGTCGCAGCATGATCAAACTGGTAGAGAAGTTTGGTGGTCGATTCGAGGAATTACCTGTCGTACATCGCCGGAAAATGCCATCAACGCTGGCACAATATGCTGTGCAGCATCAGATTACCCGAATTGTTATGGGACATTCACGACAGACCCGCTGGCAGGAGCTGTGGCAGGGCTCATTCATTAACTCCCTGCTGCGCAGGATGCGGGGCGTCGATCTTTTCCTGTTGGCGGATCGAGCACAGCAGGAGGGAGAGCGTGTGCTTCCTGCCCGTTTGCCTGAAATGGAGACGCCAACCTATCGCAGGTTAAGCGAGCAGGAAATGAAAGAACAGATCGGCCAAATTCGGCGTGGTAAGTTCAAAGTATATATCGGTGCTGCCCCGGGCGTAGGGAAAACCTATATGATGCTCCGGGAAGGCAATGATTTGCTTCGCAAAGGCATCGACGTGCAGATTGGTCTGTTAGAGACGCATAATCGGGCGGAGACGGTGGAACAGATCGGTCAATTGTCCGTAATTCCACGGGAGCAGCGGACGTATCAGGAGATCCAATTGGAGGAGATGGATACCGAGGCGATTCTCCGCTTGTGTCCCGAAGTGGTACTGGTGGATGAACTTGCACATACCAATATCCCAGGAAGTATGCGGCAAAAACGGTATGAAGATGTCCTTCTTCTGTTGGAGGCGGGTATTTCCGTCATCACCACAGTTAACGTGCAGCACCTGGAAAGTCTGAACGATGCGGTGGAACATATTACGGGAATTCGGGTTCGAGAGACGGTGCCGGATCAGATTTTGCAAATGGCGGATGAGGTTCAGCTCATTGATGTCGCCCCGCAGGCCTTGCGGCAACGCATGCGGGAGGGTAAAATCTATGCAGCAGCCAAGGTGAATCAAGCACTGGAGCATTTTTTTCGTATTGGCAATCTAATTGCCTTGCGGGAACTTGCTCTGCGCGAACTGGCGGATGATGTGGATGAACGCCTGGAATCTCAGGAGCCCAAAAGCGCGCTGCGCGGTCCCTGGCGCAGACAGGAAGCGGTCTTTGTCTGCGTAAGCTGTGATGAACATGCCGATCGGCTGATCCGGCGTGGATTTCGCACCGCCTATCGACTGAAGGCGGTCTGGCATGTGCACCATGTTTATGTAGGCAAGCTTATGAGTGATGAGGTAAGGTGTCAATTGGAGGAGCTGGAACAGCTCACGGTCCGATTGGGCGGGAAATTTTACATTCATCACTGTCTGAGACTGAGAGATGTACCTGGTATTTTGGCAGGTAAAGCCTCTGAAGAAAAAGCAACGCAACTTGTAGTGGGTCAGGCGAAACGTGTCTGGTGGCTGAATGGCTACCGTGGAAAAGGATCGGTCGTCAGCAGATTGGTGCGGCTATCAAGGCATATGGATGTATTAATTGTTGCAGATTACGATTATGATCAGAGCGGGATGTGAGAGGTACTGTGTCTGAACGAACCAAAGGGGAAGAGGTTTGGTTGAAGCTGAAGCGTGTCCCCAAATATATATGGGTAACCCTCGGCGTCACCTTGTTAACGATGTTGCTTCATGCGATCGGTATGAGCGAGGATTTGGTTAACGTGGGGCTGATTTATCTTTTCCCCGTCTTGGTCAGTGCCGTCTACTGGGGATTGGGACCGGCCATATACGCAGCGAGTCTAAGCGTTGTTGCCTTTGACTTCTTTTTTGTGCCCCCGTATCTGAGCTTTACGGTTGAAGATTTACGATATATTTTCTCTTTTGTTGTGTATTTGGCAGTTGCGGTATTAACCGCAAGTTTGGCAGGTCGCCTGCGGCAGCAGCTGGAGATGGTAAAACAACGCGAGAATACGACGAATTCGCTGTATGCTTTAAGCCGTCAGATGACGGCTGTTACAGATTTGGATACACTGCTGGACAATATTGCGAGGCAAGTCTCTCTGACGCTTGGAGCTTCGGCCGCATTGTATCTTCCTAATTCTGACGGGGAGCTCGCGGTTACCTCATCTTCGGGCGAACCGGATTCGGCAGGATGGGGCAAAAGAGAGTCTGAGGTTGCCATTGCCAAGTGGGTATACACCCATGGAGAAGTAGCTGGACGCGGTTCTTCCAGTCTGCGGGAATCGCCCGGGCTGTATGTGCCGCTGCGTACAGAGGATCAGATTCATGGGGTGCTTGCCGTGAATCTGGAGTCCAGCGATCTTCAGGAGCAGCGGGAGGAACTGCGTTTGCTGGAAGCCTGTGGCGGGTTGGCGGCGAGCGCCATCGCTCGTGTTAAGCTGGCAGAAGAAGCGAGGCTGGCGCAAATGACAGCTGAATCAGAGCGAATTCGCACCGCTCTGCTGGATTCGGTATCCCATGAGCTGCGTACACCGCTTACGGCTATCATTGGTTCAGCCACAGGCCTGCTGGAGAATGACTCTCTTTTTACAGCGGAGGATCGAAAGGAACTTACAGGCAATATTCGGGATGGAGCGCTGCGAATGAACAGGCTGGTGACCAACTTGCTTGGCATGGTGAAGCTGGAAAGCGGCATGCTGCAGTTGCGCAGGAAATGGTGTGATGTGGGTGACATGATCGGTATTGTGCTGGGGCAGGTTCAGCAATTTATTCAGCACCGCCGCATCCGTGTGGATTTGCCGGATCAACCGCCCTTTATATCTGGAGACGAGGTATTGCTGGAGCAGGTCCTGGTTAACGTCATCAGCAATGCCATTAAATATTCTCCGGTCGACAGTGAAATCGTCATTACGGTAAAGGCAGATGAGTCGCTTGGACGAATGACCATTGTGGTGGCTGATACGGGCGTCGGGATCCCGGAAGCAGATCGAGAGCGGGTGTTTGAGAAGTTTTATCGTTCCGAATCGTCACGGCATGTGACAGGTACAGGACTGGGACTTGCTATCTGCAGAGGAATTGTCGAGGTTCATGGAGGTACGATTACCGCAGAGCCAAATCCGGGAGGCGGGACACGGGTGTGCATTTGTTTGCCTACCGAGGAACCCGAGGCATCATTCCCGTACATGGGACAAGGAGAGGAAGAATGACATGACGGCACCACAAGGCGCACGCATATTGATTGTGGATGATGAACCACAGATCCGCAAACTGCTGAAGGTTACGCTTCAGGCGCACAACTTTGAGATTCATGAATGTGCAGACGGAGAAGAGGCGGTTGTCCAGGCGAGCATTGTGCATCCCGATCTGATCGTGCTTGATCTGGGCTTGCCCGGCATGTCCGGAATGGACGTACTTCAGCGTATTCGGGAGTGGTCTCAGGTACCGGTCATTGTGCTGACAGCGAAAGAACGCGAAGAGGATAAAATCGCTGCACTGGACGGCGGGGCAGATGATTATGTTACCAAACCGTTCGGCATGGGCGAGCTGGTTGCCCGGATTCGGGTTGCTCTTCGCCATGTGGCGAAAACAACGGATGAGCCTGTACTGCGCTTTGGTCCGCTCACGATTGATTTGGCCCAGAGGCAGGTGGATCTGGAGGGATCACTCGTCAAGTTAACTCCAACCGAGTATGAAATGCTGAAAGTACTCGCTTCCAACGCAGGCAAAATTATTACCCAACGGCAGCTGCTGCAACAAGTGTGGGGTGGACATCATCACGAGTCAGACAGCCATTACTTACGGGTATACGTCGGCCATCTGCGCAAAAAGTTGCAGGAAGATCCCACACGTCCGCGTTTTATTCAGACCGAGCCGGGAATCGGCTATCGTTTCCTGCTTCAGGATGAGATTGGAAAATAAAATGAAAACTCCTGAAAGCGCCGACTCCCTCTCTAATGAGAGGAAACCGGCGCTTTTCAAGTGCGAAACAATGAATTTCTTATGATGTGTACTTCGGCAGCCAGTCTCCGTGAGCTTCGATCAGTTCATCACACATTGCAACGATATCATCGATGGACAGTTCGGCAGCAGTGTGCGGATCAAGCATGGCGGCATGATAAATATGTTCCTTTTTACCCGTGATGGCAGCTTCAATCGTCAGTAATTGGGTATTGATATTGGTCCGGTTCAGGGCAGCCAGTTGTGGAGGCAGGTCGCCGATATACGTTGGACTGATACCGGAACCGTCAACCAGACAAGGCACCTCTACACATGCTTCACGAGGCAGGTTGGTGATTAGTCCGTTATTCATGACATTACCGCCGATTTTGTAAGGGCGATCTGTCTCCATGGCTTCCATAATATGGGAAGCGTACTCCCGGCTGCGCGTATGTTCAATATTTTCGCTGGATAACAGCTTCTCACGCATTTCCTTCCAGCCTTCAATCTGATTCACGCAGCGGCGCGGATACTCATCCAGCGGAATGTTGAAGCGTTCGATCAGCTCAGGGTAGTTCCGTTTGATAAAATAAGGATGATACTCGGCATTATGTTCGGAAGACTCGGTAACATAGTATCCAAAGCGCTGCATCAACTCAAAACGTACCATGTCATCATGCTGCTCTTTCTGCTTTTCCTTCGCCAGACGTTTAATCTCTGGATACAGATCCTGACCATCCCGAGTGACTTCCAGCAGCCAGGCCATATGATTGATACCCGCAACTTTTGCGACTACACCCGTCTGATCGATCCCCAGTGCATCAAACAGATGCGGTACGCACACCTGGACGCTGTGACACAGACCTACGGTTTTGATTCCGCCATGCACATTCATGACATTGGTCAGTACCGCCATTGGGTTGGTATAGTTCAGGAACCATGCATCAGGACACACTTCCTGCATATCCCGGGCAAAATCGAGCATCACTGGAATTGTCCGCAGATTTCGGAAAATACCGCCAATCCCCAGCGTGTCGGCAATAGTCTGACGCAATCCATACTTCTTCGGAATTTCAAAGTCCGTAATTGTACATGGATCATATCCACCCACCTGAATAGCATTGATTACATATTTGGCTCCGCGCAGCGCTTCCTTGCGGTCGGTATAGGCTTTGATGGCACAGCCGCTTCCGAGGGAACGTGCCATGCTGGTAAGCAATCGCTCCGAATCATTTAGGCGCTCGGCATCAATATCAAACAACGCCAGTTCAAAATCTTGCAGTGCTTCGGTCATCATGACGTCACCCAATACATTTTTGACAAAAACGGTGCTTCCCGCACCGAGAAACGTAATTTTGTTCATCTCAAGTTCAGCCTCCCTGAATAAATGGTGTACCTCCAATATAGGAGAATCAGGCCCGTATAACTATGGCTCAACCTCTCTGAAACATGGCATAATCCCATTTTTGGATTCGTTTACAGCTGATAATTTCCACATTTACCTGTTATAATTTTAGTGAAGAGCTTGTTGCGGTAATGAACATAAGGGGTGAGAAATGTGAGACTGGTCGAAACGAACGTGGTTCCTATGGATTTGACGCAGATGGAATTGGTATTGTTATTTTTCGGTTGGCAGGCATGTGATCCGTCGCATTATTGGGGGCCTGGTGTCCGGGATTCCTATATTGTTCATTACATTCACGAAGGCAAAGGCACTGTGTTTATGGCGGATCGGCAATACGAGTTGACACAGGGTCAGGGTTTCGTCATATTTCCGGATACCCTTATCCATTATGAGGCGGATGAGAAGGAACCTTGGACATATTCCTGGTTTGGCTTCAGAGGGGTGCACGCCAAGACATTCATGCAGCGGGCACAGTTAAGTTCCGAACATCCTATATTTGATGCCAGAGATTTAGACATATTTGATCGGTTGTATGCGGAGATGGTTCAGGCATCCACACGTAACGGGGGAGATGTGTTCAACCAGAGCTTGTTATACCGCTTGATTGCAGAACTGATCGCATCTTCTCCGGCAGGAGAGCAGGTGCAGCGGCCTCTGTCTACTAAGGAGGAATACATCAGGCAGGCGGTTCAGTTTATGGAGATCAGGTATAGTCAGAGAACTTCAATCCTTGATATTGCCCGAGCTGTAGGTCTGGACCGCACATATCTGTCAGGGCTTTTCAAGGAGAGATATGGCAAGTCATTACAGGCTTTTTTTCTTGAATACCGGATGAACCGTGCAGCTGAACTGCTGCAGCATTCGTCGTTGTCGGTTAGCGAAGTGGCTCACTCGGTGGGGTATACAGATCCATTGCTGTTTTCCAAGATGTTCAAGCGAGTGAACGGTGTGTCTCCGAAAGAGTCGAGAAGCATAGAGCAGGGAGAATAGCTTCATTCTGTTGTATGTATTGAAAAGAGTGGGGAGTTAAATTCAAAAGGGATTGCTGCAAAGTCATGTTCATGACTTATGAAGCAATCCTTTTGTTGATGATTAATGTGGCACTTGGGATTGGAAGTCGTTCCGGCTGGACTGATCTGCATGGTAAAAGACCACAAATCCGAAGATTCATAGCATTATGCTTTAAGGTGAAAAGACAGAATCGCATTATCATGAAAAAATCAGGCAATCGGCGTGCCGTTGGGTAATGTCTGGTCTGGCGTTAACAAAACAACGTCACCTTCACCAGGCACGCCGCCAAGCACCAGCACTTCCGATACAAAACCAGCAATTCGGCGCGGCGGAAAATTGACTACGGCAATAACCTGCTTGCCAATCATCATATCGGGGGTATAATGTTTTGTAATTTGGGCGCTTGAACGTTTGAGGCCGAGTGGGCCAAAGTCGATAGTCATTTTGATGGCAGGGATTCGAGCCTTAGGAAAAGGTTCGGCTTCCACCACTGTACCAACGCGGATATCATGCTGTATAAACTCTTCAAAAGTAGCCATGTTGTGATGTCTCCTTTCAGCTATAGAGTCCATTATAAAATAGAAATACCCAAAAAATCCAGATTGCGCTAAATCGCAATCTGGATTTTAGTGGTCATGCTGTAGGAACTCTCTACCATTCACTCAAACGTGATGAATGCAGGGCAAGTAATGCATCAGCATGTTTAATTAAGCACCATTCCACTTTTCACCGGTCAGATATTTCTCAGTCAGAATGGATAACATTTGAATACCGACCTCATTATGTCCACCTTCGGGAATGATGATGTCTGCATACTTTTTGGAAGGCTCGATAAAAGCATCGTGCATCGGTTTGACGGTTTCGAGATATTGTTTATATACGGATTGAATCGTACGGCCACGTTCTTCCATATCCCGCAGAACTCTGCGCAGAATACGCACATCAGAATCAGTATCGACAAATACCTTAATATCCAGAAGAGCACGGAGGTGTTCATCGATCAGAACATGCAGTCCTTCCACAATAATAATATGGTTTGGTGCCAGTTCAACCGTTTCATCGGCGGCACGGTTATCTATGGTGAAGTCATATACGGGAGCATATGCCGTTTGGCCTTGTTTTAACAGGGTAAGATGCTCAATTAACAGATCATTATCGAATGCAAACGGATGATCGTAATTGGTGAGTCGACGTTGCTCAGGGGTGAGCTGCGACTGGTCTTTGTAATAGTTGTCTTGGGATATGAAAGTCACTTTGCCCGATCCAAGACGGTCAATGACGGAGCGAGCTACCGTCGTTTTACCGGAGCCGGTTCCTCCGGCGATACCAATAATGAGCATGGTTGTTCCATAAACCTCCCTAGATTAACAGCGTAGGCATGGATAAATGTTGAATGAATCAGGATGGATTCACAACTTTACCCCTATGTCTGTCAGTGAATACACAATTCCTTCATTGTACCATAGCGCATCACTTTTTTCATCTGAGGAAGTTCACCATATTTTGTCTGCATGCAAGTCCGGATAAGAGGGAACTGTCCTCTACGAATTTTTCTGATGGGAAATGTTCGGGAGCCTCCATGGGTGGATTAGGTCCTGGCCCATCGTAACTTTTGTAAGCCTGTGAAAAATGAGATAACCAATGATGCTGCCCGCTGTATTGGCAATCAGATCGTTAATGTCAGTAGTACGCCCATTACCGAGGGTAACTCGGATGATGAGCTGCAATACTTCTATGGAAAAACTGAAGATCAATCCGATTCGCGCAGCTTCCCTAACGGAGTCTGCCGAAGGCTTGACCAGAGGAAGCATGAAGCCAAGCGGCAGAAACAGCAAGATATTCAATGCAAAACTGGGGATATCCAACGTCAGAATGGGAATGAACTGAATCGTTTTGTACCAGGGCGTTTGATTGGCATATATACCTATATTGATATCGATGGGGAAGAAGACCAAATGCATGACTGCCAAAATATAGACAGCAAACACAATAATTAAGGTGTACTGCTTGATCGTGTACCTGATTTGGTTTACCCTGGTGTACAACACCAGGGCAATCAGGAACAGAATAAATAGCGGACCCAGTACCGTCATGGATGCAACCGTAAGTTGAATGGACATGGGGAAAGACTCCTTTATAAGTGTATGGTTACGGGCGATGAAGCTCGATTTTCATGTCCATTCCCTTGATGAATTGCCGATCTGTGATCTCTTCCGTAAAATCATCTTCAATCTCAAACGGCTTTACGATCAAATATTTTGTGTCTCCTGGAGTTGTGGCGTAGATTCGTGCGGATTTTAATTGATTGCCCTCGTACAAGCCTTCACCGTTTAATGGGGTCAATTGTCTGCCCTGATCATCATTAATCGCAAACCCTATATTTCGTAACTGATCTTGATCTTTGGCCGTGAGCGTACTTTGGCCATTAAGCGAGATCACCGTAGATATGCGTGTCGTAATCGGCGTAACCTGGGCTTCCGTAACGGATGCGGTTATAAGATCATTGGAGACGATGGCATTGGGTTTAATATGCTGAATATCTTCGGTCGTTTTCGTAAAAGGAATGTTCAGCTTAAATTCGTGATCAATGCCCTGCAAAGTGAACATGACCTCGGCGTCAAACTGATCCGGCAGTCCGGCAGAGGCTTGGTTTGGGGGAATGACCTGCTCGAATAGCAGCGTATCCGGCTGTGTTTGTCCTGCGGGACCGTAGAACAAACCGCCACCCTGCTCTGTACCATTTACATTGAAAAAGACGTTGTCAATCCCATTGCTTAGCTTCACAATATCTTTGCCGTTGTCATACTCACCATTCTTCAGGTTGGGCGCGGTGACATGAACCAGGAAGGCTGCACGAGTACCGTCATATACGGTTTCCAGCACCTCCAGCTTCACGTCTTCGAAAGACACATTGCTGTTTACGAGCTTCGTAAGACCTTTGTCTCCTGCCGTACGCAATCCCATATCGGCTTCAATGGAGCTGAAGAGACTGCCAACCAGCGGGATGCTGCGCAAAGAGTCAGCCATAACGGGAGACACAAATCCGGAGGCAAACACGGTCACACCCAGCACTCCGGCAGCGATGGTCGCTGCGATTGTACGACGCAGACCTTGGCGAAGACGGGGATTACGTGAAAATGGTTCTGAATTCATACTCGATGATTCTGGTAGAGATTCTAGTGTGGCATCGATCCGTTTGCGTACAGTTGTTGACATGACCGGGCGCTCCTTCGCTTGTGCTCTTAATTCCTGATCGATATTAAACGGGTTTGACATATAATTTTACCTCCCGAAAGTTTTTGAATGTATGGTACAGTTCCTGCCTTGCCCGGGTGAGTCTCATTTTCACTGCACTTTCGGATATGCCCAGTGCATCTGCAACTTGACGCAGGGACAAGTCCTCAAAATAGTGCAGTACAATGACGATTCGTTTCGATTCTTCTAGCCGGTCAACCGCTTCTCTCATATCTACCTCATCGTAGGGACTGGAATATTCCTTCTGCTGTGCTGGCACCTCCGCATAGGAGTTGGAGAGGGAACGTCGGGCTAACATGGTATTACATTCATTGATAAGGATGCGGAACATCCAGGTTCTGAAATACTGGGGTTCACGAAGGGTGTGCATCGATTTATAGGCTTTCAGGATAGTCTCCTGAATGGCATCAGCCACATCTTCCTCTTTTCGCAACATGGATTTTGCAGTATTGTATAGGGAATTTTCAATCTCTCTTATGAGCTTGATAAAGGCATCGCGATCTCCCTGTCTGGCTTGGTTTATGAGATCGGTTGAATCCATGGATAACAGCTCCTTTCTTTAGGGGAAGTATGAACACAGCCCTTGGTTGGTTTTTACATAGATTAGACTTTCAGATGCTGTATATGGTCACAATTATTTTTATATTGGAAAAAGGTTCAGTATATATGACGAGTAGAATGGAACTCTTCCCTTCAGGTAAGAGAAGGTGTCGTCTCCTGATATTGGAGGATTGACATTCTGTTGAACAGGCCTATAATAATAGATATATTCATAACACGGACTGTTACTGGGGAAACCAGGCATGACCGAATTCGATTATTTAACTGTAATCGCTTTCGGTCTTTTTTATTTTGTCGGGGGGTGAGAACAATGAGGGTTATTAAGAAAGTGAATAATAATGTAGCCATTGCCATGAATGATAACAATGAAGAAGTATTCGTGGTTGGCAAAGGGGTAGGGTTTCTAAAAACGCCATATGAGCTGACGGAGACGGATTTGGTGGAGAAAATCTTTGTAGCTCCCAAAAATATCCGCATGTATGATCTGTTAAATAGTATTCCCATTGAGGATATATATTTGGCTGAGGAAGTGATCAAGCTCGGCAGTCAGATTTTGAATAAAACATTTAACCCGAATCTGCTTCTCACCTTGTCCGACCACATCAGCTTTGCTTTGACCCGAACACGGGAAGGCATTAGCATCAAGAACCCACTGGAATGGGAGGTACGGACATTGTACCCCGATGAGACCCGGGTGGGAGAGGAAGCGCTCAAGCTGATCCATGAGCAAACGGGTATAACCTTGCCAACGGCTGAAACGACACTGATGGCACTGCACTTTGTTAATGCCCAGGTTGGTTCGGGAGAGATGACGGACACCACCAAGGTGACGACAGTAACGGGTGAAATATTATCTGTGATCAAGTACGCGCTCAAAATTGATTTTCAGGAAGACTCGATTCACTTTATGAGATTTGCAACACATATAAGGTACTTCATCATGCGGCAAATGAGCGGCAAATCGCTCAAGGACGAGAACGAATCCCTCTTTCTGATGGTAAAGGAGAAGTTTCCGAAGGAACTGGCGTGTGTTGAGAAGATTTCGGACTTCCTGAAAAACAATTATGGCTGGACCTGTTCCGATGATGAAAAGTTATATCTGATTCTTCATATCCAACGACTCATATCCAACTAAACAATTGAATATTACACAATGGACTGTTACTGATTCGATCAGGCATGACCAAGCGTAGGGAATGACGATTCCCCGGCTTGGTCATTTTTTATATAAATCAAATCATTTTATCTTTCTGTATAAAGGAGAAGGGTCATGAATAACAAAGACTTGGCTAAAAACATACTTGAACTTGTTGGCGGCGAGCGAAATATTTCGGGACTGACACACTGTGCAACCCGGTTGAGATTTGTATTAAAAGATGATGCCAAAGCGGATTTGAAGAAGCTGGATCAGCTGGAGGGAGTGCTGAGAGCACAGAACTCCGGTGGACAGGTGCAGGTCGTTATCGGCGCAAAGGTAGACGCAGTCTACAATGAAGTGAAAGGACTAGCCTCAGACCGGATTGGTGGATCGGAAGAATCCCCAGACCATAACGAACCGAAGAAGAAACGTAACCCGGTCAATGTGGTGCTGGAGACAATTGCAGGTATATTCACTCCTGTACTCCCAGCTCTCATTGGCTGTGGGATGATCAAATGTGTGGCTACAGTGATCGCTGCATTGGGATGGCTGGAAGGCTCCGGGTTCCTGGTGATCGTCAATATGATTGGTGATCTGATCTTCTATTTCCTGCCTTTCTTCCTGGCAGTCAGCGCGGCTCATAAGTTCAAAACCAATCCTTATCTTGCGGTGGCGCTTGCAGCCGGACTGATGCATCCAACCATTCTGAATGCAGCTGCCCAAATCGCCGACACAGGCGTTACCACGATTGATTTTCTTGGAATGCCAATTCTGCTAATGAAGTATTCGTCCTCGGTCATTCCCATCATACTGGCCGTATGGATCATGAGCTATGTGTATAGATTTGTTGATCAGTTCATACCGAAGTTTCTACGGGTGTTGCTTACCCCGATGGTGGTTCTGTTTATCATGATTCCGCTAGAACTCATCGTACTTGGACCTATCGGTTCCTATATCGGTGACTGGCTTACCCAGGGAATTAACTATCTGTTCTCCACAGCAGGTGTTCTTGCGGGTCTGATTCTCGGCTTTTTCAAACCGATCATGGTTATGTTCGGTATGCACTATGCGCTTATGCCCATTCAGGTGCAACAAGTGGCGAGCCTGGGGTCAACCGTACTGCTGCCTGCTGCACTGGCGGCGAACCTGGCTCAAGCGGGAGCGGCATTCGGTGTGTTTGTACTGACGAAAAGTAAAACGATGAAATCTGCCGCCGGATCAAGCGGATTTACAGCATTGTTTGGAATTACTGAACCAGCCATCTACGGGGTCACATTGAGATATAAACGGCCATTCTTTGCGGGCTGCGCGGCAGCAGGTCTGGTCGGTGGATTTTACAGTCTGGTTCACGCCAGTGCTACAGCAATTTCATTGCCCGGCATCCTCGCTTTGGGGACGTACACTGCTGACCGTTACATGTATGTGGTGATTGGCTCTGTTGCTGCAGTCGTACTCGGCTTTGTATTTACTCTGATGGCAGGTATTAAAGAGGATGCGGATGGAGCAAAAATGAAGCAGCAGGCTACCGGTGCCGTGGACAGCATTCAGACTGCTGTTGTATCGGGAACGAATGCAGAACAAACTTCCCCTCAGACCTCTGCATCGTCTTCGGACATGCTGATTGTCAGTCCAATGACTGGGGAGATCAAACCGATCTCTGAGGTTGAGGATCAGGCTTTCGCCCAGGAGCTGATGGGTAAAGGCATTGCCATTGTTCCGACGGAAGGCAAAGTGTACGCTCCTTTTGATGGCATGGTTGAAGCATTGTACCGTACCAAGCACGCCATTGGACTAAAGGCAGCAAACGGTGTGGAAATCCTGATTCATATTGGCGTGGATACCGTCAGCCTGAAAGGGAAATATTTTAATGCCCATATTGAGCAGGGGCAGGCCATCAAGGCAGGGGATTTATTGGTAGAGTTTGACCCGGAAGGCATCACTTCAGCTGGTTATAACACGATCACATCCATTGTGGTAACGAATATGCAGCAGTTTGGAGACGTGTTGACCACTGCAACCAGCGGCCCGATTCGAGAAAGCGAAGCATTAATCAAGTTGATTCCGTAATGCGCTACGCTAGTGCTACAGCATTTCTTATCCAAACTAAATAAAGGTAGGTCCAATAACAGGAGGAAACTAAAATGACGAATTCCAATTTTCCAAAAGATTTCTTATGGGGCGGAGCGCTATCTGCTTGTCAGGCAGAAGGAGCTTATAATGTGGATGGCAAGAGCCTGACCATACCGGAAGTGATGAAGTTTAACGAGAAGAATGATCGCAAGGTGACCAAGCAGATCCGGATCAATCGGGAGATGATCGAAGAAGCGAAGAATGATCCCGATACCGTAAAATATCCGAAACGACGGGGGATCGACTTTTATCATACCTTCCGTGAGGACATTGCCCTGTTCGCCGAGATGGGCTTCAAGGTATTCCGCTATTCCATCTCCTGGGCAAGAGTATTCCCGAACGGGGATGACGCGGCTCCCAACGAGAAGGCCCTTCAGTTCTATGACCAAGTGATTGATGAGTGTCTGAAACATGGCATGGAGCCCCTGATCACCATCAGTCATTTTGATATGCCAATCGTTTTGATTGACAAGTTTGGTGGATGGTACAACCGCAAGCTGATTGATTTGTATGTGAATTACTGTGATGTGCTGTTTAATCGGTACAAAGGGAAAGTGAAGTATTGGATCACATTTAACGAGATTAACATGAGCGTAAAAGCAGGAGCGAAGACACTGGGCATTATCGAATATGACAAGCCGAATTTTGAGGAAATGCTGTTCCAGGGTCTGCACCACCAATTTGTGGCTGCGTCCAGAGCAACCAAGATGGCCCACGAGATCGATCCGGAGAATAAAATCGGAAGTATGGTGGCCTATTTTACAACCTATCCATATACATGCAAACCGGAGGATGCGCTCCAAATGCAACAGGATGATCAGATGAAAAACCAATTTTTCCTGGATGTATTGAACCAGGGCGAGTATCCGTATTACGGCAAAACCTATTTCAAAAATAAAGGCATTACCATCCACATCGAAGACGGAGATCTCGATAGCATCCGGGCGAACACGGCTGATTTCGTCGGAATGTCGTATTACAATTCCATGATCTCCAGCAGTGACACGGAGCAGCTTGAATTGACGGCCGGAAACGTGCACAGCGTCTACAAAAACCCGCATTTGCCTGCAAACGAATGGGGCTGGCAGATCGATCCCGTTGGGCTGCGGTACACGCTTAATCTGGTCTATGACCGCTATAAAAAGCCTGTATTTATTCTTGAGAACAGTTCGGGCTTCTACGACAAGCTGAATGAGGACGGAACCGTTAGCGATCCATATCGTATCGACTTCCTGAGCAAGCATATTGAACAGATGGGGCTGGCGATTGCCGATGGCGTTGAGGTTCTGGGGTACACGATGTGGGGACCGATTGACATGATCAGTTCGGGTACTTCCGAGATGAGCAAACGCTATGGGTTTATCTACGTCGATCAGGACGACTATGGCAATGGTACGTTGAAAAGATATCGTAAAGATTCGTTCTACTGGTATCAGAATGTGATCAAAACTAACGGAGAGCAACTGTAACCCACGATGAATATTCTGGGGCGTGTCAAAAAAATTCCCGGCGGCTTGCTGATTGTCCCCATGCTGCTCGCCGCTGTCATCAACACCCTGTTTCCGGCCTTCTTTCAGATCGGAGATCCAACGACCGCACTGTTCACTTCAAAGGGAACGATGGTGCTCATTGGCATGATCCTGCTGGTGTCCGGAACACAACTGAACCTGTCTCAGCTGATGTTAACTCTGAAGAGAGCAGGTGTGCTCTGTATTTCCCGCATACTAATCAGCTGCGTATTCGGCTGGGCGT
The DNA here is from genome assembly GCF_030433635.1 of Paenibacillus vandeheii. Taxonomy (NCBI): domain Bacteria; kingdom Bacillati; phylum Bacillota; class Bacilli; order Caryophanales; family Paenibacillaceae; genus Paenibacillus; species Paenibacillus vandeheii. Next base: position 100,364 of record NZ_JAROCD010000018.1, read on the forward strand.
TTGTACACTTTTTCGGCATTGATGGGATTGGGGGTATCTCGGCAGTTGCGTTCATTGCTGTTCTGACCAGCTGTAATCCGGGGTTATATCTGGCGTTGATGAACTCCTATGGCGATGATGTAGATCGTGCAGCGTTCGGAATTCTGAATCTGATTGCCGTTCCCGTCATTCCCGTCATGATATTGAATTCGGCAAGTGGTGTTGGTATGGATTATCTCAGTGTGCTTGCTACGCTGGTGCCTTTCCTGATTGGTATACTGCTTGGCAATCTGGATGGGAATATCCAGAAGATGTTCGCTCCGGGAACATTGATCCTGCTTCCCTTTCTTGGTACAAGCTTCGGTTCCAACATCAATTTGCGCATTGCATTTCAGTCGAGTTTATCTGGTCTGCTGGTAACTGCACTGTTCCTGGTCATTTGTATGCTGCCTCTCATCGGAATTGATCGTGCACTACTTAAACGTCCGGGTTATGCAGCCGCCGCGACTTGTTCAGTTGCCGGTCTGTCGATGGTTGTGCCCTCAATGGCCGCCGGATTTAACCTGGCATATGAACCTTATGTGGAGACGGCCATCGCTCAAATTGCCTTTGCGGTTATTCTGACTTCCATTCTGGTTCCGTATATGGTTAGAAGGTTGGCTATAACAAAATCTGCAACGGAGTCTGGAAAATAAGAAAAAACGACCAGCACGTTTACCATTCAGAATGGAAGCGTGCTGGTTTTATTTTGTTGCTCCTATGATCCTTGGTGCTCATATTTTTCGAGAATGCGACGAACGTAGTTTTGAAATCCATTGCGCACTTCAATCGGTTCTATCACTTCACATTTATCTCCAAATGCAAGTAACTTGTCGTATCCGAATGTGTTTTTAATAATGGGATAAGTCGCCAGGCAGGTTTCTTCCCCCATATGAAGAATATGTGCTCCCCCGAAACGCTCAATGACTTTATCGATAACAGAACGGTGAACACGAATCGTTACCTCGACCCAATCCTGATTCATCCAACTGGCTCCATCCATGGGTAACGGAGTGAAGTCTCTCGGCGCAAACACGTTCTCCGACACAAGGATACCACTCATACGCGCCAATTTGAATATGCGGAAATCCTCTCGATCTACACAGTAGCTCTGCAAGTACCAGCTGCTTTCCTTGAAGACGATCTGATACGGCTCGACCGTTCGTGAACTCATTTTCCCGTCCCGATCCCCATATTCAAAAACCAGATATCGCTGTTCATTCATCGCGGTCTCAATATAACTAAGCAAATTTCGGAGTGATTCATTTCCCTGACTTAACGATAAATCAACCGCGAACCGTCCTGCCTTAATATCAGTGTCACTTCCGCGATGGATCGCATTTAATTTCTCCAACACGAAAACAATTTCATGATGGTCAAATAGCTGCTTATAGCTTTTTAAACTGGTTAACAAGGTCTGTACATCATATGGTGTAAATAACAGCTTGTCCATTTTATAGGCTTTCATCAGACCCACACCGCCCATCGCTCCCTGATGCGTAAAAATGGGCAATCCAGCAAAGGTTAACGTATCAATATCTCGATAGATGGTTCGTCTGCTCACTTCAAGACGTTCGGCCAATTCCCGCGCACTAACCACCTCTCGCTCCAATAAAATCATAATCAAAGCAAGCATGCGATCGATTTTCATACCTCACCTCCCCTTTAAGTATGCCATACAGATGTCATAGTTGATAGATTATGCTTGGTGCATAAACAAAAAAATGTACCCATCAGGAGGCATAATTAATATGAACAATTACAAGATTGAACCGAAGCAAGCCTTTCGTCTCATTAGTTTTAAAACGACTCTAAACGAGGGGACGACCATCCATGCTCCAGAGTATACCAGCGATAAGACAACTTTTTTCAAAAGTATGTTGGAAAATGGACAAATGGCCAGCCTTCGTCCGTACTCAGAAAGTCCATATGGGTATGCTGCAGTCGCCATAGTGAATGATAAAGTGAATTATTATGCTGGTGTTCAATCCTCCAAGCCCCTTCCCGAACATGCGGATGAATTGCTTTTCCCTGCAGGCGACTATTTAATCTTGTCAGGAAGCGGTGGTTTATCCCGTTTGGCATTTGACAAGTTGGAAAATCAAGCATTTGGCTCCCTCTTAACCGATGAGTACAAATTTGAGTATAAATATTCAGGGGGGCCAATTGCAGAAGTGTTGCTTAATGGCAAGCCAATGGACGCCGAAGTGGAAGTGTGGGTACCTGTTCAAAAACGGAAAGCCACTTAAGCCAGAAACAGCACATTCGATTGTAAGGAGCAGGTTTGGGACTCCATGTGTATCAATTTAGTCTCAACTTCGCCAATTTGGGTTGTAGGATCTAGGACCTTCGATATATGATGTCGAAAGGTGCCAGTTAATGGATGGTATCTGTAAACATTATAAGGAGGTGTACGTTATGAAAAAATCAGGCAAATTGATTTCTTCCACGGTTGTTGCTGCCATCGCAGCTGTATCGGTTGTAACTTCTGCTTCTGCAGCAAGTGCACCTGTGGCTAGCCCGGTGGCGTCTTCCATCACAAGCATTGATCTGAGCAGTATGGACATCGAAACAGCTTTGATGATGGTTCAGCAAGAACGCGCCAAATTGCTGGATATCCAATTGCAGGAACAGATTCAAAATGTCCAGAACCGCAATCAGTTGATTGCAGAGCTGAACACGAAATTGCAGGCAGCTATTCAGAGTGGGGATACTTCCCAAGCTCAAGCCCTGAAAGGCCAAATTGATTCACTTAGTAATTCGCAACAAATGGATATGCTGCGTTTGCAGTCTTTGTCCAACAAACGCAATGAAGCTTTTGATGTGATGACTAACTTCATCAAAAAAATGCAAGATTCAAGATCATCCATCATCGGAAATATGCGCTAGAATGGAATTATCTTACTTAAACGACCCTAACCATTGAAGGCCTGCAAGTGAAAGGTCAAGGGTTAAGGTACAAAAAGAGCGAAGGCGGAATTCATTTCCGACACTCGCTCTTTTTGTATTTTACGATTTAGAGGGTTACGAATGTTGCATCAATCTAATCTGGAGTTAACCCGACCAGTCGCGGCGCCGGGTGAACAGATCCTGCAGCTCATCCGTCGATAGCTCCGTAATCCAGTTTTCAGAGCTGGTGATGATATTATCGCTAAGCTGCTGCTTGCTCTCCAGCATCTCGTCAATGCGTTCTTCGAGTGTGCCCAGCGAGATGAACTTGTGCACCTGCACATCCTTCGTCTGTCCCATTCGATAGGCGCGGTCCGTAGCCTGATTTTCCACGGCAGGGTTCCACCAGCGGTCAAAATGGAATACATGATTCGCTGCGGTCAGATTCAAGCCCACGCCGCCTGCTTTGATGGAAAGAATAAAGACCGACGGCTGCTCATCTGCAGGCAATGTCCTGGACTGGAACTCGTCAATCATGCGATCCCTTGCTGTCTTGGACGTACCCCCATGCAGATACAGTACAGGTTCCTGCAATTCCTGTCTCAATACCTGTTGCAGCATCTGTCCCATGCCGATGTATTGGGTGAAAATCAGGCATCGTTCGCCTTCGTCCCGCAGTTCACGGACCAGTTCCATCAGTCGTTCCAGCTTCGCGGAGCGGCTGATTAGCATGGCCATGTCCTGAGGACTGTACAGGTCATACGCTGTTACAGACGAGCCTTCCGAGGAGATCGTTTCCGGCAAGGCTTCTTTGGTCAGCAGCAGGGGATGGTCACACAACTGCTTGAGCTGGGTTAAGGCAGAGAGAATGGCACCTTTGCGTTTGATGCCTTCCAGCTCTTTCATTTTGTCCATCAGTTCTTGAACGGACTGGTCATACAGTGCACTTTGTTCGCCCGTAAGGTGAATATAGGTTTTCATTTCGTTTTTATCCGGCAGGTCGAGTTGAATATTCGGATCTTTTTTCTTGCGGCGCAGCATGAATGGCTTCACCAGCTGCTGCAAATCCTGCATGCGCTGCTCGTCCTTATCCTTCTCAATCGCACTGATAAACCGAGTCTGGAATGCCCTTGCGCTGCCCAAATAGCCTGGATTAATAAAATCATAGATGGACCAAAGCTCGGAGAGCCGATTTTCAATCGGTGTACCTGTCAGTGCAATCCGGTGTTTCGCCGGGAAGCTGCGTACCGCCATGGATTGCTTCGTTTGAGCATTTTTAATATTTTGCGCTTCATCCAGACAGATCGATGCCCACGTATACGACTGCAACATCTCCTGATCCAGCGTAGCCGTTGCATAGGATGTAATGATGATGTCCACCTGTTCAGTCTGTGCCTGGAATTCCTCTCCGCTCAGTCTACGAGCTCCATAATGCAGACTGACATTAATAGAGGGAGCGAAGCGGCTGATTTCCTTTTGCCAGTTCCCCAAAACAGAAGTGGGACAGATGAGAAGGGCTGGGGCCTGTCCAGGCAAGCGCTGCTCATTCTCTTTGAGATGCAGTAAATACGTAATAAACTGAATTGTCTTTCCGAGTCCCATATCATCGGCAAGACAAGCTCCAAGGCCGAATCTGCGCAGGAATCCAAGCCAGGCGAAGCCTTCCTTCTGATAAGAACGCAGCTCAGCATGCAATCCTGCTGGAACAGGCAGGGAAGGAGCGCCGCCTTGCCCGCCGCCAAGCTGTGCGATGACCCGGTTCAGGTGTTCGTTCAGTTCCACCTCAAGTCGAATGTTCTCGCTGGATTGAGGCTGTTCCTCTTCCTGATCCTCCTGTCCTTCCTTGCGCTTCTGGTTACGATATTCGCGCTGCTCGTTGTGCAGCAGATGCAGGTGCAAAATATCCTGAAACGAAAGCCCCTGTTCCTGATCCACACCACCCATGGCCCGGCGAATCTGCTCCAGTAAGGCAGGGTCGAGGGGAACCCATTCCCCTCGGAAGCGAACAAGCCGTTCATTACGTGCAACGAGGTCAGCGAATTCTTCCTCGCTAAGATCCGTATCCCCGATCGCAATCCGCCAGTCAAAATGAATGATTGAGTCCAGTCCGAAGAACGACTGTCCCCGATCGCTGCCTTCCTCCGGTTTCACTTTCGCACGCAGCTTGGGTTTCTTCTTGCGCGCCGCTTCCCACCAACCCGGAAGCAGTACTTGCCATCCGGCTTCGAGCAGACGTCCGCTGTCTTGCGTCAGGAACAGCCAAGCATCCTGATCTCCCAATGGATCACTCAGCACATCCCGACTGCCGCTGATGGAGCGGCTAATTCGGGGCAGATGCGCTCGCAGCTGCTCCAGCCATCCTGCTGAACGATCAAGGATGAATGGCGTCCACACGTCCGGCCATTCGCCTTCCAACCGACCGCGTGAATCCAGCCGAGTGGGAACGAGTACGGCTGCATCCAGTTTATTCTGCAATACCAGCCGCAGCCGCCATGCGGGTTCATCCTCCTCCGGCTCCAGCAATTGCAGGAGCGGACGGAATGGGGCTGCGTCTGCTTTCCAGCCGATGGACACCAGCCAGGATTGTGCATCCATTCCGGCTGTTTGCGCAGTCGTCCCGCTTTGTGGAAACAACTGTGGGAATTCGCTTCTCAGATCGGTGGCAGCTTCTTCTGTGCTATACCATCGTTGGAATACGGAAGCCGAATAAGCAGCACTCAGTCCTTCAGCGTAGCTCTCATCCGTTTGTTCCAGTGCTTTGCCAAGGGCTGTTCGATCCTGCTTTTTCAGGCTGTCCGGGTCCCAGGTCCATTGCAGTTGTCCGGTACGGAATGCGGTGAAGCTGGGTGCATATTTACGGTTTTCAATCGATGCGGCTAATACCGGAGCCAGCCGGATCAAATGCTCTGCCTGCTCGTCCCATTTCCATTCAATGTGAAGCAGGGTGTTCATTTGGCTGAAGAAAGGAATGACTTCTTCCGCAGGCAGTACGACCAGTTCAATCTCTTCGAGCTGTCTCGTTTCCAGTTCTGTTCCGTAGAAGGAAGGGGCATGCCAAGCAAATAATCGCTGCTTAAGCGATTGCCCTGATACAAAGTGATGGGTGTTCAGCGCTCCATAGAACAGGGCATCTCCGTATCCGGTCAATGCAACATGGACCTCAATCGTTTCGGTGTAAGGGTGCATTAGGCTCATGAGATCAACTTACCTTTCCGAAGCTCTTCCTGCAGGGCGCGCAGTCGGCTGTTGCGAACGGCCAATGTAGTGATAAACTGCTCCCAGTGCTCTTCCTGCTTCAATTTTTTATAAATTTTGGACAGCCGCTTCAACAGTTTTACTGCTGCTTTGTAACCGTCTCTGTTTTTGTGCCCGATATAACGATCCACTGCCTGATGATAGAAAGGAAGCAGTAATTCAGGTGCATCCTTTTCAATCGGCTGTAGCACAGCCACACGGAATTCAAGTGGCTCTGTCTCCGTACTCAGTTGAAAATCCATCCATCTCCGCCACTGTCCCCGGGAATGCATCGCTTCTTCATAAGCCGGACGGGAATGAGGCAGCATGCTGACCAGTGTGTCCCACATGCGGTGCTCTGCATCAGGCAGATGATGAATGGCTGTATCCCACAACTGCATGTAATCATTCAGAGGGGAGTTTCGACGGTTCGCCAGCAGAGGTCCGAGCTGCACTAACCACTCGCTCAGCCGTTTCCAGTCCGAAGAATCTGCAAGTACGTGAAGAAAATGCAGCAGATGCTCCGGCGGGATGCCATATGCCGAGCTTCCGCCGATTAATCGCTGCCAAGCCTGCTCATCTTGTCCCAAATGGAAATATATCCAGCTCTGTGCCAACACCAGTGACAATGGCAGGGTGATTGATTTAATCGGAGCACCGCTCCCGTTTGCGGTCAGATTTGCTACGCTCAGCACGCTCTCACCTGGTTTATCCGGTTTGGAAGCAGCAGTCAGGCTGTTCTCCATTTCTTGTAGAAACTCCAACTCTGACTCCAACGTTTTCCGGTTTTCGTGAAGATGAGGTACGATCCAGTTTAACCAAAGCTGTCGATAGATTGGGGTAAAGAACATCATGTTGGATGTCTCGGATATCATCTGCGTACGCAGGTACGAGGAGGTTTCCTCAAGCCGATTCCAATGCTGTTCAAGCTTCGTACCATTCAGACCGGAGAGATCCAGCGGACGGCTAAGGATCTGTTCCAACCCTTTCTGGAGCGCATCCACGGCAAGTTGGGCAGGATAGCTCAGATACACAGGGGTATGTGTGATTGAATTGCGGCCAGGCACACAGAAACGAATTAGGTACAACTGAACATGCAGCTCAAATAACTGGTCCATGCCAGCGGACAGCTTAGGTTTGATCGAATAGATCTCGTCCGCTGCGGCCTGCACATACGATGTACTTGGCGTGCCTGTTCCTAATCGTTTGAGGCATGCCCGAAACAGTTCATGCCATTCCGCAATCTCAAGTTCGGCAAGTTCCGTTGCACGTTCCTTGATCTGGCTATACTGATTATCAGGGATGGTGAGGTCCTCTTCGTGAGAAGTGTAATCCGAACGTCCGGAAGTTGCTATTGCAGCAGGCTTTGGAGCCTGTTTCAGTGCCGTACTGGAGTGGGCGTTCACAATGCCGTGTACCGGTCGCCCCAGTTGCTCCGCGTAACCCATTAGAACGGCTATCATATGTTTGCAACGAGAACCAACCGGACAGGTGCAGTGACTGGTGTTCAGCGATGGCAAGCTCAGGGTTACCTGATAGTCATTTGAGCCTTGCACTTCAGCCAAAATCCCATTTTGTTCGGTGTAGGCTAATGGTCCGACGCGTTTCTGCTTATAATATTGAAATCCGCGCATAATCGTCAGGTTGTTAAAATGTTCCGCGACCTGCCTGATCAGCTGTTGCCACTGCGCATCATCCATTTTCATGTCATTAGGTATGTTCATCATTCCATCTCCTGGGGAAATCATAGGTTCAGTCATCACCACGTCTTGACGTAATGGTGTACATTTCATATATCCATCATATCAGTTATCGTGTGCTCCGTGCATCGGTTCTGAGAACTTGGAAAAGACTTTTTGACAAGGGAAAATCCAAGAGTGCTGTTCTCTACTTCTACCAGAAACCATGCGAAAAAGCCTCGTATTGTGTATGCTTAGGGTATGTATTCCTTTCAGGAACAATGCAGGCGGGACGCCGACCAAATTTCAATCAACAGGAGAGAGCATATGAAAATACTTACGTTAAATACACACGCTTGGGTGGAAGAGGATCAATTGAACAAGATTAGTCAGCTGGCTGATTTTATCAATACACATCAATTTGATGTGATCTCACTGCAGGAGGTCAATCAATCCATGCAGGAGCAGTCATTGTCCGCCGAGGAACTGAAATATTACTTTTCCGCGGATTCCGAAGCTGTTATTAAAAAAGATAATTATGCCTACGTTCTGCTCCGGCAGCTATCTGAACAATATTACTGGACATGGATTCCGACCCATGTCGGATTTAGCGTATATGATGAAGGCCTGGCGATCCTGAGCCGGACACCGATCTCACAGGCTTTTGGTGAATATGTATCCCACATGAGGGATTATGACAACTACCGGACACGCAAAATTGTCGGAATACAGACAGTGGTTACAGGTGAAGCGACTTGGTTTGTGAATGGCCATTATAACTGGTGGAATGATGATCAGGAGCCTTTTAAAGGCCAGTGGGAACTGACCGAGAGCCAGCTTGCTCCATACATGGACCAGCCGCTTTATATTATGGGTGACTTTAATAACGTGGCAGAAGTGCGTGGGGAAGGGTACGACTACATGATCGGCAAAGGCTGGCATGACCTGTACACAACAGCTTTGCAAAAGGATGATGGAGCGACAGTCGTCAAGGCAATCGCCGGATGGGCCGATAATAAACGTAATCTGCGCATTGATTATATTTTCTCCAACCGACCCGTACAGGCCAAGTCCTCGACAGTGGTTCTCAACGGAAAGAACGGCCCTGTAGTCTCTGACCATTACGGCGTAGCTGTGGAAATTTAACACGAGGACACTCTTGTGCACGATTTTTTATCAAAATGAAACGAAAGCCTCCGCTTACTTCCTTAAAGGAAAGTGCAGTCGGAGGCTTTTTATTTTCCCTTTGGCAGACTGTTTTGCAACAGACTCATGTTTGTTCAGAATCGGTTCAGAGCCCCTCTATATAATTTGCATTATCGTACATGTCCATATTATTTTAGTATTTTTCCATTGGATTTTGAGTTGGAATGACATGAATACACTTCATACTGGAGGAGCATTTTTTTGAGAAAAAATCATTTCATGAGCTCGATTCTCGCGGCATCCTTGTTAACAACATCTTTGTGGACGACACAGGCTAACGCCGCAGTATCATTTACCGATATCGATAGATCCTACGCCAAGGATGCCATTGTAAAGTTGCAAACTGAAGGAATTATCGCCGGATTTAGTGATGGCCGATTTAATCCATCTGGTATGATCACCAGACAGGATTTTGCTATCCTGATTGCCAAAACGTTAAAGCTGGATGTAACCAATAATGCTCCATCCAATCCGACATTTACAGACATTCCTGTGACCAGCTATGCCTATACTTCTGTTGAAGCAGTATACCAAGCAGGCATATTTAAAGGCATGGGAAGCGGGAAATTCGGGAGTGGCCAGACATTATCCAGACAGGATATGGTCGTAACTTTGATGAGAGCGATGGGAACAGATATATCGGGCAAAGGTGCTTTGTTAACATTCAAGGACAGCGCAAGTATCTCGGAGTATGCGAAAGATGGAGTTGGAGCGGCGCTCGAAGCTGGATTCATTATCGGTGATCAAAACAACATGTTCAAACCGGTTTTGCAAGCGGATCGTCAAGCTGCAGCATTGACGGCTTCCCGATTACTGCAAACGATAAAGGAAACACCTGCTCCACAACCTGAACCAGTAGCGACGCCAACACCAGAGGTAGCGCCAACGCCTGTGCCTACTCCATCCCCATCTACCAGTTGGAATAATAACGGGTCATCATCGAGTGGAAGTGGTGGCGGAAGTACGAGTCCATCTGTGCCTGCGGATATAACAGCACCGATGGTCGATGTAAGTAAATTTAGCATTATCGATAATTACAGCGGAACCTGGGATCAAGTTCAGGGGGATACTGGAGCAGTCAGTGAAGAAGGAGCCGTTGTAACTTTCTATAGATGGACTGATGCGAATACGAACGGAGTCGTGGATGAAGGAGAGCTGGACGAAGGAATTCCCCTTGCCAAAAGCAAAGCGGATGGTTCTCTTGCGATTACCAAGTTGGAAAATTTGATTCCGGGAGACTACAAATATGTGGTTACTGCCAAGGATTCAGCGGGTAATGAGTCGCCTAAGGATGCATCACATGTGCTGGCATTTACGCTGGTGAAAGGAGAAATGCCAGTAGACGTGCCGACTATAGGGTCCAATGATTTTGGTTTTGACTCAAGCAACGCCAAAACCAAGTATCTCCAGGTTCAATATGAGAATGCTCCATTTTCTTTAAACTACGAAGTAGGGGAAGATTTTGTGGATGGCATGATTGAGTACTCTACGGATGCTTTCCAGTTTAGTGTAAATGATTCTTATGTACTTGATGGTGAGTCTTATACGATTGATAGCAGTCAGATCAGCAATGATGATCATACGCTTAAGATTAAAGTAAGTGTACAATCCGGGACACGTATTACTTTGCAATTGGGCAATAAGATGAATGAGGCAAGAGGTCTATATGATTTGAACATTCGCGTAGATGCTGACGGCGAAGGATTAACGAAATCCGTATATGAAGAAACCGGGAAGCTATTCGTTAACTTTGATATTTTCGGATAAGTGCAATTTAAATGAGACGGACTACAACGATGTAGTCCGTTGTATTGTTTTACCGTCAGACTGAAAACACAATTATTTATTTGTAAGCGTAATCAAAAATCTGTAGCCACTATAGAACATGTCAGTTATACTTGGATTATTATTCGTCTGTTCTTAAGGTTAACAAGCCATCGTGAACCCTTCAACAAGGGAAATTCTCACAAAGGTTAAGCGCTATACCCTGTATGATAATAGAGAGGGATGTGGGCATTCAATGACAACGTATTTTAGTGAACCGCAGAGCGTGTATTATCGATTTGGGGAAGATCAGGATCGAGTATTGAAGGTGCTAGCTGAGAGGTATATTGGGGCCAATGCGCAGGCTGATTTTGTATATCGGGTATTCCAGAAGTCTGGTATTTTACAAAACGAAAAAGGTCTGTATGATCTGAATTTGAATAAACGCTTCCCTGATGCCCCAAAAGATCAGGTTTCCTACGCCGCAGCACTGGTTTGGGGGGATGAAGATCGCAATCTGGATGTGCTGGTCCGCTGTTATGGACCGGTTCGCTTCTATTTTAACGAGCAATTGGTATATCGCTCCACGGTAATGGATGAGATCAGCCTGGACGCGACCGTGAAGCTGGGAATCGACATTAAGCCGGGATGGAATACGTTGTTGCTGGAGATGAAGTCTACACCTGCGGGCTTTGGATGCCAGTTTGGCTCGGATGAGGGAAAAGTGCGCATTCTGAATGTGCTCGCTCCTTTCCAGGAGAGACAGGGGCAGGCCGGATGGGTATATTCCAAACCGGTAGATTCGGAAGAGTTGCTCACGTTTCACCTGGATCATATATCCGGCAGAGCGGAGGACAGTCATCCAGAATGGAACTTGCTCGGAAAAGAAGAGGATCACAGACTAGAGTGGCTGCCAGAACCGCAATGGTCAGCGGAAAAGCAGACGCAACCGACACTTGAGCGAATGTACGGACATCTTCCTGGTCAGCGAATTTATGCGTGGACACGGTTAATCAACAGGGATTCAAGCGATTGCGCCATCCGTTTGACTGGTCAATCTTCCGGACCACTGAATATATGGCTGAACGGCGAATTGGCGTTTCAATTAAAGGAAGCGGGCCCATTCGACGTGGAGATACCCGCATCTTTTGGACGGAACGATCTGTTGGTTCGCAGTGAATGTAGTGATAAGGCTGAGCTATGGGATTTTGTTATAAACGCAACGGTGAATGGAGAGCAACTAGAACTGGAGCTTCCTCAGCGTGTGCACGGAGCTTCCGGAGAGTCGTGGTTATATCTCGGCCCTTTTAAATCGGAGGAGATCGAACCTGATTTGCAGGATCTGATGCGTACAGATCGGGTGTATAAAGGAAGTATAATGCAGGATAACCGAGAAGAAACGGGTAGCTACCGGGCACAAAATGGACGCGTGTATTGGCAGCTGGACAGGCCGGATGCATGGATACGTCCCTATTATGAAAATGCAATGCTCAGTAACAAATGGACAGTAGGCAGTGTGACCAACTATGGTCGTTGGGACTATCCGTTGGGTGTCACCGTGTATGGTCTGTTGCAGACCGGACGTTATTTGCAGCGACCTGATATTATGCGTTATGCAGCAGATCATGTACAGGCGTGTACCCGTATGGATGAGTACTCATTGTGGGATCGGGAGCAGTACGGTTTTCCGGCGGTTAACCAGCAATTGGTTATGCTGAAAATGCTGGATAACTGTGGCTCGTTTGGCTCCGCGATGCTGGAAGCTTATTCAGAATGTCAGGAGCCGACGTTCTTGCCTATTGCGGATCGGATTGCGGATTTTATGCTGACCCGGTTGGAACGACAGCCAGACGGTTCATTTTACCGCGAGTGTATCGGAGAATTTGCCGAGAACACAATGTGGGCAGACGACCTTTATATGAGCACACCGTTTCTCGTGCGGTATGCCCGACTGACAGGGGATATGTCGCCATTGGATGAAGCGGCCAGACAATTTTTATTGTATCGGAAGTATTTGTTCATGCCTGATTTTAAGATCATGTCTCACGTATACGATTTCAAATATGGACAGGCGACACAGATTCCGTGGGGACGGGGAAACGGATGGACACTCTTTTCGTTGTCTGAGGTATTGGAAGCTTTGCCGGCAGAGCACCCGGAGCGTCAGGCTTTAATTGCCTTCTTCAATGAATTATGTGAAGGATACGCAGCTCTGCAAGGAGAGCATGGATTGTGGCATCAGGTATTAAATGATTCGGAAACATACCAGGAGGCCTCCTGTACCGCGATGTTTGCCTATGGTTTTGCACGGGGAGTGCGTTTTGGCTGGTTAAATCAACCCGCGCGTTACATTGAAGCGGCTGAGCGGGCTTGGAACGGATTGACCTGTAAAGCGATTGACCGTCAGGGAAATGTACATGGTGTGTGCAGTGGATCAAGATATGCCTTTACTGAAGAGTACTACAATAAAGACCTGCTCACGGTGACGAATGACAATCACGGAATTGGCATTATGATGCTGGCAGGAACCGAAGTAGCGAAGATGAAGAAACATCTGGCTCAGCATAAGGTGTCATCAACTGCTGTGACGCAATCCTGAAAGGGTCAGGCAAAATCAGTAAAGGACCACCGTTGAGATGTAGCGAGGCACTGCCCGCTATATAAAGATTGCAGTATATATGATAACCACCGGGGCATCATTTCTGGTGGTTATTTAATCACTTAAATATCGATCTATATCTTGCCGAAAGAAAGGCGATCTTTGGATTTATGCAAATGCTCGATTGAATGGACCTTTGTCCCAACCCCTTACTTTTTTGACAGGAAAGCTTACTTTTGTTTATGTCAAGAGCAGCCATAGGCCGTTACAATAGTTTTGTAAGCGATTCCACAATAGCAAAAGGGGAGGAAATTCATTCATGTTGAATACCAAAAAGTGGGTAACCCTGTTCTGCCTATCCCTGTTAATGTTCGCTACAGCCTGTTCCGGAGGATCTTCAGGACCATCTGCTTCCTCCAATGAAGGAGGGGATGATGGTGAGGCTTCCGGCAAAATTGAACTTCGTATGACCTGGTGGGGATCGCAGACTCGCCACGATCTTACGACCAAAGTGATCAAGCTGTTTGAAGAGAAACACCCTGGTATTACCATCAAACCGGAATATTCCGGTTGGGATGGATACTTTGACAAGCTGACCACACAGGTAGCCGGTTCCAATGCGCCGGATATCATACAGATGGATTATGCCTTTCTTACCGATTTTGCCCGGCGTGGTGCTTTACTTGACCTGACCCCTTACGCAGAGAGCAAAGAGCTGCGTACAGACGATCATGACAAGAGCATGCTCAAAGCCGGATCGATTGACGATAAATTATACGCGATTACTTTAGGCGTAAATGCACCAGGGGTCATCTATGACGCGACCGTATTCAAGGAACTCGGGATTGAGGAGCCGCAGGAAAGCTGGACGTGGAAGGATTTTAGCGATATCGCTGCCAAGATTGCAGCAGAGAAGGGTGACGGTTTCTTCGGTTCGGCAGATGTTTCGGGAACCACCAACATGTTTGAAGTTTTTATCCGGCAAACAGGCAAGGGCCTATTTGATGGTGGGACGCTGACAGCTACCAGTGAAGAGCTTCAGCAATGGTTTGACATGTGGGGTGCACTTCGTGAGAACGGGGGTGCGACCTCTGCAGAAGTGACGGCATCCACGACGAATGCACTGGAAACACGCCCGATTTCGCTTGGTACAGCAGCCATGGATTTTGCCTGGTCTAACCAATTGCTGACGTTCCAGCAAGTGAACAAAAATCAGGATCATAAGCTCGGGATACAAGTGCTTCCGCATGGTGTGGATGAAAAGCAAATCGGTGAATACCTGAAAGCGGGCCAGTTCCTGTCCGGTTATGGCAAAACGAAACATCCGAAGGAAGTGGCGATGTTTATCGACTTCATGGTGAATGATCCCGAAGCTACTGCTATTCTCGGTTCGGAGCGCGGAGTACCCGTCAATTCCAGCATCCGGGAGAAGATGCAGCCTACGCTGCCCGAAGCGGAGCAAGCGATCTTCCAATTTATCGATGTCGTTTCGAAAAACTCCAGTGAGATTGATCCACCCTACCCGCAAGGTTTTTCCGAAGTGGATACCAGCTTCAAAAGTGCAAGCGAGCAGATCGCCTTTGGTCAAGGCAACACACCGGATATAATTGCGCAGTTTATTGAAGGTGCCAAGGCGACACTTGCGTCGAGTCAATAACACTTGAACGGTTCCATACTTCATATTCCGCGGGGAGGTTGCGAAGATGAGTACAACACAGGTCAGTCAAGCCCGAACCGAGCGTGTGGCAGCCCGGCGGGTGAAACGGAGATATGCCCATAATAGAGCGGCCCTTCTGTTCCTGGCTCCATGGTTGGTTGGTTTATTGTTTCTGACACTTGGTCCGATGCTCGTTTCCTTATACATTTCGTTCACCGACTATAGTATCCTGGCCGCCCCTTCCTGGGTCGGTCTGGATAACTACACCACGATGTTTACATCGGATAAACTGTTTATTCAATCGCTCAAAGTCACATTTACGTATGTTGCCGTATCCGTACCGATCAAGCTGATTTTTGCCCTGCTGGTGGCGATGCTGTTGAACAAGGGCATTCGCGGGCTCGGTATTTACCGTACGGTGTATTACATCCCAACCCTTCTTGGGGGTAGTGTAGCCATTGCGATGCTGTGGCGCAAAATGCTGGGCGGTGATGGACTTCTTAATGGTTTGCTCGCCATGATCGGCATAAAAGCACCCGATTGGGTCGCCAACCCGAAGTATGCCCTGTATTCAATCGTGCTGCTGTCGGTATGGCAGTTCGGATCGTCGATGATTATTTTCCTGGCAGGTTTGAAGCAGATTCCACCTGAATATGACGAAGCTTCTGCGGTTGACGGTGCCGGACCGCTCCGGCGATTCTTTTATATCACACTGCCGATTCTGTCACCGGTGATCTTTTTCAATCTCGTGATGCAGCTGATCACGTCCTTCCAGTCCTTTACTCAGGCTTTCGTCATCAGTAACGGCAGCGGAGGGCCTGTCAATTCAACATTAATGTACTCTCTATACCTGTACAAAAAAGGCTTCTCGTTCTTCCAGATGGGTTATGCGTCCGCGATGGCCTGGGTACTGGTAATCCTGATCGGGGTCTTTACATTGCTGGTATTCCGCAGCAGCAAGCTGTGGGTGCACTATGAGGATGGTGGGAAATCATGATTGGACAACGAAACTCTGCTGCAGGGGTAGTCGCCAAACATGTACTGATTTCGGTCATTGCCTTTGTCATGCTGTATCCGGTGCTCTGGATGCTGGGCAGCTCTTTCAAACCGGGACATATGATTTTTACCGAGACTTGGTTCTGGCCGCAAGAATGGAATTGGCAAAATTACATCAATGGCTGGACGGGCATTCAGGGCAATCCCTTCTCCCGTTTTCTGACCAACTCCGTCGTCCTGTCGCTGGGAGCTGTATTGGGCAATGTCATTTCCTGCTCAATGGCGGCATACGCCTTTGCCCGATTGAATTTTCGGTTCAAAGCGATTTGCTTTGGCTTAATGCTCATGACGATCATGTTGCCACACCATGTGACGCTGATCCCTCAATATATTCTGTTCAACCATCTGGAATGGGTGAATACGTATCTGCCGCTGGTAGTGCCAAAGTGGCTGGCGACCGATGCCTTCTTCATTTTCCTGATGGTCCAGTTCTTCCGGGGATTACCCAAAGAGCTGGATGAAGCGGCTACGATTGATGGATGTGGTCCTGTACGAATTTACACCAAAATTATTATTCCGCTGGCCTTTCCGGCGCTGGTGACGACGATGATCTTTACCTTTTTGTGGACATGGGACGATTTCTTCAGCCAGTTGATCTATCTGAGTGATGTCAGCAAATACACGGTGCCGCTGGGCCTTCGCCTATTCCTCGATTCCAGTTCCCAATCCGATTGGGGCCCAATGTTTGCGATGTCAGTGCTGTCACTGGTGCCTTGCTTTATCGTATTTATCGTGTGTCAAAAATACTTCGTGGAAGGAATCGCGACCTCCGGGCTCAAAGGGTAATTCCAAGACGAAACGAGTTGATTCCACATGCGGAAACGAAGATTGTCGCTATTCCTAAATCGAAAGCTGCAACAAAGCAAGCTCTCCACGTTGATGGTGACTTGCTTTATTGCGTTTAACCTGCTGCTTGTTTCGATTATTGTCTGGCTGGCATACCAGTCTTTTTCTGCCGTCACCTTTACCGAAATTAGCAAAGCGCGGCTGGCTCTCCTGAATGAGAGTACGCGCCGGGGGTTTGATTTTATTACAGGTGTGACAGGGACGGCCTATGCTCTGGCGAGCAACCGTGAGCTGTCGAATTTGCTGGAAACAAAGGGAACGGGAAGGCTGACACAGATTCACCAACGGCGCGAGGTATCCAAAATACTGGAGCACACGTTGGTAGTCAGTGAGGGCATTACATCAATAGAGTTGTATACGGATGCCTTCAACGGTGTCACCGTCACAATGGCTGAACGCATCTATCCAGTGGATACGATTGCCGATGATTCATGGTTTGCTGCACTGCAGCAGGCGGACGCGGCCTGGGTACCTCTGCGGGAAAATGAGTCTGGCCAATCGCTAATAGGATACGCCCAGCGAATCTTTGATAGCCGGGGTGGGACGGTAGCCTACGTGCTTATCCGCCTGAGTCGAGCGGACATTGTACGTAGATTTGCAGATATGCCCATGGTGCTGGATGGACAGGTACTGTTGGTGGATACCGCAGGCAACGTCGTTATGCAGATGGGTGAGGACAATGTAGAGGGAACGTCTGATGAGGATTTGACCTTAACCAAAGGTAACTCAAAAATTTTATCTTCTATTAATACCTCTGAAAATATATCTGCAAATGCCTCTGTACCCGGGGAAAGTGAACCTGTTGTAGATAGCGCATGGATTCAGGAGCACGCCGAGCACGGGCAGGACGGATTTGAAGTAGTTTCCGGCAAGGCCGGAGGAGCGCAGCTTGTTCTATATTCAAGGCCTGCCATGCTTCAGTGGCGTCTCGTACAGACTATCCCTGTGCACACGCTGTTATCTCCGGTAAGGCAGGCCGGATGGCAGGTCCTTGGAATAGCCGTGCTGGGGTTGTTATGCTCGGCGATACTCGCGTATTTGTTCGTGCGGCGGATTGTCCGCCCTTTACGTCAGTTGATCAAACGGATGAGGCAACTGGAGAAAGGGGACTTCAATACCCGGGTTCAGCTTTCGTTCACCGAGGAATATGCCCATTTGGCTTATGGTTTTAACCATATGGCTTCACAGCTGACAGAGCTGATGGACCAGGTTAAGGAAGAGAACCGCGCGAAGCGTGAAGCCCAGACCGGTTTGCTGGAGGCGCAAATCAAACCGCATTTTCTCTACAACACACTCGACATGATTCACTGGCGTGCTCTCGATTATGAAGCCAAGGACATTAGCCGCATGATTGTCCAACTCAGCAAACTGCTACGTATTGGATTGAGCGGCGGCAAACTATTTATCCGGGTGCGTGATGAGCTGGAGCATGCCCGTTGCTACGTCAGCATTCAGTCCGAGCGGTTGCCATTCTCCATTGATTATCAGGAGCATATCGATCCACAAGTGCGCGGGTGCTACATTCCCAAAATCATTTTGCAGCCCTTTATCGAGAATGCGGTCATGCATGGACATCCGAAGGAAGGAAAACTTCGCATACAGGTGGATATGCGGGAATCGGAGTGCAACAATCTAACTGGGGCAAAGGAATCTCCAACCTGCCTTATCGCCGAGTCACCAGAGTCATCTGAACCGGGCAGCCAATCCATGGGCTATCGACCGCCCAGAAAGTCTGCGCAGCACGTACCCAAAATCATCATTCGCATTCAGGACAACGGACAGGGTCTTCCTGAAGGGTGGAAGCTGGAAGAGACGTCTGGGATTGGTATACGAAATGTACATCAGCGTATACAGCTGTATTGTGGAACTGGATATGGCGTTGATATATGCGCGGGTAAATCAGGCGGGGTGGAAGTGACCATTACGCTGCCGCGTATTGAGACGGAAGAACAATTAAACTTTTGGCTGGGCGGTGAAAATGAATGAAAACCATTATGCTTGTAGACGATGATCCGCATATTGTAAAAGCATTGACCGAGCATATTGATTGGCCCTCTCTTGGCCTTAGCATCGCAGGAACGGCTTCCAATGGCATGGATGCACTGGAGCTGTTCCATCGGCTGCGACCGGATCTGGTGATGACGGATGTCTATTTGCCAGGCATGACGGGACTTGAAGTCACGCAAACATTGAGGCGGGACCATCCTCATCTGCCGATCATCATCCTTAGCGGATATGATGAATTCGAGAATGCCCGGGCGGCCATGCGCTGGGGTGTGAATCATTTTTTGCTAAAACCCGCTGAAGTGGAGGAGATTGAGTCTGTTTTGCGTGAGGTGTTACTCGAACAGGATGTGCGGGAGCGGCATGAGCGGCTGGAGCGGACGTACAAACAGGAGATTGGGCGGGTGGTTCCCTATCTGCGCAAATTGTTTCTCCACGAACTGTTAACTACACGCTATAAGGAAGAGGAATTACCTGCGGAGCGTATGGATTATGTAGGTATTCGCATGCCTGCTCAGGTACGCGCCATCAGTTTGCAGTTGTATCGGCCTGCATTTCTGACACGGATGAAAGAGCGGGACTGGCAGCTATTAAGGTATGGGGCAGCGGATATTATTCAGGAGACCGCCAGGGAACAGACTTCGCAGCTAAATGAATGCCAGGTGGAGATCGTGGACTATTCGGATCAGGTGTTTGTACTGCTTCTATTTGGTGAGAAGGATATGCTAGAGCATATGGAGTCGATTGTTGAACGGATGATTGATCAGATTTTTACGTACCTCAAGATCGAAATGAGTGCAGGTATTGGGACATCCAAAGGTCACTTATGTGAAGTGATGGACTCCTATCTGGAGAGCAGGGAGGCGCTGGAGAAAGCAGAGTTTCAGGGTGGGAGCCGCGTATATCGGTATGATTCAACAGATGCCTATACGCCGAGCGTGACGGATTACTCGCTATTGCTGCGACAATGGAATGAGTCCTGGGCGGATATGAGGACTGATCTGGCAGAGGAGATATGGGTTCATGTTCGCAATCTGCTGAACGAAGGGAGTGGTACCAGTATTCAGGATGTGCAGGTTGTGGCGGTGAGCCTATTCAACACGTTGATTCATAGCTGGAACCGACATTATCCCACGTTGGCACCGCCGGTAGCGATGAGTAATTTTTTGCGGGAAATTCAATCGAAATATGGGCTGCAGGATCTGATATGCTGGATGGACGGCATTATTCAAAGCTGGATAGAACAGACACGGAAAGAAATGGGCGAGAAAAAAAGCAATAAACTGGTGGAGCAGGTGAAACAGTACGTTGGAAAGCATTATGCTGAAGAGATCAGTTTTGAAGCCATTGCCAAGGGTCTGTTTGTACACCCCAAATATTTGAGCCAGCTATTCAAAAGAGTAACTGGAGAGAACTTTGTGAGTTATGTGAACGGGTACCGGATTCAACGAGCGATGGAACTGTTACAGTCAGGGCATTACATGGTCTACGAGGTTAGTGAGATGACCGGGTTCCGCAACGCGACGTATTTCAGTCAGGTGTTCAAGATGCTTACGGGCAAGAGTCCGTCTGAAGTAGGGTAGAGCATAATTATGATGAGGCAAAAAAATAGAGGATTGGACGGATTATAAAATATGATCATCGATCAACAGAAATTTAACGTAAACGGATTAACCTACTCGGTTAGGTCCGCAGAGGAAAAGGATGCTGAAGCATTGTCTTCACTCCGTGTACAGTTGGATGGAGAGACCGAGAACATGGATCGCGAACAAGGTGAGGGATTCATTGATCCGGCGGGATTCGAAGAAATAATCCGGTTGGACACGGAAAAGGAGAGAAACCTGTTTCTCGTAGCCCTCGTAAAGGAACAAATCGTAGGGTATTCTCGATGCGAGGGCGTAGATCTAAAACGATTTTCTCATAAAGTTGAATTTGGGGTTTGTGTAGCGAGAGAGTTGTGGGGTTACGGGATCGGCAAGAAACTGCTTGAGCTCTCGGTGGATTGGGCAGATATGAATGGAATTGTGAAGATGACCTTGAACGTGGTAGGAACGAACGATAAAGCGATGGAGCTTTACAAGAGGATGGGTTTCGAGATAGAGGGGACGTTGAAAAGGGATCGGCGACACGCGGACGGTCGGTATTACGATACAGTTTTGATGGGAAGATTCAAGGGCTGAGGGGGAGGAGATAGTCGTGGGTAGTTGGCTAGCTATATCTGCAATCCTGTTATTGTTTCAAAAGCTATTATATGAAAAAACAAATACTAGAGTCAGTACTCATCTCTGACGGAGAGAGTCATTATTAGATGTAGATTTCCTCAAACATGATCTCTTATCTCTATTATATAAAGGGTATTGAGTATGTGCGATATGAAAGTAATTATCCCTTGAGCAGCTTTATAGTGTTTGTTTAAAAGGAGTAGCTACTCAGTTTACTAAGAACAGTAACTACTACCACTTCACTATAAGATAATGATGCTTAACATTGTTATATCTATTGGGTCTAACTTATGGGTCTGATTGAAAGACATTGAATGGGTAGAAGGGAAACAGAACAATTCTATTTGTTTTTAGATAATGGAAATAAATTAATATTAATTATTAATTAAGGGTTGCAATTAATTTTTCTACATGGTATATTCTAAGTCCGGCCAAGAAAACACGAGAAAGACGGTGCGGCAAGCGAAACGAATAAGCTTCGAAAGAAACTTAAAAAAAGAGCTTGCAAAGTTGGTTCGGAAGTGGTAAGATATAAAAGTTGCTGAGATGAACGAAACTTAGTAGCGAAACAAGTTTGATCTTTGAAAACTGAACAACGAGTG
>NZ_JAROCD010000019.1:0-116814 GCF_030433635.1 Paenibacillus vandeheii
CCCTCGATCCCTCCACCCGCATAGCGGGTGGTTTTTTGTTTCGCGCGTTTCACGCACTCAACAGGCTAAAGCCATAAAAAAACCTCCTCCACGAAATGGAGAAGGCATTTTGCTCGTTATTTTAAAGAGCTTTATTCACTTTGCTGCTCTTTGGTTTACTGTGACTTGTACTATTGTGGTTTGGTTTACCGCTATTTGGATTACTACTGTTTGGTTTACTGTGATTGGCTTTGCCACTCTTTTTAAACCACTCGGACTTTGGCTTGCGAGCAGGATTCGCTTTTGCCTTCGCAGGTTTATCAGCTGCAGATTTATGGCCTGCAGACTTCGATGTTTGATTCGATTTTACAAAAGCAGGGACACTTGTCATCGGATAAGGATGATTTTTCACTTCAGGAATGGTTTTCTTAATTACCTTCTCGATATCCTTGAGGAACGGAAGTTCCTCCTTCTCACAAAAGGAAATCGCCATTCCGCTATGTCCAGCTCGGCCCGTACGACCAATTCGGTGGACATATGTTTCTGGAATATTAGGCAGGTTGAAGTTGATTACATGTGAAAGCTCTTCAACATCAATACCCCTTGCCGCTATATCTGTCGCTACCAGCACCCGCGTAACTCCACTCTTGAAATTATTCAGAGCTCTTTGACGCTCATTCTGCGATTTGTTGCCATGAATGGCCTGGGCCGTAATATTCACTTTGGACAAATCGCGAGTTACACGGTCTGCTCCGCGCTTCGTACGGGTGAACACCAGTGCCGAAACGATGGACTTATCCTGTAGGATATGATTCAACAGACTCTGTTTTTTGCCATTTTCCAATAGATATATGGACTGCTCAATTCGATCCACTGTGGAGGATACGGGTGTAATTTCTACTTTTACCGGATCCACCAACAGCGTTTTTACCATTTTTGTAATTTCCGGAGGCATGGTAGCTGAGAAGAACAGCGTCTGTTTCTTACTCGGCATCTTCGCGATAATTCGCTTCACATCGTGAATGAAGCCCATATCCAACATGCGGTCTGCTTCATCAAGAACCAGTATTTGCACATGTTTCAGATCAATACGCTTTTGATTGACCAAGTCAATCAATCTTCCGGGCGTTGCAATAATAATATCTGCACCTTGATTGAGTGCACGTTCCTGAACTTTTTGCGAAACACCACCTACGATAGCGGCACAACGAATATCCGTGTAACGGCTATAAGCCTTAATGTTATCCGAGATCTGAATCGCCAGTTCTCTTGTCGGTGTTAGAATCAATGAACGAATATGACGTGCGGCTTTGGGGCCGTTCGACTTTTCGCTTAGTAATTGAATGATGGGTACAGAAAATGCTGCCGTCTTTCCTGTCCCTGTTTGCGCACAGCCAAGCAAATCTCTGCCTGCTAATACGGCTGGAATTGCCTGTTCCTGTATAGGTGTCGGGGCAGTATAGTTTGCTTTGCTCAAGCCTTCCAAAATTGCGGGTATAATATTCAAGTCTTTAAATGTCATTAGGTCTCCTTAATTTACGCAACAAATATTCATTTGACGTATTTCTCATTTCAAAACGTAACACATAAGGATAACATTAAAAAACGCATCTGTATATTATCTTTTCAAGATATTCTAACAAATCTTTTTGACCATTAAGATTAACCCACTCCATTTTCAAATCATTAATGTTTTCTCTAGCTTCTAATATCTTATGTTTTCATCCGTTGGATCAAGCTTATTGCTATGAGATTTATCACTATTTTATAAATTATATATATACCATAATTCCAAATGACATAAATATTTCAAAGTTTTTCCATTACATAATATGGTATATTATACCTGTTCACTGGTACATATACAGAGAATAGTAAATAGAAAGGAGTTTTATATAAAGTTACAGTTATATTTAATAAAATCTCACTTTCACTTAAGTTAGAAGAAATTCCTTTTTGACCACAACTAGAGATTATTAATACTCAAAAAGCAAAGTATTCTAATCCTAATTAAAAAGGAGAATTTCAAATGTTGAAAAAATTCATTGCAGCTTCCCTATTGGCCACAACGTTACTTCCAGCTTCCGGAGCTTTTGCAGCTCAAGATGTAAGCAATACCGATATCATTCCATCATCTACACCAGCGGTTGTTCAGCAGTTACCTAATTCAGATGTTAGCATAATGGCTTTGTCATCCTACTATAAAGTAAATGATTATTCTAATTTCCGGAAAACTCCGTCACCTACTGGTGTGAATATTGGTTCACATGTTTATGGCGATATGGTCTACGGTGGGACTGAAAGCGTTCTTGTAGATGGGATGACTTATCTATATGTCTACAGTTATAAATATCAGGCATGGGGATGGATACAGAATTACTATCTTGATAAAATTGTACAACCTTAAACTAAAACTTTTAAATCTCAGAAAAGCGTTAAGTTCAGGAGTGAAATCTGAACTCAACGCTTTTCTTTTTTCGTTCATTCAATCCATTAACTCACCAATTTCAACCCAACTGCTGATCCGAGCACCATGGCAATAAACAGAAGCCTTAACGCATTTCGGGGTTCTCCATAAAATATCATGCCAAGAATGGCTCCCCCGGAAGCACCGATTCCGGTCCATACGGCGTATGCTGTTCCCATCGGAAGAGTCTTCATCGCCAAGGATAGGAACAGAAAGCTTAATCCAAATCCTGCAACCAAGAGCACGATAGAAATCAGGTTACGATCTTTGTGCAGTTTATTAATCATCAGAACCCCAATCATTTCAAAGACACCAGCTAAAACTAGAAATACCCAGTTCATGATTCATGGACCTCCTTTGTTTTTCCTTTGCTAAGCATTTTAAGACCGATTACACCCAGTAAAAGAACCCCGATGAGCACCATTTTCCCGGTTTGAACCGCTGCACCAAACAAAACAATCTCTGCCAGCACAGTCCCTGCCGTACCTAGGCCAACAAACACCGCATACACCGTTCCTACATCAAGTGAGCGGGAAGCCGCAATCATCAAGGTAAAGCTGACAATAATGGCGACCAGTGTAGCCCCCCATTCCAGAAAACCACTGGCATGTTTCAGTCCAATGACCCAACCGACTTCAAATAAAGCTGCAATAACGACGGACAACCAGGTTTTGTTCATCTCTGTCACACTCCTTTTCAAATATTGCTACGTGTATTATTAGTTACATGAAGCCAAAATAAAAAAGCCCGGGAAACAAACTGCATTAAGCAGTTCATCTCCCAGGCTTTTGTCCCTCCGTGACACAACCAACAGGCTGTGAGTTTTCTCTCGGACCAGACCGACACAATTGCCGCGGAACCCTAGAAAACATTCGAATATTCTGATGTGACTCCAATTATACACATTTCTATTCGATTGGCAACCCTTTATCGTTATTAGGGCTAGAAGGAACTTACATGCCGAATATTTTGTGTGGTACGTAGTATCCCTCCAGGCTTGCAATTTCCTGCGCATCCAGCTTCACGGACAACGCTGCTACAGCATCCTCCAAATGATGTTCCTTCGTTGCACCAACAATTGGTGAGGTGACTCCTTCTTTTTGCAATACCCATGCCAGCGCAACGGTTGCTCTGGAAACACCCCGTTTGTTTGCAATATCAGCGACAGTCTCCACTATTTTACGATCGGAATCAACCATTCCCGCAGCAAGTCGGTCTCCTGCTTCGTCGTTCGATGAACGGGCTGTTTGTTCATTCCAATCCCGTGTAAGTCTTCCTTTGGCAAGTGGACTCCAGGGAATGACGCCGATTCCTTCTTCTGCGCAAAAAGGTAACATCTCTCTTTCCTCTTCTCTATACAACAAATTAAGTAAATTTTGCATGGAGACAAATGGGGTCCAGCCATTGCGTTCGGCAGTATACTGAGCCTTCATAAACTGCCAGGCGTACATCGAAGAAGCACCAATGTATCGGACTTTACCCGCCTTAACCACATCATGAAGGGCCTCCATGGTTTCTTCAATTGGAGTACTACTGTCCCAACGATGGATCTGATACAGATCCACATAATCAGTCCCTAGTCGCTTTAAACTATTATCAATCTCATTCATAATAGCTTTTCTTGATAAACCTGCGCCGTTCGGCCCCGGCTTCATGCGGAAGTATACTTTTGTTGCAATAACAACCTCATCACGACGAGCAAAATCCCTCAACGCACGACCCACGATTTCTTCGCTTGTACCATCCGAATAGACGTTGGCAGTATCAAAGAAGTTAATACCCAAGTCCAGCGCTTTTTGGATAAAAGGACGACTTTCTTCCTCGTTCAACGACCATGGAGCAATTCCGCGTTCAGGGACTCCATAGCTCATGCAACCAAGACATAATCTTGAAACGTCCAGTCCGGTACGACCCAGTTTTACATATTCCATAATCAAACACTCCTTTAATTGGATTTAGATAAATCTAACGTTAATTTTATCCAATAACTGAGGTACATTTCTTTGAAAATCGGATTTTCTTCCCATTTGATCTGGGACTCCAATCTCTCGACTACGATTTGCTTCACTTGGTTCGATAACCGTTTACTCAATCTTTCCACCCAGCTTTCTGGCATACTAAAATGCATCAGAGACCTGTTCTTCTCTCCAGCTCCTCTGTATATCTCGAACCCATCAGGGTGATTTTTAAGGCTGCATCATTAATGCTCTGTACATCTTCGGGTGTAAGCTCAATGTCCGCTGCACCCATATTTTCTTTGAGACGACTCGACTTGCGCGTTCCCGGGATCGGCACGATCCATGGTTTTTGGGCCAGCAGCCAAGCAAGTGCGATTTGTGCAGGGGAAGCTTGAATCTTCTCCGCCTTCTCTTTCAACAGATCGACCAGCACCTGATTGGCCTCCAACGCCTCTGGTGTGAAGCGTGGCAGAATATTACGCAAATCACCCTGATCAAACGTTGTTTTCGCGTTAAAACTTCCCGTGAGATATCCTTTACCCAAAGGACTAAAAGGAACGAAACCAATACCAAGCTCCTCAAGCGCTGGAATAAGCTCTTCTTCTGGACGTCTCCACCATAAGGAATATTCACTCTGGACAGCTGCTACCGGCTGAACGGCATGCGCGCGCCGAATCGTGTTTACGCCGGCTTCCGACAGCCCCCAATGCTTCACTTTGCCTTCTCGAATCAGATCCTGCACGGCTCCGGCAACCTCTTCAATCGGCACATCCGGATCAACACGGTGCTGATAAAACAAATCAATCGCATCGATCTTTAGCCGCTTAAGAGACTCTTCGGCAACTTTCCGAATCTGCTCAGGACGGCTATTCATCCCGCTCTGTTTGCCATCCTGAATGTCAAATCCGAACTTCGTTGCTATGACAACCTGATCGTGTACAGGAGAAAGTGCTTCGCCGACGAGTTCTTCATTGATATATGGACCATAGACTTCGGCGGTATCAAAGAAAGTTACACCGCGTTCAACAGCTTCCCGCATGACCGCGATCATCTCCGTTTTGTCCGAAGCTGGACCATACCCGTAGCTCATTCCCATACAACCAAGCCCAATTGCCGAAACTTCCAAGCCACTATTTCCCAATGTTCGTTTTTGCATTATACAAACTTCCTTTCTCCGTTTGATTTCATAAGACCAAATTACTTGAATTGTTTTTCCCGATTAAGATCAAACTGGATTATTCAGCCTGCAAGCCTAATATTATTATGCCGAACTAACAGAACGAAACGGTATATCATTTGTCTTAATTGATTGCCTGATCCTATCACACCCACTTTTGTCTAAGGTCGTTAACGCTTATAATGAAGCAAGAACAACTCTCAAGGAGGATTTGTATGTCCGATAACGGAGGTCAGCAGCAACAGGAGCTCACCGAACTGATCAAGCGTCATTCCATTCATAATAGCTCCAAGGAAACGGCAATCCCTTCCCTGTATGTCTATCAGCATTCCAGCATTAGTGAACCGGCTTACCGGGTTTATAAGCCTTCATTTTGTGTAATCGTTCAAGGTTTGAAAGAAATCTTGCTGGCACAGGAAAGATTCGAATACGGATCCTCCAATTATCTGATTGCTTCCATGAACCTGCCGGTGATTGGTCAGATTATAAAAGCTTCCTCTGCTATGCCTTACCTGAGTCTCAAGCTTGAGTTTACACAGCATCAGATTCTTGAAGTGTTGAACGATTGTGATATTAAGGTCACGTCCAGAGAAAACGCCAGACGTGCCCTGTTCGTTGGACAGATGGAGCCCTCCATTCAAGATGCTGTACTGCGGCTGGTTCGGCTGTTGGATACACCGGGAGAAATCCCGTTCCTTGCCCCACTCTATACGCGAGAAATTCTGTACCGGCTTCTGCAGGGACCCTATGGAGCCGAACTTGCCCAGATTGCGGTGGAAGGCAGCAGCAGCTACCGGATTCGGGAAGCCATCGAGCATATTGTTCAGCATTGGGAGCAATCGTTTCGGATTGAAGATCTTGCGGAGACAGCCAACATGAGCGTGTCCTCGTTTCACCGGCATTTTAAAGAAATCACCGCCATGAGTCCTCTTCAGTTTCAGAAGCAACTTAGGCTCCAGGAGGCCCGTCGGATGCTTATGGCTGAATCGGCTGATGCTGCTGATGTAGCATTTCTGGTTGGTTACGAGAGTGCGTCGCAATTCAGTCGGGAATACTCCCGCATGTTCGGAGCACCGCCGCGAGCAGACATCAAACGTTTGAAGGAAAAATACGATCATGTCATGAGTGAATAAGCACATTGGCTCAAAAGTTGAGATGCCAGAGAAATGGATAGCCGCAAGGCTATCCATTTTTCAATTGACAGAGAATACCGAATTCTATCCCCCTTGTATTGACAGCTTGTGAGACATGGAACTATAATCCATACTAAACCAAGTTACATACCATGCTTTATAAAGGAGAGGTATCGGATGGCTAATGTTCAGACTTTCAAAGCTACCGCACATCTACAAGACGGGGTAAAAGTAATCACCAAAGTGAGACAATTCGAACTGATCATCGATGAGCCAACAAACCTCGGTGGTACTGACACGGGAATGAATCCTGTAGAAGCTTTACTTGCCTCCCTTGGCGCATGTCAATCCATTGTGGCCCGGGTTTATGCCTCCAAATTCGATATAGTGCTTGATGATTTCAGAGTGGAGGTTGAAGGTGATCTGGACCTTGACGGATTTTTCAACCGATCTGATGTACGCCCCGGTTATTCCGATATTCGATACACGTTCTATATTAAAACCAGTTCATCTGACGAAAAGGTTGAACCGTTTGTACAATTTCTGGAAAGCAAATGTCCTGTTGGTGATACGATCTCCAATTCGGTGAATACCAAGCTCAATCGCGTAATTATAGACAATGGTATATCGTTATAACCAAACGAATTAACTAGACTCCAAGATACACAAAGGCTGCTCCCCAACAAGTTAAACTTGCTAGAGGGCAGCCTTTCTGAAATCTTGATTTATTTTGTCAATTGAATAGCTCTTTGGATAAGTGTAGCAGCTTCGGCACGAGTCGTATTTCCTTGCGGTTTTAATGTACCGTCTGGATAACCGTTAACGAGACCATTTGCAATGGCTGCGGCAAGTGCTGAACGTGCCCAACCGGATATTTCAGCAACATCAGAGAAGCGGATATTGCTCTCTGTATCCGCAATTTGCGCTGCCCGAACGATCATCGTCGCAATTTGCTCGCGGGTCACCAATTCATCTGGACCAAAGGTATTATCACTATATCCATTAACAATACCTAGACCTGCAGCAGTGGAAATCGCGTCTTGCGCCCAATGGCTGGTGGTATCCGCAAACTCTTTATCAGAAGAGCCTTGTAAATTTAAAGCTTTAATAACAATAGTAACAAATTCGGCTCTGGTCATTTTTTTATCCGGTCTGAAGCTGTTGTCCGGATAACCTTGGATCACACCGAGTTCAACCAGATCCATAATACTGCCGGAAGCCCAATGTCCTTCGAGATCCGTGAAGTTTTTGGTTCCTTCCGGAATTGGTGTTACCGTCTTATCGGATACCAGAACAGCAAACTTGGTAAAATGATTAATGGTTCCAGATACCGTTCCATTCGTTTGATCCACTTGCAGATGTTCAAGTGCAATCCACTTTTGAGTTTGCTCGTTGAACCAATACAATCCCACAACCGAGTTCTCAAAGTTCACCTTGTTCTTGTCGAATGGCAAGGTAACGGTCACCGGCTTGGTGAAGTCCCCGCTCTTGCTCGCCGTAATCTCATAAACATCCCCAAGCAGTTTCAATGTGGAATCCGAGAACAGATTCGAGGTTTGGTTTACTTTATTAACAGAAATTACGACGCTGCTATCCATCGCTCCGGCTGGCACATTGATTTTAACCCCGCTCAGGCTCAACGATCCACCATTCACAGTAACAGTTCCACTATTGCCAGAAGTACCTGCTTGATTATCATTTGTTCCTCCAGTTGGCGTCGAAGGCGTTGAAGGCGTTGAAGGTGTCGATGGAACCGTGGTGGATTCTCCGGCTCTGACGACAGTTACACTGTAGGTCTTGCTTGAACCATTACGTGCTTTTACCGTAATTGGAATTACATTTTTCCCAATAGACAGCCCAAACGTTTGGCTTATTCCGTTCACATAAGGTTCACCTTTAGCAGTCAAAGTCGCCTGGCTATCGGTAGCCTTCGCCGTAATACGAATGGATTCTACGGCTTGTTCAACATTCATACTGTACGCCGTAATTGCAGGATCAAATGCTGGGCTCAAGGAACCTCGATCAAAGGATAATTCTTCCAATTCGGAAACGTCAATCAGCTTCCCGGTTCGCATATCCTCCTTCACAAGTGCAAAATCCACTGCGACCTGATGCGAGTAATCCTCAGCCGCATTAACAATAAAATTCTGCAAATCATCCCAGATCGGTACAATATTCGTTACAAAACGTTCCTCAAACTTGTAGTTCAACTCATCGGATACCTTGTCCAGGCGCGAGCTTGCATACGCGTAAGCTCTGGCCGCATCGACCAAATACTGCTCCAGCTCTTCCTTGTTCTTGAACGGCTTATCCGTATAATCACCTTTAAAAGGTGAGACTTCCCTAATCAGGTACGAGCGATTCATTGCTTCGAGCACACCCAGATAAGAATCGGGATCGACTGCCGTTTTAAGATATGCATCTTTCGAAAGATTGGCGTCCCGAGTCTGCTCTTTTACGTCGAGCAGAATATCGTCCGTATTGACCTCACTTGCTCCTTCGATTAGCACATTGTAGCGTTCAACCCCAATGCTGCCAATACCCTGATGAATACGGCGCACAATATCCTTTATCTTAAAATAGGCATTGAATTCATCGTCAGTCAGGTTTGGGAAATTGCTTCTGACTTGCAATTTGTATGCTTCCCAAGCGGCTTGCAGGGAAGCTTTCTCCGCCTCTGTCGCGGCCTCAAACTTGTCCGAATTGCCAGCGATGTTTAATTTCCCATCAAGCGTCCGCTTGCCCAGCAATTTTTGCAATGCTTCCTCGTAAGACACTTTGGAGACTTTGTCCATAACCTCTTTCGTATATGGCGTTACATTGCTTTTGGTCAGCTTGGTGTCTTTCGGGCTGATTTCGCTATTAATATCAACCAAAGTATCCTTATAGGTCTCTAGGAAAACACGAGATACTTCCCGGAAATCGGCATCCTGCAGATTGGCAATCGCGGCGCTGTCTTTTTCGTATTGGACTACATAAATACTTGTAACAAAACGAATCAGATCGTCATAAAAGCTGCCGATTCCGGAAGAATCCACATCGTTCAGACTGAACACCATTTGATGGGTACTGTCGTTAAAGGTCCCCACATTCTGAATATGGGCGTCGCCTTGCGTGTAAGTAAGGATGTCCTTCTGATTCCAGCCTGAAATTACTGAATCTGGAGAAGGAATAAGACCCGCAGCAAGATCAGCCTTGAATAAGGAATGTGTACCGCGCAGGAAGGTATATTCATTCGCTCCCATGGCCTCACTTCCATATTTATATTCTTTGGTCGCAGGGTCATTAAAACCTGTATTGTCCGCTATGATGCTTTCTTCAACTTTCATTTTTCGAGTCTCATTCGCAAGAACCGGTTGACTGTACCGAAGCAGAGGTACGTTAATCGCCTCCGAAGCCAGCCAGTCCCTATCTTGCACAGCGTCAGCCATTAACGTCACACGAACCACAGCCGTGTCCATGACAGCGGAAGCGGATGTACCCGAAATGGAAATCGTGATGGTATTGTCACTACTTCGACCCTCAGCCTGGATACTCCAGTCACCTTCGGGGAGCCCTATCAAACTGTAAGCTTCCGGGTCCAGAACCCCATCCACGGGAACGCCGGCGCTAAGATTGAGTTGGATCGTGGTGTTCAGGCCCTTTGCACTTTCCATACGAATGTTGGACGATGAGGCGTCCAGTGCTGCTACAATCTTATTGGATGGCGTGAATTGAGCCATTGTTACGGTATTGCTTCCTTGATACAC
This sequence comes from Paenibacillus vandeheii, assembly GCF_030433635.1. Classification (NCBI taxonomy): domain Bacteria; kingdom Bacillati; phylum Bacillota; class Bacilli; order Caryophanales; family Paenibacillaceae; genus Paenibacillus; species Paenibacillus vandeheii. The sequence goes on from NZ_JAROCD010000019.1 coordinate 10,464, forward strand.
CGTTAAGGATGAGGCTGGTTTGTGGACTTGATCCCACGCCCCAGGATGAATTTCAAATGTCAGAAGGCTATCTGAAACCACATTCCCGTTACCGTCTCCAGTGATGGTGACTTCGATCTGATCTCCACTCGCACTGGCTTCAGCAGAGAATCCTGCCGGGAGGCCAAGCACACTGAAATCATCGGATGTCCAGGGCCCCTGTTTAACCAAACCTCCAAATGCATTCAACGTAACCTTGTTATGTACAGGATCTACGCTCGAAGCTGATTGCATCTCTATCGTTTGATTAGTTTCCAGAATAACATAGGCGGAAGTTGTGCTTGAATTGCGAGCCTTTGCACCTTTGACCTTCTCAAAGTCAGTTCCGTTATTCCGTGTGTCCCAGTTGTTTCCGCGATTCGGGAACGCAGCTTCTGTAGTACTCTTCTCCGGGTTCAGCGGATCGAACACATATCGTTGCATCGTGTTTTGTTTGCCAGCTTGTGGAGCCGGACTTCCCCAATAAGCATCCGCATTATATCCAACAAAATCAACCACATGTTCCTGTAATGCGTCAGCCATCGGATCATTGACCGTCAACAGTTGTGTCGTATTCAATAAAACCAGCTTTCCGTTGTTGTTATCTAGTTTGAATGAAGCTTCAGTGGCATCTGGCTGTGGAAGCTGCTCCCCGACATTACCATTGCTGCCAAGCGCAATCAGATAATAACCATATGCCGGAATCTGGGCAGTCGTTGTACCTAGCTGGGCTAACTTCCAATTATTGTTTTTGGTATCCGCAAATTGTATGGACCAGCCGTTCAGAGAAACAGGTTCTGCTGTCGGATTATATAGTTCTACAAAGTCGTTGCCGTACACGTCGAGCACGTCGTCTTTCTTGCCTCCATAAAATTGGCTGATGACCACGTTTTTCGCCAAATTACTGGTGTTAAGGTTTTCTGATGCTGCGTATCCAACTCCTGCAAATGTCCAGAATGATTGGATAACCATTACTGCCACAAGGATCATCGCTACCCAGCGTTGATTGATGTCTTTCAAGTTGTCTAACCCCTCTCCCATATAAAAGCTCAGGCAAGTATATCAACCCAATGTAAGAGGACAGTTAAACTAAAAAATCATAATATCAAAATTGTAAAACCCTTGAATATGTAAAATTCACAACGAATGTATAGGATGGATGATCTTTAAAATAAAAGCAAATGAAAAGGGCCGCGAAATGCACGCGGCCCTAGTTTGCTGGATGTCGGAATCTGAATTCCTACTATCCCTTAATAAACATTTCCGTACCATTTATACGTCATAGCAGACTTGCCTGGAATAGTGACAACGAAGCTTTGGCTGCCCCATTGGATCTTCACATTTTTCGACGAACTGGAAGAGTTGTAGGCGACAACCACTTTGGAACCGTCCGGATTGCGGAAAGCTACATTTTTAACTTCAGATCCGGTGTTGCTATCAATGCGGTATGCATTTGGTACAACAAATTTACTAAAGTGACCCAGCAAATAATATTGTTTGTGATATGTGACATTATTTTCGGGAGCATCATTACGGTTGTCCGAGTTGCGGATCGTAATCATGCCTTTATTCGTATTGTTCGGTGAAAGCAAAGCTGGACCGTCTTTTTGATCCAGAGCAGCATTCCAGAGAATGATTGACTTGGACCAGTTTCTCGTAATATTAATGAACTCGTTCATCATATTATCGAAACCAGATGAGGTTCCATTCTGCGGATCATTCCAGTTACCAAAACCACCCTCTGTGAACCAAACGTCCTTGTCTGGATGATTGTTATGAATGGAGGTCATTGTCGAACCGTCACCGCTATCATAGTGGTGGAATGCGCTGCCTGACACGTAGCTGCCCTTGCCTGCGTTCTTCAGATTTGTAATGACCTGGTTCGGGAAGTTCCAATCCAGAAAGTTATGGTCGAATGCAATAATTTTGGTGTTGATTCCGGCGTTGCGGAGCGTTGGTCCAAGGTAATCACCGATAAAGCCAGTCTGATCCTGTACATCCATACCCATGGAAGGATAGTGGGATGGTTCGTACATTGGCTCGTTTTGCAACGTAACAGCATAGATGGGTACGCCTTCAGCCTGGTAGGCTTCGATGTATTTTTTAAAATAATTCGCATATGTGCCGTAGTGCTCGGCTTTCAGTTTGCCACCGTTCAGATTGTTGGAATATTTCATCCAGGCAGGCGCACTCCATGGGGAACCCATCACTTTAATACTGGGATTCTTAGCAATTGCCGCTTTGACCATGGGCAGGATGTATGCCTTGTCCCGGTCAATCGTAAATTGGTTGAGTGAAGTATCATTTGGCGTATCCGCATAGGTGTAGGCTGCCCAGGCAAAATCGGAGCTGCCTATCGGCTGTCTCAATAAACTGAGCCCGATTCCTGTGTTGCCAAACAGCTTCTCCATCACTTCCGCGCGCTTGCTGTTATCCAGCTTGTAGTTCATGAGCCATGCGGAAGCATCCGTTAATGATACGCCAAATCCATCCATTTGCTGATAAGTTTTGTTTTCGTTTACGGTTATGGTAACATCCGCATTACCTGAGCTGCTGCTGAAGTTTTTGGATGCAATCTTGGTGAGCCTGGCATCCGTTCTTAGCCCTACAGCCGGCTCGGAATTGGGGTCTGAAGTTGAAATCCATACCTCCACCTGTTCACCCGCTGCATGGGCGGTCTTAGGCACATACGAACCCGTAGTTACCAGAAAAGTGGACAGTAACACTAACACGCTCTTTTTCCATATCTTCATACACATATCTCCTTTGAATGATTTAATTTGAGCTCCCAAATATTGAATTCTGCAAAATGAAATCGATTTCATTTTTCAAAGCAAGTCGTCCATTTTTCAGCTGTTGCATGTTCGTAGTACTCACACCTCCTTTTTAAAGAGTCTCGGAGAAAGCAATAGATCAAATTCTTGTAAGCGTTAACAAAGATATTTATACACTTTATTGGAAGAAATTTCAACAGTAAAATTCATTTTTTTATTTTAAATTGTAAAAAACAAGAGTCGTCTGGATTTACGCTCATTTTCGTCGCCTCCTCATTTCCCCCTGTTTGTCATCATATAATATAAAAATGACGTACTTTGGAGGTATCCGTGAATGGGGCATGTACTGAGTAAAGTTGATGAGGAAATTAGGCGGATGACGACTTCCTTGCTTCAACAGCAGAAACAAGACGGTTCCTGGCATTTTTGTTTTGAGAACGGTACGGTAATTGATGCTTATGTCATCATTCTCTTTCGGATATTGGATGTTCAGAATGAAGCGCTGATCCGGCAGTTACATGATCGTATCCTTAACGAACAGCAACCGAATGGATGCTGGAGACTATACCCCGATGAAGAGGAAGGAAATTTATCTGCATCGGTTGAAGCCTACTACGCCCTGCTATACTCCGGATACAGCCGGAGTACGGACGAGCCAATCCAAAGGGCCAAACGTTATATTCAGTCCAAAGGAGGTATCGGGAAAGTGACGAGCATTTTGACCAAAGCAATACTCGCCGCTACCGGACAAATGAAATGGCCTTTATCCATCTCTATGATCCCCCTGGAGATATTAATGTTCCCTACCTATTTCCCCATCAACTATTTCGAATTTTCCGGTTATTCTAGAGTCCACCTCACCCCAATGCTCATTATGGCAGACCTGCGCTTCTCCCTCACCATACCAGATGCTCCCGATCTGTCTGATCTGACCGACTTGCGAATTGTTGCAGATGAATCAACTTCCCGAGAATATCAGGAAATGCAGGACGATATTCAAACCGCGAGAAGCAGACTCTTAGGCAATCCTCGTCACATTCACGACACTGCAAGAACCAAGGCGGAACAGTTTATGATAGAGCGGATTGAGTCTGATGGCACTTTATACAGTTATGCCAGCAGTACCATTCTGATGGTTTTTGCCTTTTTGGCCCTAAAATACGATAAGCAGCATCCCCTGATTACAAAAGCCGTAACCGGACTCACTGCCATGCAGTGCCGTTCTTCTGAAGGTAAAACGACGATTCAAAACTCCCCATCCACTGTATGGGATACGGCTCTGATCACCTATGCATTACAGGAGGCTTCCATTACCGAGGACCATAAGGCTATTCAACGCGCGGCTTCCTATTTGCTCTCCCGTCAGCAAGATAAAACAGCCGACTGGAGCATTCATAATCCGAATACAGTCCCTGGAGGATGGGGATTTTCGGAGTCGAATACGCTCAATCCAGATGTGGATGATACAACAGCAGCTTTACGGGCAATCCGAAGCTTGTCCACCACGCTTCCAACTTTTCAGGAATCCTGGAATCGCGGGCTGAATTGGGTTCTGTCCATGCAGAATAAAGACGGCGGCTGGCCGGCATTCGAAAAAAATACAAACAAGGAAGTGCTCACCTGGCTCGCCATCGACGGTGCCAAATCTGCGGCTACAGACCCATCGGAGGCTGATCTAACAGGACGTACTCTGGAGTATCTCGGAAACTTTGCCGGGCTTGATACCAGGCATGAATGGATCAACCGTGGAACGAAATGGCTCATTCGAAACCAGGAGAAGGATGGCTCATGGTACGGAAGATGGGGTGTATGTTATATCTACGGTACCTGGGCTGCAATAACCGGTCTTACGGCTGTTGGGCTACCTGCAAGACATGATACAGTACAAAAAGGAACCCAATGGCTCTTAAGCATCCAGAATTCCGACGGTGGATGGGGAGAATCCTGCCATAGTGACCGACTTCTACGCTATATACCCTTAGGGGAAAGCACTCCCTCCCAAACTGCTTGGGCGCTTGATGCCCTTATAGCTGTTCAACCCAAACCCACACCCGAGGTGAATCAAGGCATCTTAAGGCTTATTGCATCCATACGCGAAAACGATTGGAAAACCTCTTATCCAACTGGCGCCGGTCTCCCCGGCAACTTCTATTCCTACTATCACAGCTATACATATATTTGGCCTCTACTTACGCTAAGTCACTATAGAAAAAAATATGGGACATCTTAAATCTTCCTTTGGCAGTTACTGTCTTGCCGGATTTCAGAACCGAATCCATGTTCACCCTTTCCTCCTCTACTTAACCTAAACAAACAGGGAACTCTTAGAGCTCCCTGTTTTTGTTGAAAAAATTTATTGAATAATTAAATTAAACCCACTTTGAATCTGATTTACATTAGGATTGGCAATGTTGCTGGTTGTCAGATTATTGAATGTGGCAGAGCCATTTCCTGTATAGGTGTAAATGGCTGCACCTTTATGCGGAGTTGTGAACCTGGATGTCTCAATTCCGTCCAGACCGGTACCATTAATATTGATGTTGTTAAACACAATGTTCTGGAAACCGCCGCCGTATCCGAATTGAACGGCACTGCGCTGCGTATTGAGAATATCGATGTTGGTAAACGTAACGTTCTTGATGGAATCGTTGGAAGCTTCAAGATCAATGGCTCCGCGTTCCCCATTGTACAGATCTTTGCTTGTGCCGCTGTTAATGATTGTTGTATCAGAGAACACAATACCTGTGTTGTTTTGGAAATGGTATCCAGGGAACACAGTGTTCATCCGAATCGCCGAACCGCCAACCGTGTCAACAATCAGGTTGTTGGTTGCCTTATGTCCGCTTCCACCGAAAAATGCAATGCCTGCTGCGCGCCAGTTATTCTCAATCGTGTTGAACGAGAAGGTGTTGTTCACGCCTGCAGGCGCACCGTTCACGTTGCTGGTCCATACGGCCAGACCATCATCACCATTGTTGCGAACACTGCTGTTGCGAACAGTTGAATTGCTCGTGCCTTGGGCAAAGTTGACGCCGTCCGCCAGGTTATTCCGAATACGGCTGTTCTCGATCACCAGGCCATCGGCAATGATTGCAGGTGTATGGGCGTAATCCCCTACCCAGAAACCGCATTCAAAGTGTTCGACCCATACATTGCTGAACTTTGAATCTTTGCCGAAATTGTCCATAAAACCTTTGTAGACTGCATTTTCGTTATAGCGTGAACGCAGCATGGAATTCATATAAATATTGCTGAAATCCAGCTTGCCCTGCACACGGAACGAAATCCCACCAGAGGCTGCATTGGGGTTGGTAAACTGGATGTTGGTATGCCAGATCCCTGCACCTACAATGGTGAGGTTATTAATCATATTCGTCGGTGTGCCAATCTTCCACATATTGCTGAGATGGAAGGTGCCCTCCGGGATATATAACGTCTTGCCTGTGGAAACCGCGGATTGGACTGCCGCTTCGAATGCAGCAAGATCGTCTTTTCCATCGTTAGCAATCGCACCAAAATCACTTACAGAGACGGAGTTAGCCGGGCGCGGAATCACAGCCTGAACGGGTTCGATTTCGAGAAAATCCACACCGTACTCCAAGCTATCTCCATTGTTTTTCTGAATACGAATGGTGTCTCCAGCTTTTAAAGGCGTATCCATTTTCCAGTGCACTTCATCAAAACGGAACAATGGACGTCCCGCACTTGGCGTATCTCCCGGATGATCGCTGGAGAAGTACTGCCAGTTGTAATAAGAGGTCAGGGGAACCGTTTTGGCCTTGGAACCGTTAACATAGACGTCAAGGGCACCGTTAAGCCCCATGCCATCTGCGGAATCCGGCATCGTGAAGCGCATGGTTACACCTGCGCCTCCCTCCCCTTGTCTAACTGTCCATTGTGCATAAGAACCGTTGGAAGGAAGAGCGATATATTTCTGCCCAGATGCTTCCGAAGCCGTCAATGCCTGATCAAAAGTCGGTGCGGACTTCAGTGCGGCACTGCCACCACGCGTAGCATCTTCCGTATCATAACGGGTATAAGGCATGCTTGCACCACGGGCAGAATATACGTTCAAACTTGTTGTAACTACGTTATTCGTTTGTTTTACCGGAGCTTCATTAGTATCCACTGCTACGGTTGTTGTCACATTGTAATTACCGGTGGCAGCAGTCCACGTTCCAGCATTGACATTGACTGAAGCTCCTGGTGCCAATGTGCCGTTATAGGAACCGTTATACGTCTGAAGCGTGGCTCCGGCAGCATTCTTGAGAACAACCGTAACTCCGTGCACACCGCCTGCGGAGGCCATGTTGCCTTGATTTTTCAGATTAACCGTAAACGTTACTGCACTGTTTGCTGTAGGGTTGCTGGGACTCCAAGAGACCGTGCCTACAAGATCAGAACTTGTGATTGGCGCAACCACCAAAGCTGAGGAGTGTGTGTAATTGTTGTTTCCTTCATTCTCTTCGATGATCTGGTTATTCTCATCCACCTTGGCGCTGAGCGTATATGATGCAGCTCCTTTATTACCTGCATTAAGCGAGACCGTTGTTGAAGCCCCTGCTTGCAGAGTAGTTACCGGTGATGAACCAGCCAGTTCATTGTTTAAATAGAAGTTGACGCTAGAAGCTGGAGAAGCGGCAGAGCCAATGTTTTTGACGATGGCATTAAGCGTTATTGAGTTGTTCTCCACTGGAGAAGACGGAGACCAGGACATGCCTGTAATCGTCAGATCAGGATTGGGTGCAGGTGTGCCAAACACTTGAAATTCAGCAATTTGCCCAGCCGGAGCGCCTGAGTTCGCCGTAATGTTCAGTTGCAGACGTTTAACCGTTGCTGATACGGGAATGGTCACTGTGTTGCCGGAAGCTGGGTTGAATGTATACGATTGTGAGGATACCAGACTGCTGAACGTTGTTGTGTCCTGATTATGTCCGAGCACTTGAATGGTCTGTGTACGCGTGCTCCAGACGGAATCCGGGTTCAGCTTCAGCACGATGGATGAAATCTTATGATTCGAACCGAGATCCAGCGTCAATGCGCTTGGATTGCTGCCGCCTTCCCAGTACGTATTGATATTGTTATCGTTTGCATTCGCAGCTACGAAGTTTAAGGTGCTGGACGATGCAGTAATCGACTTACCAATGGCAATGTTGCTTCCCTCTGTAGGAAGTGGAGGATCCACAGGATCGGGGCCAGGTACAGTTGGTCCCTCACTGCTCGGGCCGTAGATTTCAAATGTGGACAGTTGAGCTGCAGGCCACTCGGAATTACCCGTTACGCTTAAGCGAACGTACCTTGTCTCGACAGCAGGAAAATCGACGGTAACCGAGTTATCCCCAACGGATGGATTAAATACATAATCCGCGGAACCCTTGATGTCCGTAAAGGTTGAACCGTTCGTGCTGCCTTGCACGGTTATGGTTTGGGTTCTCTTTTCCCATGCTGTCGGAATCTTCAATACGATTTGGTCAATGTTGGTGTTGCTTCCTAGATCCACTTGAATCCATTGGGGGAAAGCGCTGTTGGTACTTTCCCAATAGGTTGCTTGGTTGTTGTCAATCACATTGGTCGGGCTGTATGTTTGGTTGTATCCGCTCGCAGTAACATTTTTGCCCTGTGCCAAGTCTGGTCCTCCGGCTGCTGATACAGAAGCTGGGGATCCGACAGTCAGAAATAAATTCGAGACTAGTAGTGTCAATACGAGTGACCATGCAATATACTTGTTGCGCATTAAATTCCTCCTCAGGTTATTAGCAAAATTGTTATTCAATAAACGAACGGTAGAATTCCAGCCTATTTCTCTGCGCCGATCATCACCCCCTTATTAAAATACTCATCCTGCTATCTTACTTGGATCTTCCATCGCTGGATTAACTTCAGTATAAACCGCTTCCCATTCTCCTTATCGGACCCCTAGATACGGTATTCGGACTTCTAATGTTCCTTTTCGGATGTTTACGAACAACCTGAATACTTGCGAACATAAAGTACATCGTTATCCAGACTTTCCTGTGTGCATTTCGGACTTTTCAACCATAAAAGGAAAATATTTATATTTCCGGCATGATATTCGCATGATGTTCGTCACTTCATTGGTCGTGTTCTTCTGGATCTGATGATCATTATCTGTCGAACAACAAAAAGCACACCTTGATCCCCTAAGAGTCAATGCGTGCTTTTTGTTGTGTTTGGTTGAGTCATTTGGCTTGCAGAAGAGTGTTCGTGGTGGCTTGCCTGAGTTTAAACAAACGACCTAGTTCAGGCCAAAACCACAAACCAGCACGAAGCCGATTACCGACAAAACAATAGAGCCAAGCAGCCCTGCCAAGAAAGGCTTTTTGCCCAGACGGCGGAAGGTTGCAATATCCACACCTAACCCCAATCCAGCCATGGCCATCGCAAGCAGCATATAGGAAAGAACCAGAAGCCCCGCGATCACCTCTTGCGGAATAATATCCAGCGTATTTAATCCACTCATCGCCAGAAAACCGAAAATGAACCAGGGTACGGGCAATTCACGCCACCGGATTCCTTTAGCTGATTTTTGCTCTCCCCCACGCGCCTGTCGTCCACTCCACAAACCGATGATCAGCGCAATCGGCACCAGCATGGCGACCCGGGTTAGCTTCACGATAACTGCCATATCCAGTGCTGCTTGCCCTCCTGGTGCAGCCCCCGCGATGACATGGGCCACTTCATGCAGTGTAGCGCCTGTGAATACGCCATATCCATTCGCACTTAAACCCAATACCGGATACAGGAATGTATAAGCCAGAGTGAAAATGGTGCCCAATATAGCCACCGTGGCTGCACCTACTGCGGTTTCTTCATCCTTAGCCTTGATCTGTGGCGCAATCGCGACCACGGCTGCGGCACCGCAGATGGCTGTTCCACATGCGGTCAGCAGTCCTATTCGTTTATCGATCTTTAACCACTTGCTCAGTCCGTAGACGACAAAAATCGTAATCGTAACATTGATTGCCGCTAGCGCAACCACTTTGTAGCCTGCATGGACAATATCCAGCAGGTTCAGCTTCAGCCCCAGCAGAATGATGCCGAATCGCAGCAATCGTTTTCCCGAGAAGGAGATCCCGGATTGAGCGGTCTGCGGTACGCCTCGTATGGCCCGATACAGGATGCCAAGCAGAATGGCAATAACCAATTGACCCATGATATTCAGAAACGGCAGATAACCCAGCAGCTTGGCAATGAACGAAAGCAGTAAGGTCAGTCCAATCCCCTGCAAAAATCCCCGGTTTCTAACCACTTTTATATTTTTGACGAATCTCAACTGTGTCTGTAAGATCATAGCTCTGCACTTCCTTATTGGATAAAGTATATCCTCACTATAGAAGCAGAATGATAAGAAGTGAAATATGAATCTGCAATCCTAATCATTACAAAAACTTATGATTGATTGCCTATCTTATGCTAAAATGAGTTCAATGGGCTTATTTCCATGAAAATTCACTATTCAAATGAGGAATTATAATGATTACTGATGCATTAAAGGTCTTCGTAACCGTCGCGGAGCAAAGCCATTTCTCGAAGGCGGCAGAACTGTTGAACCTGTCCCAGCCGGGGGTGAGCCTCCATATCAAAAATCTGGAGAATGAGTTGGGAGCAAAGCTACTACATCGTTCGCCAAAGCAGGTGTCTCTCACTGAAGCGGGGGCGATCCTCTACAGACATGCCAAGGTCATTCAGGCTCGCTACGATGAAGCGAGGCAGGAGATTCAAATGCTGCGGGATGAGGTGACCGGAAGTATTCAGATCGGAGCCAGCTTCACCATTGGTGAATATATTTTGCCTAAGAAGCTGGCAGAATTCGCAGCTCAATATCCGCAGGTCAACCTTCAGGTTACTATTGGCAATACCCAGGAGATTCTGTCTGCGGTTAGGGGAAATCAGCTGGATATTGGATTTGTGGAGGGTGAAGTGCAAGCCTCGTCAGATCTTGACGTTATCCCTTACATGAAGGATGAAATGATTGTTGTAGCTCCTTCCGGCCATCCCCTCTCCGGTTCCATCGTGGTAGAGCAGAACATGCTTCAGGATCAGGTCTGGGTCCTTCGTGAGTTGGGTTCGGGAACACGTGCTTTCAGCGATCATTTTATGGAACAGACAGCGATCCGTCCTAAGCGGTCCTATGTCTTCACCAGCAGTCAAGGTGTGAAAGAATCTGTCGCTTCCGGGCTCGGAATTGCGATGGTATCCAGATGGATCGTTCATAAGGAGCTGGCAACCGGGGAAGTCGAAGAGCTGCGAATCAGACAGCCGCATCTGGAACGCAGCTTCTCCATCATTCGCAACAAAGAGCATTCCCAATCGATGGCACTGGATGTCTTCTTGCAGAAGCTTCTTTTCGTCAAAAGATAAGGGTTGAAGGCTATACGCCTTCAACCCTTATCTTTGCGCTACCCGAGCAGATACATCCTGGCTTCATACGGACGAAGTGCGTTTTCTGAAACAACGTCCGAATAGTTACTAATTAATAATGTTTTATCCCCTGCAAATTCGCTTGGAATCTGGAATGGAACAATTTTGCCATAGAAATTGCACAGTACTAGCAGTTGTGTTCCACCGAGTATTCGGGTGTAAGCGAAGAGGTTCGTGTCTTCAGGATACAGCAGTTCATAATCCCCATAGATGATTACTTCATGCTCTTTTCGCAGCTGAATCAGTGTTTTATAGTACTGGTAAATGGAATTCGGATAATTTATAGATTCTTCCGCATTAATCTCAGTATAATTCGGATTCACCAAAATCCATGGCTTGCCTTCCGTAAAGCCTGCATTTTCGGAAGCATCCCACTGCATCGGCGTGCGTGCGTTATCACGGCCTTTGGCATAAATGGATTCCATTACGTCTTCCTTCGAATATCCATTCCCAATCCGTTCCTTATACAGATTCAGCAGCTCAATATCACGGTATTCTTCAATGTTGTAACGTACATTCGTCATGCCTAATTCTTCACCCTGGTACACATATGGCGTACCCTGCATGCCATGAAGAAGAGTGGCCAGCATTTTGGCAGACTCCACACGATATTCCCCGTCATCTCCCCAACGGGACACGATTCGTGGAAGATCATGGTTGTTCCAGAACAAGCTGTTCCAGGCTTCGCCTTTCAACTCGGTTTGCCATTTGGACAACACCTTCTTTAATTGAAGCAGATCCAGCGGCTGGAGGTCCCACTTGCCTTTCCCCGCCTGCTCATCCAGACTAATATGTTCAAATTGGAAGACCATAGATAGTTCACTGCCGTCCGGGTTGCTATAAAGTTTGGCGCTCTCGGGCGTTGCTCCCCATGTTTCTCCGACAGTTAGCAGATCAGCCTTTTGGAAGGTTTCTTTACTGAGTTCACGCATGTATTTGCGCAGATTTGGCCCATTGCCTGTAATTTTGAGGTCAGGCTCCTTGCCTATCAGATCAATGACATCCAGACGGAAACCGCCTACACCTTTATCCATCCACCATTGAATCATATCGTATATCTCCTGCCGTACCTTGGGGTTCTCCCAGTTCAGATCCGGTTGCTTAACAGAGAAAAGATGCAAATAGTACTGCCCCAGCTCGGGCACCCATTCCCAGGCCGAACCACCGAAGGTTGAACCTAAATCGTTAGGTGGTGTTCCTTCCACACCATCTCTCCACACATAATAGTCGTGGTATGGATTGTCTTTACTTTTCCGCGCTTCCTTAAACCAGGGGTGTTCATCCGAGGAGTGGTTAAGCACCAGATCCATGATGATTCGGATATCCCGCTTGCCTGCTTCCTGAATCAGCAATTCCATATCCTCAAGTGAACCAAACATCGGATCAATATCCTGGTAATCCGAAATGTCATAGCCGTTGTCATCTTGCGGAGACTTGCACACCGGTGACAGCCAGATCGCACCGATGCCCAGATCCTTCAAATAATCGAGCCGGGATAATATACCTTTCAAATCCCCGATTCCATCACCATTACTGTCCTGAAAGCTGCGTGGATAAATTTGATATACGACAATTTCTTTCCACCATTTTTTAGTTCCCATTACGCACCACCTTTCTCTTGAACCAGATTCTGCTCATCCGAATTCCGTTCTATTCACTATTATTCTTTTACCGACCCCACAACAATTCCGGTCACAAAGTATTTTTGCAGCAGCGGATAAATTAGCAGCAGCGGAATGACAGCCACTACGATTTTGGCTGCATTCAGATTTTTGTTCGAAATCTCAGTCAGATTGCTGAGCTGAGCGGAGTTTGTGCCGGCTTGAAGAAGTTCGGCAATATTTACATTAAGCGACTGAATATAGGTCATCAGCGGATAATTGCTGACTTTGGTCATATAGATCAGTCCACTGAAGAAGTCATTCCACGTGCCCACGATACTGAACAGGGATACCGTCGCCAGTGCCGGAATAGACACGGGAACATACACTTTGAACAGAACCTGCAATGCGTTCGCCCCGTCAATGAAAGCCGCTTCTTCGAGCGCTTTCGGCACTGCGGCGAAAAAGTTCATCACAAGGATGACACTGAATATTGGAACAGCACCTGGCAGAACAAGCGACCAAATTGTATTGAGCATATCCAGGTTTTTGATCAGCAGATAGCTGGGAATCATCCCACCACTGAACAGCATGGCAAAAATCATGACATTCATATAAATATTTCTGCCCTTAAATTCCCTTTTCGACTTAGATAGCGGATAAGCCATCAAAACAATAAGAATCATGTTGAGCACAAGGGATAGAACCACACGTAGAACGGAAATGCCAAAGGAGCGCCAGAACTGCGCATCATCAATAATTCTCGAATAAGCTGCTGTTGTAAAATTGACGGGTAACAGACCTACGCTGTTGGCCGAGACAGCCTCGCTGCTGCTGAATGAAATCGCAACGATATTCCATAATGGAAGGAGGCAGATCAAAGCCAGCAATATGACGATGGCGTAGATGACAAACCGGCCCATTCGGTCTTTCAGGCTTGCGGAATAAGACACAAGTTTCGCCTCCTTAGAATATTTTTCTGTCGGTGTATTTTTTGGCCAATTGGTTGGCTGACAATAGTAGAACAATACCAATCACTGACTTGAACAGTCCAACAGCTGTACCAAAACTATACTGTCTGCCAACGAGACCAATCCGGTATACATAGGTATCCAGAATATCTCCCGACTCATAGACCACCGGGTTGTACAGATTGTAGATTTGGTCGAAGCCTGCACTCAAAATATTGGTCAGACTCATGACCCCCATGAGCAGGATAATTGGCAGCATACCCGGCAACGTAATATGCCATACTTTTCTCCACCAGCTTGCTCCATCAATCCCTGACGCTTCGTACAAACCGGGATCAATCGAGGTAATGGCAGCCAAATAAACGATGGAACTGTAACCAAATTCCTTCCATACGTCTGTTCCAATAATCAGCGGCTGGAACCAGGTGTTGCTTCCTAGAAAATTAATATTATCCAATCCGAAAAAGGCCAATATCTGATTCACACTTCCATCCAGGCTGAACATGTTTACAACCACGGAGGCCAGAACGACCCAAGACAAAAAGTGAGGCAGATATACAATCGTCTGCACGGATTTTTTAACAAATTTAAAGCGAATCTCGTTTAATAAAATGGAAAAAATGATGGCCATCAGTGTGCCGAGCAGAATCTTGGCGATGGCAATCACCAACGTATTGCTAATCACTTGGCCGATGTCCGGCAGTTTGAACATATAAATAAAATGCTTGAGCCCAACAAATTCGGAGCCAAACATGCCTTTGGCTGGTACATAATCCTGAAACGCTGTGATGACACCAACCATGGGAATGTAGCTGAATACCAGCAAAAATAAAATGCCCGGCAGCATCATCATATGATACATGGCACCTGTGCCCAATCGGTTTCTTGCTTTAACATTTTCCTGTTTCATGGATGAACCCCTTTCCTGAAGAAAGGCTGCTTATCGCAGCCTGTCAGCAGTGTTAGCCTTATTATTTTTGAGTTTTGGTTTCAGCTTCAATCTCCTGAATCACCTGATCGCCGCCTTGTTTCTTCCAGTTGCTGACGAACGTTTCGAAATAATCCAGCGGTTCCGCACCCGTTATGATTTTGATGAAAGATTCCTGTTCCATTTTGGTCAGGTTAGCCCACGTCTGTTTCATGCTTGGTGTAGTTCCGGAGAAGGCTGGCGTCATCCAGTTGAATTTGCCTTCCTGCGTCAGCTTGTCGATCAACCCCACTCCGTTCATACGGGAGTGATATTTCGACCAAGCCGTTATATCGTCTGTATCCTGGTCTTTCAAGTACGTTTGGATACTGCCAATATTGTTCTTCGATTCCGTTGTCCGGACCTGATCCAAACCGATTTCACCTTTAATTCCGCGAACAACGTCGGAATAATCATCCAGCAGTGATGTTGCCGAGTTGACTTCAATGTTAAAAGGTCTGGTGGAACCGTCTACGCCGCTTTCCAAATACTTGGCTGCTTCTGGCATGGAAGTTGCCACATCTTTATCATTTGCCAATTTATCGTAGAACAGATTAATAATTTTAATCGCGAGTTCCGGGTGTTCATATCCTTTTCTTACAACGATAAACTGACCGGATGGATTGGCGTGTGCTACGTTTACTTTTCCGTCTTCATCTTCCAGCGTGTAAGCCGTGAATTTCGCGTGTTTATCCATCTGTTTGACACTGCTCAGTCCCCAGTCTGGAATGTGCCACGGTCCAAAAGCAATCCCGCTCTGGCCGTTGGTGTAAAGTGCAGTGATATCGTCAAATGTACGGGTTCCAAATTGCGGGTCAATGATGCCTCTCTTGAACCAGTCGGCCATAACGCCCAGCATCTGTTTGGTTTCCGCTGTAGTCGAACCATAAACGATGCTGCCATCCTCGCCATTCATCCAATATTGAGGAAACGCGCCTTTGGTAGAAGCAACGCCCAGCATGGTATAGGCAGATCCGTTATAGTCTGTCGTATTCAGAGTGTTCACAAAAGGGATACCTACCGGTTTCCCGGTTTGCCCAGGATCTTTTTTCAGGAACTCTTCTGCTGTTTTCTCTACATCTTCCAGCTTGATGGCACCGTCTCCGTCAGCATCGAGTTTGATTCCCAGCACATCCAGCCAATCCTGCCGAACCCAGACCATGGTTGGCGCGGAATCCAGCGAAGTCGCCGGAAGACCCATCAGACGTCCATCAATCGTGGCATTGTCCAGTGCACGGCCATCATAGGAGTCGTAAATCTGCTTGATATTATCCGTAGCATATTGTTTGTACACTTCCGTCATATCTTCAATCAAGTCATTATCAACCAGTTCTTTGAGCTCATCCTTGGAATCCACACGCATCATGTCAGGCAGTTCCCCGGAAGCGATTGCAAGAGAAACTTGACGGCTGTAATCTTCACCATTGGCCTCAAATTGGTCCTTAATTTGTGCGTTGAACGATTCTTTGACCAGACGGGTATACGCATTATTCTCGTATGTATCTCCTGCGGGCAATTTCGGGTTCGCCGTCGTAACACGTCCCATCGTTACCGTTACTTCGTCTTTATAGGCACTGAACGGGTCTCCAGGTGTCACCTCATATTGGCCTGCATCCTCAGCAGTCGGCGGATTGGAGGCCCCCCCACATGCTGCAAGGATGGAAACCATTAAGGCGGACATGGACAGCACAGCCAGTCGTTTCGTCAACTGTTTGCTTTTTATTGACCACTTATTTCTCATCAAATTCAACTCCCCTTCGTTCTGTTTTTTTCTCTATCATGTTGTTTGCGCTTTCATTATAAAACTTGGAGAAGCCTAATCGAGATAGGGATTAAACGCTTGTTTGGATAGAGAAATGTGTACAATTTTTGCTGGGTTCAACGAGCCGCATTGAGGTTGTGAGCATTTATCTTACCTATCGACTTACATTCGTCTACCCTCTCTTCATCAGGCACGTGAAATAAAAAAACCAGCAAGCTCCTTGAACAGGAGAATGCCAGCTATGGATGGGAATTCAGAATCAGTCCTGTAGAAGTTATCGAATCGTCTAATGCTTAGCTACTTCAAGTGTGCACTGTGGGAAGCCAGCACTTCAGCAGTCACTTGGTCGCCGCCCTGTTCCTTCCACTCCTCTACAAATTGATCGAATGAATCCATCGGCGCAGCACCTAAAATAATTTTCAAAAATGTATCATGTTCCAGCTTGGACAGTTTGCCCCACAACCTCTCCACTGCTGGTGTACGCTTGTAAGTAAGACTTCGTACTTTATGGATGTTCGGATCAAAGAAGTTTCTTCCGCCGACGAGAAGAGAGTAACCTCGCATAAAGTTCTCATTGTGCTGGTCCCAATACGAAATGCCAAGTTGGTCATAAGGCTTTAGCTTGGTTTGTTTTATCGTAGAAACTGTATTTTCCAGCAGTTTATATTCGGACTTGTCCTTGAAATCGGCTGGTGTTTTGGTGCCTGCCAGAATATCCTGCACAGCTTTGGATTCATATCGGGCTTCATCTGCCGGAGCAAAGAAATTGCGACTTAGCATAAAACTCGTACCATACTTGAACTCATCACGAAGGTACAGATTGTTTATTTTAATGATCGCCTCCGGATGAGCGTATCCCTTTCGAACCACAAGGAAAGAGCTTGAAGGATTATCGACCTTCACATGATAGGCTCCGTTTGCATCCAGCGGGAGCGCGTAGGCCTGCCAGTTAGCCTTTGGATCATTCAGCCAAGCGCTTGGAAGCGGCCAGTATCCTGCAAAGAAACCTTGAAAGAACATGCCCGCCTGTCCGTTAATGACGGTTTCCTCTGGCTCTTTGCGGATGCCCAGATCTGGATCAAGGAGACCTTTGGCATACATATCACGAAGCCTGACCAAGGCGTTCCTTGTCTCTGGCAGCAGCGAGCCGTACACAGGTTTTCCATCTTTTTCGAGCCAATATCCGGGGAAAGCCCCATAAGCCGAGAAGATCGGCGTTAGATCAAAAGCAAATGTGCTGTTGTTAAAATCCTGAAATAGACCCGTGCTTGAAGCAAGCCCGATCGTATCCCGTTTCCCGTTTCCATCCGGGTCCTGCTCCACAAAAGCCTTTGCGATTGCTTCCAGTTCATCCACCGTTTTTGGTGGTTTCAATCCAAGACGATCCAGCCAGTCCTGCCTGATCCAGAGCATGCTGAAATCTTCCGCCGTGACAGACGGTACAGCCATCATTTTCCCTTCAAAGGTCACTTGTTCCCGAGCCAATCCATTCGTGCTGTCGATAATTTTCTTCATCTCGGGTGAAGCGCTGCTTGCATATGCCTCGGTCAGATCTTCAATTTCTCCTGCTTTGACCATCTCATTCAACTGAACCTGATTAACGATCATTGCATCTGGCAAATCATTGCTGGCGATAGCCAAATCAATTTTCTGACCGAAATTCTCCTTGGATACCTGCCACATGACTTCAACATCCATGTTAAGGTTTTGCTTAATCACCGTTTTCCACATATTCTTCTCTAATGTCTCTCCTTCAGAGAGATCCGTTCCTGTCGGATCGACCACATATCCCAACCGGATGGAGACCGGATGTTCATATTTGCTGAATGGCTCGGTGGCGGCAGTGTCAGATATGGTTGGCGCTTGTCCCATTGACGATTCCAGAGATTCCCGATAGTACGAAATGCTAAAAAATACTATACCTGCAATCAAGCTGACGACAACAAGACACGCAGCCATCTTCTTGATCATCTCTTTCCCTTCTTTCATCCGGATTCTCAGTTGGGTATGCGGAACCTACGCTATTTGTCCCCTCTGCCCAGCTGTCGAAATTCACTAGGCAGCAAGCCTGTCAGTTCGCGAAAAATTCGGCTGAAATATTTCTCATCCGTATAACCCACCCGCTCTGCAATCCAGAAAATCGTGTTGTTTGTGTTCAATAAATACTCTTTTGACTTCTCCATTCGTATATATCGGGAATAATCGTTAAAGGTTTTTCCCATGATGTCCTTGAAGCATTGGCTGAAATAGCTTCGGCTAATGTTGAGCTGCTGGGACAGCCCTGAAGCTGTAAAAGCCTGATCCAAATCATTCTGCATAATCATCACGGCTTTTTTCACCCCATCTATCATTTCCTGAGAATACGAACTCTGTTCATCCGCCTTTCGAATACTCTCAGAGGTCTGCTTGATCCACTGTTCTACTTCGTACCAGGATTGAAAAGAATGGATCATGGAGATTCTGCCCAGCGTAGTCTGGGCAAAAAGATGGTTCCACTCCATGACCAGAGAGTACAGTAATCCCATCAGCTGACCTTTTTGCAGTCTTAATGATTTAAATTCTTCAACAAGCTGGTTGTAATAATGGTCATTATGAGTCCATGGAGACAGAAACCAACTTCGTTTAATCCGATCCATGTCCTCATCCTGTGGTTCTATTGGAAAGGAGTCTTCTTCATCTAGCGAAACGGCAACCACCGGATTTTGAGGGTCATACGCATAAAATAAGGACGTTTCTGTATAGTTCATAATCCAGTTTTGGATTTGCGACCATGTCCGTTCTTGCACATCAGACAATACCAGCAGGGCTGCTTGCGGAATTTGGTCCAAGTATCCCTTCAATCTGTCGAATAGTTGATCCTCGCCATCCAGGGGTGTCGCCCACATCCAGCTGTTCCGTTCCACTTCAAATCGAATCTCGTCTACATTGGATTCAAGTTCAATCGGCCAGCTCTGTCCGGACTTCCGGTCCAGTGAAACAAGTGCATACACTTTACGGTAATGAACGTTGGTTTCACTGAGTAACGGCAGCTTTCGTCTTGTATTAGCCATCTCACCAATTCGGGTATGTATCCGATTCAGGACGTGTTCAAATTGCTCCTTCTCAAGCTGAACCTTGGCTATATAGTCGATCGCTCCCAGCCTGAGTGCTTCCTGGATGTAATCAAAATCCTGATGTAGGGTAAGCACGACAATATGAAGTTCCGGGTAGTGCTGCCTTGCGGCTCGCATTAGCTCAATGCCTGACATTACCGGCATCGCAAGATCCGTTAACATCAGATCTACCGTGTTGGATTCCAGAAACTCCAGCGCCTTGGCCCCATTACTTGCTTCTCCAACAACCTCCATGCCGAACTCGTTCCATGGCATCGCGGAGCTTATTCCTTTTCGTACCAATTTATCGTCATCCACAATCAATACCTTAATCATGCCGAGATATCTTCTCCTTTGATAGGAAGTATAAGCAATATACTTGTCCCAGTTCCCAACTCACTCTCGATCACCAGTTGAGCTTGATCCCCGTACTGTGCTTTTAACATGCGGTGAACATAATTGAGCCCGATGCCCATGCCTACTTTTTTATGCTCAGGTGTACGATTATTCAGAAGCCTTTCAATCGCTTCCTCCGTCATACCTGCTCCATTATCCTGAATCATAATGTTCAACGTTTCTTTGCGAGTCACTTCAATCTGAATAAAACCTTCGTCACTCAGTCCATGGTAAAGTGAATTTTCAACCAACGGCTGTAGAATAAAACGAGGTACTGGTATTTGAAGCACTTGCTCATCAGCCGAAATACGCACATCAAATTCAAAGTCATATCGGATTTGCTGCAAGATCAAGTACTGTCTAAGCGCGTCAATTTCCTCTTCCATCGTGGAAACCTGACCTAATTTGCCTAAATTATAATACAACAGCTTATTCAGCGACTGCACCAGCTTGTCAATCTCCCCTTGTCCATTCATAACGGCCAGCCAGTGTACCGTATCCAGTGTATTCATCAAAAAATGAGGATTAATCTGATACAGCAGCTTTTCCACTTCAAGATCTGCACGAATTTTCTCCTTCAGCTGTACCTCTTTGAAAAGGTCACCGATTTGATGCTGCATATTGGAGAATTCGCCCAACAGAAAATCGAATTCGGGAATTTGCGTTCGGGTCTGACTACCTGCCGTTTGTGGATTTTGAGACATTCCGTTGATTTCCGAATGGAACAGACCGAGGGGTTTATAGACCATCTTCCACAGCAGCCAAGCCAGAAATACGGTAAAGCCCAGGAAAAATAAAGCGACCAGGAATATTTGAAGCAACCACTGGTTTTTCTCCTGTTGATACTTGGCCTGTGAGATCACCGACACAACACTCCAGTTCTGAGTGGAATCCTGCCTGAACCAATGGTGACCGCGAGCTATTCCGTCCGATGCCGCATCTTTGGATAAGCTGGAGAAATTCTCCCCGACTTTCATCGCTTCCGGAATCTCACTATACACAATGTTTCCCTCTCCATCGAGAATCAGATGGGATAAATCCCCTTTGTACTGATTGTAACCCAATATATCCTGCGCAAGGTGAAATCCGGATTCAACGTAAATATAAACATCGTCCCTCTGGGGCAATTTCACCTTCCGCATAGCGGATAGAACGAGCTGATCATCAAATCGGTTCATACTGACATGAGGACCATAGTAGGTAATCCCGTATGCTTTGGATAGCACAGGCAAAGATTCCGGTGAAAAGCGATCCTTTATGGGAAAGTTGCCGAACTGTGTCGTGCCATCCTCCTGAAAATAATACAACGTCAAACCGATATTCGGATTGGTAAACGTCACGACATTTAATTCGCTCTTTAATTCATCCCGCGTTTCAATCAATTCAAATATATTGGAGGACGGTTTCAACACCTCATCCAGCTTCTTGCCTAATGTACCACTGTAGGACAATTGCTGAGTAACATGATTCAGGTTGGTGATCGAATTCTCCAGTGAGGAAGTTACCTGCTGTAAATTGCTCCGAATGCCATCATCGATTTTGTTCGCAAAAATGGAATCAATGGTGTAGTAGGAAATTGCAAATATACTAATGAAGGGGATAAACGCACTGAGAAAAAACAGCAAAAAGATTCTTTTTTTGAGTGTCATTCCAACCTATTCTCCTTAACTTCATCCATTCTATGTTGAATGCATAACTCCATAATTATAGATTGATAATTCAATAAGTCAAACGCTTTCAAATTGTATTTTGTATGAACACAAGTCCTGATTAAGCCTTCGAAGGTCATACAATCATGACAAAAAGACCCTGCCGGCGTGATGCCAGCAGGGTTGTTCAGAAGATGAAAGAATTAAACCAGGAACGCTTTAGAGATGATGACCAACAAGATGAACAGAACAAGGATTGCGCCGGTGGATGTGAAGCCACCGTATCCACCCAGACCTCCAACATTTCCATATCCTACTTCGCTCATGTAATCTCCTCCTCTTTTGTGTTATGTCATAAGGTATTCAACTCTTTGTGTATTGACAAGGCTATTTACGTCATCTTCAAAAAAAGGGCTAGATCCGCCCCTTGTCACATGCTTGAGCATGAAGACTACGAAATGATGCGACCGTTTGAGATTTTATAGTGCTCCAGCACTGCAACAAAAAGTCAACATATCCAAAAAAACACGCTGTTTGGCGAAAAAATGACAATAGTCTCCTTAACGAATTACTTTGTACACTTAACTGAATTTCAAATATCCTCGATACTTAGGTTACACAAAAAACAGACGAGGTGTTTCCTATGAATCCATTATCTTTAACCATCTCTTTATTAATTGTCGTACTTATTTTGTGGGGCGTTATCCAAGGCAGCAAGAAGCCATTGCACGAATCAGGTCGGAAACTA
The DNA here is from genome assembly GCF_030433635.1 of Paenibacillus vandeheii. Lineage (NCBI taxonomy): Bacteria > Bacillati > Bacillota > Bacilli > Caryophanales > Paenibacillaceae > Paenibacillus > Paenibacillus vandeheii. The sequence continues at coordinate 32,884 of NZ_JAROCD010000019.1, forward strand.
TTGATTCCGATTCTTTATATCTCTACATCTTTGTTTGAGTTGTTCGATCCTACGTTGGTGCTTACATCTGGCAGAATGATCAGTGCCATGGCTATTGGTGCGATTCTGTCAAGAGGTTGGGACAAAACTGCTTAACCGTATCACTAGCCTGAGCTGGTTGACTAGCCCTATCAAGCATGTTAACCTAGGCCGAGTATTAACCATGATTGTCAAACCCTCCTACACTTATAACGATGAAAGGTAATTCAACCCATGATGATATATAGTCGCCTCGCCATCATGATGCCCCCCTTTCCCTAGCTAGGCTCATATTCTTGTTGTCATAAAACAGAGTATAGGCTTGTAGGAGGGCTAATATATAATGAAGAAATATGCAGTACCATCTTTGCTTTTAATGATTGTTCTTGTAGCATTTCCACAAATCAGTGAGACCATCTACACTCCATCGCTGCCAGATATCGCAGCAGCACTTGGTGTAACAAATAGTTCCGTACAATTCACGTTAAGCATCTATTTTATAGGATTTGCCTTGGGTGTTTTTTGCTGGGGCTGGCTGTCCGACTTGATCGGTCGCAGACCTGCAATGCTGGCGGGTCTCATCATATATGGGATTGGAAGCTTGATGTGCTTTTATTCGGAATCGATTCAATGGCTCCTCGTCAGCCGTTTCGTTCAGGCTTTCGGTGCCGCAACTGGATCGATTATCACACAAACCATGCTTCGAGAAAGTGTATCTGGAGATCGAAGACATGTTATGTTTGCCCAAATATCTGCTGTCATCGCCTTTACGCCGGCAGTTGGACCGCTTATTGGCGGTTGGATTGATCAGGCCCTTGGCTTCAGATGGGTATTCTTTGCGTTAGTATTGATGAGCGTTTTGTTGTTTATATATGCTTTTCTTAAACTGCCAGAGACAACGAACGTCTCTTTACGATCCAAGGTGGCTATACTTCCGGTTGTAAAAAAGATGCTCGCTATGCCGCGTGTACTGGTGTTTGGGGTATTGATTGGTGGTATTAACGGAGTTTTATTCAGTTATTATGCCGAAGCTCCCTTCATCTTTATTGAACACTTTGATCTGTCGCCAGGCGTTTATGGTTTTCTGGGCATTATTGTGGCCTTGGCATCGGTTGTCGGGGCAATGATCTCCAAAAGATTATTAACCGTTTACGCACCGGAAAAGATTATTCGTTTGGGTTGTCTGATCATGACCAGCGGGGCTCTGCTCCTAACCCTTGGAAGCAGTATGTCTATGCTGCCCACCCTTTTGCAGATCATCTGCATGTTAACGGCTATGTTTGTTCTGTTGATTGGTGCAGGTATTGCTTTGCCTAATTGTCTAAGTCTTGCCCTTGTTCATTTTCATGATGTAATTGGCACAGCGGGTGCCATATTCAGTTTGGGCTACTACTTGCTGGTAAGCCTTACGACCTGGGGAATGGGTGCTCTCCACAACGGTTCATTGCTGATAATGCCTTTATATTTCCTGGTCATTAGCGGCGTAATGTGGTGGCTTGGCAAAAGATTTATTGTAGAAGATAATCCATTAGAATAATTCATTAGGATCATAAATAATACGAAGAAATGTCATGGGGCACATTTCAAAACATAGAAGCAGTCCAGTACTTTTATCGTATCTGGGCTGCTTTTTTGTCAAACAAAAGAAGTCGCCATCAGCATGGCGACTTCTTCATTGGCGGTTTACTCCGCCAAGGTACTTTCCTTTAGATATTAATGATTACACACAAGCTTTTAATTTGTTTAGGCTCTGGGAAATATCACGAATCAATGAATCCACATTTTCCCGCTGAGTTGCCCAACTGGTGCAAAAACGAACGACGCTGTGTGTATCGTCCACCTTTTCCCAGAATGTGAACGAGTAACGGTTCCGTAAGTCCTGAAGCAGGTAATCTGGCAGAATCGGAAATTGCTGATTGGTTGGTGAATCATATAGAAAAGCGATACCTTGCTCCACGAGCGAATCATGAATGAGCATAGCCATGTCCACAGCATGCTGGGATATTTCAAGATAAAGACCATCTTCAAACAGCGTTTCAAACTGAATACCCAGCAATCTGCCTTTGGCGAGCAGGCCACCTTTTTGTTTGATCATATAACGAAAATCTGGCTTCAGCTTGTCATTGAGAATGACTACAGCTTCCCCCATCAATGCTCCGATCTTGGTTCCACCAATATAGAATACATCACATAAGCGGGCGAGATCAGCGAGAGTCATATCACAATTTCGGGAAGCAAGAGCATACCCTAGGCGCGCCCCATCAATAAAGAACGGGAGACCACACTGGCGGCTTACGTCAAATAATGCTTGCAGCTCTGCCTTGCTGTACATCGTACCATTCTCGGTAGGCTGAGATATGTAAACCATTCCGGGCTGGACACAATGTTCCGGAGATCCATCATTGACATGGGCATCATAGACCGCTTTGACCTGATCCGGGGTAATTTTCCCGTCATCGCTTGGCACCGTGATCACTTTGTGACCTGTGGCTTCAATCGCTCCCGTCTCATGGACCGCAATGTGGCCCGAAGTCGCTGCAATCACACCTTGGTATGGACGTAAAGTAGAGGCAATCACCGTTGTATTCGTCTGTGTACCACCAACCAAAAAATGCACATCCGCCTGTTCATTTTCACAAGCCTGTCGAATAAGACTTCTCGCCCGATCGCAATGGGGATCTGTACCGTAACCGCTCGTTTGTTCCATGTTCGTTGAAATCAGTCTTTGCAAAATACGCTCATGCGCGCCTTCGTTATAATCACATTCAAATCGTATCATCGTCTTGTCTCTCCTGCTCTCTTGTTCAACTTATCCTGAATATTCATCATTGAAGCGTACACTTCTCTGATCTCTTCCTCATCCAAACCATGCATTAACTTTACAATCTGCTGATCCGAACGCACATTCAATTCACTGTAAAGCTCCTGGCCTTTCTCAGTCAGACGAATCAAACTCACCCGGCTGTCAACGGCTGAATCCACTTTCATCAGCAGCCCTTCTTTGGTCAGTTTGCTCACAATTCGGCTCATGTAGCTGCGATCAATCGTCAGCGTATCCACCAGATTGTTCGCAATGCTCTCCCCTTGAATGCCAATCTCAATAATGACCCTTGCTTCGGCAAAAGAGTATCCCGTTCCCAGGATATGCTTATCAAGTACACCGAGTATATTGGTATAAAAACGGTTAAAACGCCGCATTTCCGTCAACATATCTGCATTTATTTGCTGAGAGTCGATGTGAAACCCTCCTTTTTAGTGGACATTGTCAACATTATAATAATCAGTTTAGTGGACGTTGTCAACAATATAAATCGTAATGAGCGAGTTAATGCACTTGAATGAGAAGCTTAGCAAAATACGTCTTTGCAACACACGGATCAACTAGCTAAATGCTCATAATAAAAAACCGCGCAATATGCGCGGTTTTGGCGTTACAACATTATGAATGGCTGTATTGCACCTGATGAAGCCGGCTGTATATGCCTCCGGCAGCAACCAGTTCCTCATGGTTACCCTGCTCTGCAATGCCATCGGCGTTCACAACGATTATCCGATCTGCATTCTTGATCGTAGTCAGTCGGTGTGCAATAACAAGCGTTGTTCTACCCACAGATAGTTCTGCCAAGGACTTCTGGATCAGCGCTTCGGTCTCGGTATCCAGAGCGGACGTCGCTTCGTCCAAGATGAGAATCGGTGGATTTTTCAGGAACATCCGAGCAATAGACAAGCGCTGTTTCTGACCTCCGGAAAGTTTGACACCACGTTCACCAATGATCGTATCGATTCCTTCTGGCAAACTAAGAAGCAGCTCTTCCAAGGAAGCACGACGGGCCGCATCCCAGATCTGCTCGTCCGTTGCCGTTAAATCGCCATAAGCGATATTTTCTTTAATTGTGCCTGAGAAGAGAAAAACATCCTGTTGAACAATACCGATATGTCTGCGCAATGATTCCAGCTGCACCTCGCGAATATCTATCCCGTCAACGGTGATCCGGCCTTCTTCTACTTCATAGAATCGTGGAAGCAGACTGCAGATCGTCGTTTTGCCTGCACCGGAAGGACCAACAAAAGCAACGGTTTCCCCTGGATTGATGGACAGACTGATATTATTCAGAATACGTCGATTCTCCTCATAACCGAACGAGACATTTTCGAAGCGAATATCCCCACGCACGCTTTTTAGTTCAACGGCATTTTTCGCATCCGCGATTTCCGGCTCGGTATCAATGATTTCCAGATAACGCTTGAATCCGGCGATGCCCTTCGGGTAACTCTCGATTACAGCATTTATTTTCTCAATCGGACGGAAGAAGATGTTGGATAACAGCAGGAACGCCATGAAATCACCCATATCAATTCTGCCATCGATAAAAAACCAGGCACCGCTGATCATAACGAACACGGTAACAAGACGCATCATCATGTAGCTGACCGATATACTCTTCGCCATCGTTTTATAAGCAAGCAGCTTTGTTTTACGGAAGTTCTCATTGTCTACGGAAAAAAGTTTCTTCTCATGCTCTTCGTTAGCAAACGATTGAACGACACGAATTCCGCCTACGTTGTCTTCAATACGGGAATTAAAATTCCCCACATCACCGAAGAGACGCCGATAGGTCTTCGTCATGCGCCCACCAAACACGATAATTACCCAAGCCATGATCGGGATAATGATAAAGGTGATTAGTGCAAGCTCCAAGTTAATGTTCGCCATGAGCCAGAAAGATCCGATTAATGTCATCACTGCGATGAACACATCCTCCGGCCCATGGTGAGCCACCTCGCCAATATCGTTAAGGTCATTGGTCAGATGACCGATCAGATGACCTGTCTTGCGATTATCGAAGAATCGGAAGGAAAGCTTCTGCAAATGAGCGAACATCTTCGAACGCATGTTGGTCTCGATATTGATGCCAAGCATATGTCCCCAGTAGGTCACGACATAATTCAGGACGGTATTCAGCGCGTAGATCGATAACAGTACAACACAAGCGAGAATAATGAGCGGCCAATCTTGGCCTGGCAGCAGATCATTAATGAACTTGCTTACAGCAAGTGGAAATGCCAGTTCCAGTAAACCTGCGATGACTGCACAACCAAAATCAATTAGAAACAGTTTTTTGTAAGGACGATAATACGAGAAAAAACGACGAACCATTCTTATTCACTCTCCAGATCCTGATTAGGGCTATCTTCTTCATTTTGCAATTCAAATAGTTGGATGTACTCATCAATAACCTGATCTATGGCTTTCAGCTCACCACTAATCATTTGGTGAATATTCCGGAACTCCTCCTGACCAAGCTGTCTGGCCAACGTAGCTCTGCGATTCTGCATTTGTTCCAAAAAGACTAGAATTCTCCCACGACGAAACGTTTGTGCCCCATTCCCCCGTTTTCCGTGATGCTCTCCATGCCCTCTTCCACGTCTGGAACGTTCACCCTGTTGCTCATCTTCCCCGCGACCACGTCTGGAACGCTCTCCATGACGCTCCGTTTTCTCATTTTCATTGGTATGTCTTTCTCTCATTTGTGAAGCACCTCCATTTTTTCAATTGTATACATATGTATACAATCTCCTCATGTATACGATTGTATACGTGCAAAATCATTCTGTCAACCCGTATTTTTCCAGTTCATTCCGGGTCAATTCATATTCAGTTCACCATCCTAGAGTACACTAACTAACGTACCACCACAGAGATTCCCAATTCACAGATAAGACAGGAGAAGATGAGATTGACACTGAAAAAACGAACTTCATTCGCCGCCGTAAGCCTGGTATTAACGATGTTGGTGCCAATGTCTGCTTTCGCCGCACCGGCAACCATGAGCAGCAGTAATCTTACGTATGAGACAACGAAAAAAGCAGTGATGGAGAAAGCCAAGATTCTTACCGAAACTTACGGTACAACAAGTGTGCAGTACGCACTCATGGACGAGGGAAAGATCGTGATCTCCGGACAAGCAGGCAAAAACGACCCGGAGGACCATATCCCCCTTTCTTCTAATACGATGTATGGCATCGGTTCAACCAGTAAAGTAATACTTACAGCCGCAGTGATGAAGCTGGTTGACGAAGGCAAGATTAATCTGGATCTGCCGGTTGTACACTATATCCCGGAGTTCAAAATGAAGGACAAACGTTACACCCAAATCACACCACGCATGCTGCTGAACCATTCATCCGGGATTCTTGGAACCTCAAGCAGTAGTGCAATACTGTATGGAGACAATGACACCTATGCACATGATACGTTATTGGAGCAATTGGCAGAGCAAAATCTGAAGGCTGATCCAGGAGCCTATTCGGTATATAGTAATGATGGCTTTACCTTAGCTGAAATTTTGGTCGAGAAGGTCAGCGGCATGAGCTTTAGCCATTTCATCCAACAGAATTTCACCGAACCCTTGGGCATGAGCCACACCAAAACGCCGCAGGATCTGGTTGACCCTGACCAAATGGCAGTAACTTATTCGCAGCTGCATAAGGAACAACTTCCATTAGAGAATACAAACATGATTGGCTCTGGAGGTATTTACTCTACCGCTGAAGACTTGGTCACATTTTCACAAATCTTTACGGGAGAGGTCAAAGGCATTCTTTCTAGCGAGTCGGCAAAAGCCATGACGCAAGAAGAATACAAAAGTGGCATGTGGCCAGAGGACAGCGACTCCTCTATTTCGTACGGGTTAGGGTGGGATAGTGTGAACTTGTTCCCATTTAGCGAATACGGCATCAAGGCAGTTACCAAAGGCGGGAATACAATTGCGTATCATTCCTCATTAATTGTTCTTCCGGAATACAACATGGCAGCCGCTGTTACCTCCTCAGGAGGTTCAAGCACAACTAATCAATTGATTGCGAGCGAATTGTTGCTCAGCGCACTTAAGGAAAAAGATATTATTAAAGAACGGAAAGCGGAAAAATCGTTTGGCGTACCTGTAAAAGCATCCATGCCGAAGAAACTAACGCAGTATGCAGGCATTTATGGCGGCGGCAGCTCGTTGCTGAAAGTGGAAGTGAATGATGAAGGGCAATTAACAACGTCCCTGCTATTGTCGCCGAACAGTACGGAACAAAAGTATACGTATACTGCAGATGGTTCTTTTGTTAACGAACAAGGAACAGAAAAGTTGAAATTTGCCCAAGAGAATAACGGGAATACATACCTGTGGTCTCGCTCGTATCAGTCTGTGCCTGGGCTTGGACAGATCGCCTCCTCGGAGTATAAGGCAGAAAAGCTTGAACCCAATACATTACCCGAAGAAGTAACATCCGCTTGGAAGCAGCGCGAAGGCAACATTTATTATCTGGTGAATGAGAAATACACCTCAACGGTATATGACAGTGCAACGCCGATCATCCCCATTCATCTGTTTAATGAGGTACCTGGTTATGTGTATACCAATAAAATTATTGATGCAAACCTGGCCGTGAACCAACTGCAAATTCCAGGCTTGGCTGGACGGGATACGATGGAGTATGAGTTCTTCAAGAAAAACGGCGTGGAATACGTGGCAGCAGGAGGAAAGGTCTACGTCAGTCAAGAACTTGTGAGACCACTCTATTCGGGAAAACAATCGAAGACAACGATTCAAACGAATGGTTATGCGACATGGTATTCGGTACCCGCGACAGCCGCAGGTAAAGTGATGACGGTGAAGATGCCTTCGAAAGGTGCTTTCACTGTATATGACCAGGCGGGTATCAGTACGAATCATACCGTGGTCAGTGGTGAGAATGAAGTTGCATTACCTGTGAATGGTACGATTGTATTTGCCGGTGAAGCTGGTTCAAGGTTCGAAATTTCGTTAACAGATAAATAATAATGAATATGTAAAATACGCCCGTTCCCCGGTGTGCTTCTGGGGGACGGGCGTTTCGTTCTTTCTGAATTAATTCTGAAAGGTACCAAGTTTATTTTACTTCATTCATAAACTTCCTGAAGTTTTCGGCTATTTCTTTGGATCGGGTATGGTGTAAGTAATGCCCTCCTTCAAATGTCATCACTTTACCATGTACAGAATTTTTGACTTGCTCTTCATGCAAAGGTATCCATCCTTCCGTTTCGGTATCATTCGCTTGTAAAAAGAAAATGACAGGCAGATCTTTGGGGAAGGTCAAGTTTTCAGCAGCTTTGAAATTGGGACCGAAATTTTCGCCTTCACTTAAGTTGTTTGGATTAAACGTATTTTTGAGTGAAAGCATTCTAATTTGTTCTCTGGTTTCATCATCAACGGCTGATGCAACCAATTGGTCTGGGGCCAGTTTCATTAACAATCGGTAGAACCCTGATTTCTTGAGAAATTTGTACACATCTGTTGGGAATGGATCATCTGTTCCGCCCTGTGTTGGAACACTGCTATCAATCCCAACAAAAGCATTTACTTCGTTTGGATATTTGTTCACATAATCCAGTCCGTAAATCCCCGAAATGGAATGACCCATCAGCGTGTAATGAGTGACATTAAGCTGCTGTAAAGCTTCATGAATTTCACTGACCATGTTGTCAATCGTTCGTTCTTTTTCGCTTACATCACTTAATCCATAACCAAAAGGCTCAATCACGACGACTTTGTAAAATGGCGACAGCTCATTGATTAGCGGTTTAAAATCAAGGGCAGGTGCTGCTGTTCCGTATCCGGGAAGTAATACGACCGTTTCTTCGCCTTTTCCTTGAATCAACACGTTCATGTTTTTCCCGTCAACCGCTACGAACTGACCATAGGAATTAATTTTCCCTTGCTCCGACTTATTACTAATTGAATTGACGATAAAAACAGTAGCAATAAATAATGCAAAAGCGATAACTATGGCTCCGAATATTTTGAGCAAAATGATTAATATTTTTTTCATCATGATGGTTCTCTCCTGTTGAGTTTGTTTGTCATACAGACGTTTGGAAATCCATTCATTTTACTTTTTTAATGAAATTTCAAATTGGGAGCCAGCCTCACCTGCAAACACAATACGGCCGTTTTCTGGTAACACAACTTCATTCTTACCGCTGACCACGGTGTGATTAATACAAATACCCGTCTGGTCATATACGGCAAAGCCGGCATTTGCAGTCATCTTCACTGTCATGACTTTTCCTTTCACATTCGCTGGTATCGAAAACCATTTGGCATATCCATCGGCTTGAATGGTTGTTGCGGATTGTTTACCCGAATAGATGGGTTTCAACATTTCCTCACTGGCGTATACATAACCTGAAAATGTAAGATACTCTCCTCCGTTCTTTTTAGAGAAATGAACGTCCATCGTATCACGTCCGGCAGTACCAGGAATCTGCAATCGATTGGCTGCTTCGTTTGCTCCAATAATCTTATTATTGGACATATACCCTGGATTCTCTTTATTCAACTGAATAGGCAGGATCGATGTAGCATTAAGATAGAGCATTGATGTGTATTTCTCATTCACCAGATAATATTTTTTACCATCGCGCTTTGCCCATGCAGCGTTAATCTCCTTGGGTAATGTATTGGCTTTAAGCTTCTCCGCATTATATTCTGAGAAAGCCAGCTGTCCGAGTCCTGGAACGGATATATAAGAACGAGACCACAGGTAAGTATTCCCGTTTTTCTCCGTAACAAATTTCAATTTTTCTGAACCATCTTCGTTAACAAAAGTACCATCTGCTGTATAGGTGTATTCTTGAGCCGGATTATTCGGAGCTGTTAGTGTGGATACACTCATTTGTCCTGCCTTATTTATGTTGATCCTCATAACCGAATTATTGCCGCCATACATTCCTGCATACTTGGATATTCCTTTAGGCATACTTGCCTTCAAAGGTACACCAAAGGATTTTTCTGGTTTCCGTTCTTTAATAATGCCCTTTTCTTCAAGTGCGCTTAGCAATAAATCACTCGCAATGAATTGATTGGTTATGCTTGCTCCACCTGAAGAGATAACGGCTGCAGCCATGTTGTATTCCGGAAGTACCACTAATGAGGACTGATAAGATAACGTATCTCCACCTTTCATAACAGCCTTAATGCCGTATTCGTTGAATGGGAACAAGTTCACACTATCCCACCCCAACCCGTAAGACATAAGCGTATCGCTATCCTCTGGCCACATGCCTCTTTTGTACTCTTCTTGCGCCATGGCTTCTACAGACTTACTGGATAGAATGCCTTCGACCTGTCCTGTGAGGATTTGTGAAAATTTCACAAGATCTGCAGCAGTGGAATAAAGACCTCCAGTAGCGATGATATTATAATTCTCTTTTGGAAGTTGTCCCTTGTAAAAAGGAGAATAGATTCCCGCCATTTCTGCCGGATTAACCACATCCTGTGGTGTTTTGGTGTGTTTCATATCCAAAGGTTCCGTAAAATTTTGGTGTATAAAAGCGGTATAACCGATGCCGCTAACTCTTTCGACCAGAATCTCGGCTAACGTAAAGCCGTCGTTGCTGTAGACGGAGTATGCGCCGGGATCTGCCTTCAGGTTTTGACTCGCCAATTGGTCGAGAAACGTATCATGTGAATACGTGTCATTATCTCCGTATAATGTGGCATTGCTGGTTGAGGTGCCCAGAAGAGCGGAGGAATGATTCAGCAACATACGGGGTGTAATCTGTTTGTGTCGGTTATCTTTCATTGTAAAATCAGGCATATAGTTCACTACAGGCACATCCAAATCGATCTTGCCTTCGTCAACCAGCTTCATTACAGCGGCTGTAAGCATCATTTTACTGGTTGAACCAATGCCATAGATCGTGTTCGTAGTAAGAGGTACCTTGTCGTTTAGATCGTTCTTCCCCGTTTGACCGGACACGACAATCTCTCCACCATCGATGAGCGCATATTGCAGACTAGTCGTACCGTAAGTCTCGGTCAGTAATTTAGCTTTCTCTATCACAGCTTTCTTTGTTGCCTCGTACGTAAGATTGCTGTTCTTCATCGCAGCTGGTGTGGCCATTGCCGATAATGGAGCTAACATGGTTAACACTAGAGTTAAAGCTGCAATTGAAGTTCGTTTTTTGACTGTTCTCTTAACCACTTTCATGTTCTCTTGTTGTATCATTTGCATCTTCTCCTGTCAGTATCTCTTTATTAAACTGTCTTAGCCTTGGTACTAAAATAAGCTTAACCAATATACATGTACTGTTCGTGACGTCTATATGAACCGAGTATGAACAGGCAAAATAATTCGAGTACATATAATGATTTACGATCCTTGATCTTTTTTCTCCATAAAAATATCCCCTTCAAGTATCACTCGAACCCTCCTGATTTTATGAGGGTTTTTCAGTGTCTACTTAAAGGGGACAATGACTTAGTCTATTTCAATGAAATTTCAAATGTGGAACCGACTTCACCTGCAAATACAATACGGCCGTTTTCTGGTAAGATGACCTCATTTTCACCGCTGACGACGGTGTAATTGATGCATGCTCCCTTTTGATCATATACTGCAAAAGCACCGTTCAAAGGCATCTTCACTTCCATCACTTTACCTGCAGCTGCTGCCGGGACCGAATACCATGTCGCATAACCATCGGCTTGAATGGTTGTTGCAGATTGTTTACCCAAATAAAGTGGTTTTACAGTTTCCTCGCTTGCATATATTTTACCTACTGCTGTAAGATACTCCACTCCGTTCTTCTTAGAAAAATTGAATTCCAATGAATCACGACCGGCCATCCCAGGAATCTGCAGTTCATTCACCACTTCATTTTCTCCCACAACCTTGTTATTCAGCACATACCCCGGAGCTTCTTTAAAGGTCTGCATCGAAATGGCTGGTGTAGCATTGAAGTAAGACGTTGATGTATATTTCTCATTCACCAAGTAATATGTTTTGCCTTCCCGGTTTTCCCATGTGGCGGCAATATCCTGGGATAACTCATTGGCTTCAAGCTTCTCTGCCTTATATTCTGAGAAAGCTAACTGTCCGAGCCCTGGCACGGATATATAGGATCGGGACCACATGTATGTGTTCCCATTCTTCTCTACCACGAATTTCAACTTTTCTGTTCCTTCATCGTTTACAAAAGAACCATCCGCCGTATAGGTGTACTCATCAGCAGGGCTATTGGGAGCTGTCAGGGTGGATATAGACAATTGTCCAGCCTTATTTATATCTACGTTCATCACTGAATTATTTCCACCATAAACACCAGCATACTGGGATATCTCCTTTGGCATGTCTGCCTTTACTGGAACACCAAACGATTTTTCCGGTTTCCGTTCTTTAATAACATCTTTTTCCTCAAGTGCGCTGAGTAATAGCTCACTCGCAATGAATTGATCGGTTGCACTTCCACCACCAGAAGAAATAACAGCCGCAGCCATATTGTATTCCGGAAGAACAATTAATGAAGAATGATACGACATGGTATCTCCACCTTTGGTAACCGCCTTAATGCCGTATTCGCTAAAGGGGAACAAGTTCACACTGTCCCACCCTAACCCGTACGAAATAGACGTATCGCTATCCTCTGACCACATGCCTCTTTTATACTCTTCTTGTTCCATGGCTTCTACCGATTTACTGGAAAGAATGCCGTCGCCCTCTCCCGTGAAGATTTGCGAAAATTTGGCGAGATCTTCAGCCGTGGAGTAAATGCCTCCAGTGGCAATGACATTATAATTTTCCTGTGGTAATTGTCCCTCATATTGAGGGGAATAGATTGCAGCCATTTTCGTTGGATCCATCTGGTCCTGTGGTGTTTTGGTATGGTTCATGTCCAGAGGCTCTGTAAAATATTTGTGTATGAATGCAGTAAAGCCCATACCACTGACCTTCTCAACTAAAATCTCCGCTAAAGTAAAACCATCGTTACAGTATACGGAGTATTCTCCTGGATCGGCCTTAAGAGTCTGTAACGCCAACTGATCCAAAAAAGTGTCATGAGAGTAAGTATCATTATCCCCATACAATGTTGCATTGTGGTTTGACATCCCTCGAAGACCGGAGGAATGATTCAACAACATACGGGGGGTAATCTGTTTGTATCGGTTATCTTTCATTTTAAAATCAGAGATATAGTTCACAACGGGCACATCCAAATCGATTTTCCCATCATCAACCAGCTTCATTACAGCCGCTGTAAGTACCATTTTGCTGGTTGATCCGATGCCATAGATCGTATTTGAAGTAAGAGGGACCTTGTCGTTTACATCGTTCTTGCCTGTTTGACCGGACACCACAATCTCTCCACCATCGATGAGCGCATATTGCAGACTCGTTGTACCGTACGTCTCGGTGAGTAATTTGGCTTTTTCAAATACGGCTTTCTTCGTTGTCTCATACGTAAGATTGCTGCTGCTCATGGCAGACGGTGCAGCCATGACTGACATTGGAGCTAACATCGTTAACACCAGAGTTAAGGCGGCGATTGACGTTCGTTTCCCCTTTTGTCGTCCCAATCACATCATCTCCTGAATTTTAATGTTTTGGTTGATTAAAGTTCTTTTGGATCTATAAATTTCACCTCTGGATACAAGTCGCTCGGCCCCTGAATCAGAGTTCCGCCCGTTCCTTTCAATTGCTTATTAAAGAAATCAAGTACATATTGATTTACAATGTTTGATCCTCTTTTACCATTGATGTCTCCTGTGATCCCGGACAGTTTAACCAGCTCCGAATAGAATTGAAGATCCGTGAAATTGAAGTGCTGGGTTCCTTCTATATAAATCACATTTCCCCCATGATTGATAACATTTTTCATAATGTGCAGCTCATCTGAGAGAAATTTATTGACTTCATTATCCGAATTTCTATCATTTTCAAAATTGACTAACCAGTCTTTAAAACCTCCCGATCTGATGAACATAAACGGCTTGTTTATATCATCTCTGTTTTCCACTTCATTTAGTGACCCGTCCATATTGACCCCGGCCTTGATTCTATGATCTAAATACGTTGCATTAAATGCGGTTGCACCCCCAAAAGAATGCCCCATCACGCCTATGTTTTTTAAATCGATCTTCCCTTTAAATTGACTTTCAATTGCACCTGAATTCAGCTTTTCAATTTGATCGATTACAAACTCCACATCTTTTGTCCATATTTTCCCAATTTTTGTACGATCATCTATGGTTGTCATCTTTGTTTTATAGCCCGTTACACGGCCATCCGGAAAAAGGGTAGCAAAGGTGCTATACGTATGGTCGATGGTGACTACGATAAACCCATGACTGGCCAGACTCTCCGCCTGTGATGCTTGTAGAATTCTACTGGTTCCCATACCATGAGATAGCAGTACCACGGGATAAGGACTTGTGGAAGGTAATATTTCTACATTTTCATAAGAGTTGGTTTGACTATACTTCAAGTAGTCGAGCAAAAATTCGGGCAGTTTTAAAGAAGCAGAGAAGCTCTGAATATACTTTTTGAACATTTCTTTATTATTTGGAAACAGCGTGTCACGCTTGTTGTTATTCATGTTCTCAGTAGGATACCAGACTTGAACCATTAGTTCCCTCTTGTCGCTTTGATCTTCAGTTAAGACTTCATCTCTGTTCTGGTCCGTAAAATGAAAGGTTTGAGTACCCACTTTCTCTGGACCATCCGGCTTCGGCAAATTAAAGACAGGTAAGTATACAGACAAGGCAGTAGAAGCAACAAGCAGAATGACGATTAGGGAAGATAAACTATATTTCAACAGCTTCCCAATTTTAAGATTCACCATCTTACCTGAATGTCTGAACAAAACTATGAGTATGAACAGAGCCGTCATGATATATACTAAAAGCAACTGCCATCTATATCCCTCAACCAACAATTGAACTACGAGTATAACGCTACTTCCGATCCCCAAACCCAATCCTGTTTTCTTTGCACTTCTTTTAATAAACAATAGATCTACGAGTAAAGCGAAACAGGATAAAACTAAAAGTATTTCAAATAATCTCATTTGTATCACTCTCTTTCATTAAGGACATCGGCCGAATTGGACTTACTATGGAAAAACCGTCCCACAGGACGGCTTTTCACATTCATGTGAAATCACGAGTAGACTTTTACAGGATATTTACTTCGCTTCGTTCAGGAATGCTTTAACATCTTCAGCTATTTCTTTAAATAACGTATGGTGCAAGTAATGCTCGCCATCCATTGTTATTACTTTTCCATGTACCGAGTCTTTGATCTGTCCTTCGTGCAAAGGTATCCATCCTTCTACACCTTCATTATTCTCTTGAATAAGGAGCAGAAGTGGAAGATCTTTAGGGAAGGTTAATCCTTGAGCCCCTTTGAAATTGGAAGAAATATGGTCCATCTCGTTTAACATCGTGGAACTGTTCGAGTTTTTATTCGACAGCATTTCCATCTGCTCTACGGTGTGTTCATCAAATGGGAGTCCAGCATAAGGGCCTTCACCAAATTTGACCACTAATCTTTGGAGACCTGATTTTTTAAGGAATCCGAACATTTTTGTAGGCATTTTGGCATCCATACCCGGTTGTGTTGAAACACTGCTATCGATTCCGACAAATGCCGTCACCTCGTTTGGATATTTGTTCACATAATCAATGCCGTAAATGCCTGCAATGGAGTGGCCCATGAGGATATACTGGTTAATGTTAAGCTGTTGTAAAGCTTCATGAACTTCACTTACGATATTCTCTGTGGTTCTTTCTTTTTCTGTTCCATCACTTAATCCATAACCGAAAGGCTCAACTGCAACCACTTTGTAAAATGGAGATAATTCATCAATAAGTAACTTGAAATCAAGCGCTGGTGTTGCTGTTCCATAACCGGGCAGAAGCACGATCGTTTCCTTGCCTTCACCTTGAATGAGCACATTCATATTTTTCCCATCTACCGATACGTGCTGGCCGTAAGTCTCTATCTTTTTCGCCTCTGAATTGGTACTGATCACATTCGTGATATAAACAATACCTAGAAACAGAACAATGACGATTACGATTGCTCCTAGTACTTTAAGTATATTGTTTCTTACCTTTTTGGCCCTCGAGCCATTCTTCGCTTTCTTTTCCTCTGGTTGTGTCATTCTCATCTTCTCCTGTCTTGAACTGTTGGTTAGGCTTGCTTCATTGCCATTAACGAAATCTTAACCAATGAAAATGTACTCCTCGTGACGTCAATATGAACTGAATATGAACAAGCAAATAAATTAATAATTACGGTGACGTCATTGGCGGATAAATTTCCGTGAACACATTATTGGATTTCCTTCATGATTTTCACTTACGATATTTGCCGTACTGCTTTCCTTTTCGGTCTGATCGCTCAATCCGTAACCAAAAGGCTTAACCACGACCACTTTATAATATGGAGTCAGCTCTGAGATAAGCGGCTTAAAATCTAGTGCTGGTGCGGCTGTTTCATAACCGGGTAGAATCACGACGGGTTAATATTATCTTCCATTTTATCCCATCACATTTTTTCTTCTCTCTTTCTTGTGTCACATACATCTGCTCCTGTCCTCATCTGGTTAATGGCCGTAACAAGCGTTAATTCAAGCCTAACCAACCAAGATGTCCTCACCATGACGACAATATGAACGGAGTATGAACTAACAAAAAAAGGCCACGTTTCACATACAAGGAAGCTTGTGTGTGAAACGTGGCCTGAAAATTCGGTTTAAACCATAATCCAGTGTATATTCTGTTCTATACATTCATCTCTCCTGTATGTCTAAATATCGGTGGGTGGCGTGATTGGCAATGAAACGATAAAGGTCGTTCCCTGACCCACTTCGCTTTCCACCTCGATATCACCTTGATGAAGGGATACGATTTGTTTAACAATGGCAAGCCCCATACCACTACCGCCATACTTGCGACTATGAGAACGATCCGACTTGAAAAATCGTTCAAAAATACGCTTCTGGTCTTCGAGAGGAATTCCGATGCCCGTATCGGAGATTCGTACGGATACATTTTTGGCATCCTGCTTGATATCGACGTCAATTACGCCGCCATCCTTGGAAAATTTGATACCGTTGCTGAGAATGTTCGTCCATACCTGGTTTAACTGGTCGTGATCAGCCGTAACTTTAACGGTCTGTAAATCCAGTTCAAAATGAATATTGCGTGCAGACCATTGTGGCTGGAGAGTTACAATGACCCGCCTGATCTGTTCATCCAGGCTCAGTGTGCTAAGTCGCGGTTGCTGTGACTGCGATTCAAGCACACTCAGCTTGAGCAGATTATCACTCATTTTAGACATCCGTTTCGCCTCGGCGATGATAATATCAAGATATCGGCTTCGTTCTTGCTCTGAGAGATTTACTTGTTTCAGCGCTTGAGCATAACCAGATATCGAAGTCAACGGAGATTGTACCTCGTGTGACACATTCGTTACGAATTCCCTGCGCATCTGCTCCAACTGCTGCAAATCATGCATCATTTCTTCGAAACTGCGCGCCAATGTGCCCAGTTCTCCGGTTTGCTTGATATTCAGCTTAACGTTGAAATCTCCAGCAGCGATCCGCTTCGTTGCTTTTGTCAGTTTTTTGATCGGTCTAACCAAAAATATGGAAGCAATCAGAATGATAATACTTCCTGCAATCAATGAACAGGTTGCAAAGATCGAAGCCCATTGGACGACAAACAAGGAAGAAGGTGGAGCGAGCGTCTCAAAAAACATTGCTTTCGCTCCCATTTCCGTTTTCACCGGTAAACCTAAAAGAACTGTTGCAATACCGTTCGGATTGTCCTGGACTACGCCTCCATCTAACACTTTCTTTAGTTGCTCTTTCGTCACCGTGGCCGATTTATGTCCGTTAAGCTTTCCATACGACTGGAACTGACCCGATGCATCGTAAATTCGAATATGATATGAATTTAGTAGCTTCATTCCACTCACGAACGATTCTGCTTCACTTAATGGAAGGGTCTTGTAAATCTGCACGACATCTTGGCCGAAGTTACGTATGTTAATTTGAGCATTTTCATTCAATTGATCTTCGAATATCATCGTGGACATAAAAAAAGAAATGACTGTGCCGGCGATGACGGAGACCAGAAATGTCAGGACCACACGGATATATAACGATCTAATCATTCGTAAACCTCAAGCCGGTACCCCAGACCTCGCACCGTTTCGATCCGAAAATCGGGTGTTGTTGCGAACCGTTCACGCAGGCGTTTAATATGTACGTCTATCGTTCGATCATCCCCGGCGTAATCAATGCCCCAGATTTGATCGATCAATTGCTCACGTGTATAGACTTGTCCGGGTGTTCCAGCGAGTTTATAGAGCAATTCGAACTCCTTCAGCGGCAACGTAAGCGACTCTGTTCCGCTTGTCACCTTGTAGGTTTGTCGATCCAGGATAACGTTACCGAAATGAATCGTCTGCGTGGAGCCGATTTTGTATCGTTTCAGTAATGCTCGAACACGAGCCGTGAGCTCCAACGGATCAAACGGTTTCGTCAGATAATCATCGGTTCCCAGTTCGAATCCCTTCACTTTCTCCCAGGTCTCCCCTCTTGCCGTCAGCATGAGCAACGGAAGATCAGGATTGGCTCTTCGCAGCTCCTTGCATAATGTCCATCCATCCATAATCGGCATCATAATATCAAGCACGACAAGATCGACATGCGTTGAGCCGTAAACGGTCAGTGCCTCCTTGCCATCCGCGGCTTCAGCCGTTTCAAATCCGTCATTTCTCAAAAATAAACAGACGAGTTCACGAATGTTCGGATCATCGTCAGCAACTAGTATTGTAGGCATTTGTTTCCTCTTTTCCTGTTTCCATGTCATGTAGTCGTAATCATTATACTATTATTGAATTTGTAAAAAGCAAGAAGCACGTAAGAAATTTAATCACGCCATCCCCTCAGAATGTTCTGCATCCCCGCTTTGTTATGAAGAAACTGTTTCACACGAGAGCCGTTGGCACCAGATGGATGAGGGAATCCCCATACAATTTTTCCATTGTCTATCCGATGTTCATCTAGCAATTGATGAAGTACAGCCTCCACCGACTTTCCTAATGGAATAATAAGAGGATGCTTCAGCTGTTCCAATTCTGGCAGAAAAGACTCAAGTATGGCTTCATACAGAAATTCATTTTTAGTAATGAAAGGCTGGTGTCCATTGTAATTTTGCTTATTCACGAAGACCGGATATCGAATCAAGGAAGTTGTATGTAACAATGTACAGTCTGCTCCAAAAAGCCTTTGCACATGGGGCACTGTTAAGTAGTCATGCAGCCCTATCTCCTGAAGCATTTGAATCAAGTTGGTACGCATGGAGCCGGCCATTCTTGCCGCTATTTTGGCTTCTTTACAGGCTTGTTCGTATGAATGATGTTCCTTCAGAGCTTGGATGGCCGTTCTATAAGCAATCTCCATCTGTTGCCAACCTGGTGTGATGCCCACAAGCATGACTTTTGCGGAAGGATTGATATATTCATTATGCGGAGAATAGAATATCTCAATCTCTCCCGAAGAGCTTAATTTCAGATCATTAATCAACAGTTGTGCTTTTATATACTTTGGCTGTATCGGGAATGAATTCATTATGTCAGTCAGACGTTTTTGGTGAGTAGAAGATATCAGCACATTGCTCACTCCTTACGACCTTATGTGTTTGGCTTCCCTGTAAATTATCACTTGTATCTCTTATTTTGTACAAAAAAAGCCGAATTCATTGAAATTAAAAGGGTAATTGACAGACAACGTCCATCGATTACCCTTTATGGCATTCTTTTTAGGCTGAATGGGCCGGAAGTTGTACCGTGAATGTCGCACCTTCTCCCGGTTCACTAAACACAGAGACGGTGCCATCATGCATCTCCACAATCTTATGCACGATGGACAGACCCAGCCCACTGCCTCCCATGGAACGTGTACGGGATTGATCCACCTTGTAGAACCGTTCGAATATGCGAAGCTGATCCTGTTTGGTGATACCGGGACCACTGTCCGTAATGCGAACACTGACCTTGTCTTCACTCTGCGTTAGGAAAATACCAATCGTTCCACCTTCTGGTGTGAACTTGATTGCATTATGAATCAGGTTGATCCATAACTGAATCATCAAGTCCTCGTCCGCAAAAATTTCAACTTCTTCCAGCTCTACGTTCATATCAATTTTTTTGTCATCCCATTGGGGTTCGCAAGCCAGAACAAGAGTCACCAGCTGCCGATCCAATCGGTAAGAAGTTTTATGAGAGGCATGCTCGGATGAATCCAGAACGGCGAGTTTCATCAAATTATCACTGAGTCTGGACAAACGGACACATTCCGTCTCAATGATGGTCAGATACTTTTCCCGTTTCTCCTGATCCATATCTTTATTTTTCAACGCTCTGGCAAACCCGCTGATTGACGTGAGTGGTGATCCGATCTCATGTGATACGTTCGAGATGAACTCCTGACGCAGATCTTCCATCACTTTGAGGTTCGCTGCCATATCGTTAATACTATCTACCAGCTCGGCAAACGGATGATTATGTCCTGGCCTTCCGTTTCTTTTCACATAAGCCGAATCCAGATTTACACGAAAATCGCCACGGGAAATACTTCTTAACGCCTGAATCATCTCGTGTAGGAAGTCATATTCCCTACCTTTGACCAGCGGGCCGATAATGACAATGAATAATCCAAAAAAAATAAATCCGAGCATGGCATTGATGAGTAAACTAATCAAATCATGCGGATTCCACGAAATATAGGCATACGCACTCTTGGTAATGTAGAATGCCGCTGTCCAGCAGGCAAACAGGGCCAGAGATACCAGAATGAAATTTCTGGCAACATGAAAAAATCCGGGCCCCTGCTTCATTGCCTTACCTCCAGACGATAGCCCAAACCTCGCATGGTACGAATGACGAAAGCATGCTCTTCCTCCGGAAACCGTTCACGAAGACGCTTGATATGCACATCAATCGTTCTCTCGTCCCCTTCGTAATCATAACCCCAGATCTTTTCGATTAACTGATCCCGGGTAAAGGTCTTGCCAGGATAACTCGCAAGAGTAAACAGCAGTTCAAATTCCTTGCGTGGCAACACAATATCCTGATCCCCCTGCTTGCACTCATACGTATCACGCCGCAGAACAAGTTCTCCAAGGGGTATCACTTGTGAAGTCATAATACGATATCGTTTCAACAAAGCCTTCACCCGTGCGACCAGTACCAGCGGGTCAAAAGGCTTTACTAAATAATCATCCGTCCCAAGTGTAAATCCTTTAATGATCTGCGAAGTTTCCCCTTTTGCCGTTAACATCAGGAGCGGCAGATCCGTCTGCTCTCTCAACTGACGGCACAGCTCCCATCCATCCATACCCGGCATCATAATATCGAGAACGACCAGGTCGACCTTATGGTCAGCGAGTAATCGCAGTGCATCCAGTCCGTCAACAGCCTCGATTACATGCAAACCTTCCTGCTGCAAAAAATGTCCTACCAGCTCTCGGATATGCGGATCGTCATCAACGACCAATATGCTTGTCAATGGGACCACCTCCATTTTTTCAACCTTGCCTTATACTTCACATTCTGTCAAGAAGGAGACATTATACCAAGCGGGCATAACGTCTCTTTCCTGACATCCATTACTTTTCAGCAAAATTTCATGATTTTCAATTACGTTCTGCGCATATATGCCCGTACGGTCAATGGTGCAAAAATGGCGACAATGACCGCAGCTCCGGCAAGGCTTGTCACCAGATCGGTTCCCATTGTCCCTTGATTCGCCAACTCCCGTACAGCTGAGACCAGATGGGATATCGGATTGACATTGACAACCCACTGAAGCCAATTCGGCATCGTATCTACCGGAACGAAAGCGTTCGAAGCAAAGGTGAGCGGAAACAGCACGAGCATAGAAATCCCCTGTACACTGGAAGCTGTACGAGCAATAACACCGAGAAAAGCAAATATCCAACTGATTGCCCAAGCGCATATAATAACCAGCAATCCTGCCAAAGCGACACGACCTAGTCCACCTGCAGGGCTATATCCCAATAAATAGCCAATCGTAAATGTAAGGAACGTTGCAATGGTATATCGAATCGTGTCTGCCAGCAATGCTCCAGCCAGTGGCGCAATACGTGCTATAGGCAGCGATTTGAACCGGTCGAATACCCCTTTATCCATATCCTCACGCAATTGCACCCCCGTAACAACGGAGCTTGTAATCACCGTCTGCACCAGTATACCCGGAATAATAACCAACAAATAAGCTTGAATATTCCCCGAGATCGCACCGCCAAAAATGTACGTAAACATCAAGGTGAAAATGATCGGCTGTAGTGTAACATCAAATAACTGCTCTGGTGTACGCCGAACCTTCAAAATCCCACGATAAGCCATCGTCAAGGAATTCCGGACAGTTTGCCCAAAGCTTGTGTATTTTCTCAGCTTCCGACTTGGGTTTTGTTTCGCTATTGTACTGTTCATGCTCGCAACTCCTTCACTGCATTTGATTGTTGAGATTCTTCAGATGTTTGAGACACATGACCACTCGCATCTTGGCCTGTAATGGTCAGAAACACTTCATCAAGTGTAGGTTTCTGGACACTCATCTCTGCCAGATCAATGCCTGCGGAACGGAAGGCGATCAGCAGATCTGCTGCAATATTTGCATTCGCCATAGGTGCAGTAATCTTCCCTGCTTCCGCCGATACACTGGATTCTGTCCGAAGGATCTGCTCCACAATCTGCCGAGCGTGTTCAATCCGTGTCGGTTCCTGGATGCGCAGCTGAAGTGATGCAGTACCAACTGAAGCTTTCAAATCATCCACCGTGCCCTCTGCCACAACATGACCCTGATCGATTACGGCAACACGATCGGCCAGTTGATCTGCTTCATCAAGGTATTGTGTCGTCAGAAGCACTGTTGAACCTGTTTTGACCAACTGCCGGATCGTATTCCACATCTGTGCACGTGTCCGTGGATCGAGTCCCGTCGTCGGTTCATCCAGAAAAATCAGTGGCGGCTGAGCAATAAGGCTTGCTGCCAGATCCAGACGGCGGCGCATCCCTCCCGAGAACCCTTTGATTGGACGTTTCGCTGCTTCCGTCAAGCCGAATTCTTCGAGAAGCTCAGCTGTCTTGCGTTTGGATTCTGCGCGGCCAAGGCCCAGCAGCCGTGAAAATATCATCAAGTTTTCATTGGCACTAAGTGACTCGTCAACGGATGCATATTGTCCTGTGAGCCCAATCAGCTGGCGTACGATATGTGATTCCTTCACCACATCATGCCCAAATATTTTGGCCGATCCACCATCTGGCCGAAGCAGCGTGCCCAGCATACGAATCGTTGTTGTTTTCCCTGCTCCATTTGGACCCAGTACGCCGTAGATTGTACCCGCCTTTACATTCAGATTCACACCATCCACTGCATGTTTATCTCCAAACGTTTTCACGAGTCCTTGTGCTTCAATCGCCCATTCTCCAAGGTCATTGCCTGTTGCTCTTTGCTCTGTATTGTTCAATTGTGGTTCCTCCCATATCGTTTATAGGGGAAGAATAACGTACTTTTATGAACTGAATATGAATGGAATGAAGTTTCAATTTTAAAACATTAAAACCCCGCCAAGGTCCACATGGGACACTGGCAGGGTTGGGATCGTATCATAATTTTCTAATTTGCAGGTTTGATATCAAAAAAGTCTAGTTCTCCATATCCTTCACCTTTGGAGAAGCGAATTTTGTTCACACCGGCCTTCAGCTGAATTCTCGCTGTTGACAGTCCCCAGTTCTCCCATCCCTTGTTCGTGATGTAGAACGAGCTGGCCGTGCCTCCATTTACACTCAGCAGCAGGTTGGACCAGTTGCCACCTGCGGTGCCATTCGCCGTCCTCGCCAGGAGAATATACTGGCCGGCTGTCGCTGCATTGACGTTAAATTCCACATAGCTGTCCGCAGTATCGATATGTCCAGCTTTCATGCCTCCTGAACCGGAAGGACTTTGGGAAGCGTAAGCGATCCCGCCATAAGTTCCCTCTTCTCCTTCATATCGAACAATCGGCTTTTCTCCCGAAGGCAAGGCAATAGGAACGTTGGGATTCACAGGTGCACCCAAATTCGGGGTATTGTCGGCATTCCAGGTGAACTTCTGTATGCGGATTTCTCGATTCCATCCGGAATTATTGAATTTTGCTGTGTGGTACATGATCCAGTCCTCGGTCCCGTCAGGAGACTTGGTAAAGGAATGATGACCCGGACCGTAAAGGCCGTTACCCGATTGAAAGATAGGCTGACTGCGCTTGCTCCAGGATGCCGGATTCAGCAAATTGCTTGAGGTGCTGGCAGTAATAAGCCCCAGACAATAATCATTGGTCCAGCTGCCACTTGCCGAGTACACAAGACTGATGACACCATTTCGAACGATTACCTGCGGTCCTTCATTTACATTCGGAGAATGATTGGTTTCCCAGGCGTAGGTTGGTCGAGCAATCTCCACACGATTCGAATCGATGGTCCAGGGATTGCTCATATGGGCAATATACAGATTCTGCCGTACATTCGTATCTCCTTCCCATCCCGACCAGATGAAGTAGAGCTGTCCGTTCACCTGTAATACCGTCCCGTCGATGGCCCATTTGTTGGTTGGGTCCGTAATCTGTCCTTTGTATTGCCAGGTTCCCTGTGTGGGATCAGCTGACGTATTCTCCATAACATACATGCGGTGATTGACGTTATCTCCATCATCCTTGGCATAATAGATATACCATGCACCGTTGATGTAATGAAGCTCAGGGGCCCAGATGCCGCAGCAGCCGGTATTTACAACCGTGGTTGGAGCCGCATCAACGGTTGTTAATTGTGCTGACTTCCAGATGGTAACGTCTCCGCCTGTCGTTTTGGTGAAATAGTAGAATCCGTCTGTGTGCTTGTAAACCCATGGATCAGCTCCATCCTGCATCACCACATTATAGAAGTTGTTCTGAACGGTAGCTGCATGTGTCGTCTGTCCCATTGGAAAAATAAGAAATGCACATAAGGCCAGCAACAATTTGCTCCTGTAATTCATGATTTTCATCTACAGTCACGCTCCCTCTCCTATCGGATTATGAATCAAGCACGTAACTAACCCTTCAACGTTCAATCCTCGATAGCAGCCTTGCGGGAATTGATTCGACGAATGATTTCCGGGTCGAATTTGGGACGTCGGTCATAGGTGTACAGTCCATTCACTTCCTGTTCCACATCATACAGCTGGGTATAGCAAAACCCGAACATCTTTGGATGGTCCAGCAGGACATTGGTTAATCCCTCGTAGCGCGCAATGAAAGCCTCTTCGGATTGGGGTCTATCTCCATATCCCCAAGCATTCTCATCTTGCTGATCCGGGTTCCACCAGATACCACCGTACTCACTGATAAAATAAGGCTGCCCTTCATACGTCTGCCGCTCCGGAAACGTATTGAACACTTCCCCCCCGCTTTTCATCGGTTCATATCGGGCCCGGAACGTTTCCGGATTCTGATCATAGTCATGCAAATCGAAGATATCTGTCACCACATGAAAGTTACCGCTGGTATCAATGACAGGACGTGTCGGGTCCATTCGTTTAGTCATCTCATAGACAATACGGAGCACGTCGTTATCCTGACGCGTCCCACCACGATCCCACGTTTCGTTGAACGGACACCAACCGATAAGCGATGGATGATTGAAGTCACGTTCCATACCTTCCATCCATTCCGGCAGGAACCGGGCCAGACTTTCGGTCGTTGTAATATCCAGTCCCCAGTTGGCATGTTCTCCCCATACCAGATAGCCTAGCTGGTCAGCCCAATACAGGAAACGCGGCTCAAACATCTTTTCGTGCAATCTCGCCCCATTAAAGCCAAGCTCCATAGAGATTTCGATATCCTTGCGCAGGTCCTCGTCGCTGGGTGCCGTATAGATGCCTTCCGGGTAAAATCCCTGATCCAGCACGAGCCGCTGAAAAATGGATTTCTCATTGATGCGAAACGCCATACCATCCAGCCTTACCGTCCGTAGTCCAAAATACGAAGCAACCGTATCGCTGGTCTGATCCTGTTTATTCAGCTTCAGTTCCAGATCATACAGTTTGGCATGCCCCGGCTCCCATAAATGGATCTCGGATAATGGAACGGTAAGCTTCACCGAAGGACCATGAACAACCGCCGTTGTCGACCCAACATCCTTTCCTTCAAAGCGGGCATTTGCAGTCAGTTCACCTCCAGCAGCGTTACCGCATATATTCGCTTCCAGGTGCACGCATGAATTATCCGGATCAGCGACGACTTTCATGTCGGATAGATACACCTCTGGCACCTGCTCCAGCCACACGGTCTGCCAGATCCCCGTAGTCCGGGTGTAATCACAGCCATGTGAATGGAATTGTTCGCTCTGTTTGCCTCGCGGCTGGCGCCCAGAACGCACATCATCTTCCGCATACACCGTCACTACATTTGTACCCGATGAGACATGGGATGTGATGTCAAAATGGAAGGGTGAGTAGCCTCCCCGATGCTTGCCAACGGCTTTTCCGTTGACCCAGATCTCCGCTTCATAATCAACAGCGCCAAAATGAAGCAAAATGCGTCCGTTCATCCAGTTATCTGGAATAGAGAATTCCCGTTTATACCATACCGCCGCCATAAAATCGGTATATGCCACACCGGACAGCTTGCTTTCTGGGCAGAATGGGACGGTGATCGTTCCAGCGAGATGATGCCCGGACTGCTCATAGCCGCGTTCTTTTCCGCTTTTTCCATGATCCATTTCAAACTGCCAGGTTCCGTTAAGATTGGTCCAATTGCTCCGCACCCACTGAGGGCGAGGGTATTCCGGGCGTGGTGTCTGTAACATCTTCTCTTTATTCATATAAAATCACTCCTATTAGTCTTTGATTGAACCGAAGTATACTTCTTTTACAAAAAAATCAGTGAGCTCCATATAAGCGCCGTCATTCAATCCGGCCTCAAGCTCCCCAAAGCAACGTTCGGGATTGATAATGATATCGGGAAGCTCGCCGGATGAGATCATCAGAGTAAAGGCATCCGCCTTCTGTCCAACGGACGGTGTAATAAAGTTCACTTTAATACCGGTCAATTGCTCCACTTGCTTTTGCACGGCTTGATTGTTCATGTCCGGAATGCTGGGATTGGCTGACATGCAAAAGTTCAGCGTGGCATCTGTTTTATAGGGATAGGCTGAATAATCGTTGGGAATGATCCGAACATATCCATCCCCCCGCTACGAATTTGAAATCCTTCCCAGAACGATGTTGATCCTGAATTATAATTTTCTGTATTCGACTCAAAGTATAGTTACACAATAATTAGATGTCAACGCTTTCAATCTAATTTATTGTAACAAAATACATTTTCCATTCCTGATTGTTTTCTTCAAGATACATAAAAAAACTAAATGAGTAACTGTAAAATAGCTGAAATACCGCTGATTTAATACACTTCACATGAATTCAATGGCAATAGAAGTATTGCTTTATTCCATGAATGACCGCACGCGTTTCCATCAAATTATTCACTTGTTTTGTTTTTAATTACAGAATACTTGTAACTATAGGCACACTTATACACAATTCTCGAGCCTTATGTTTCACTCTCCCGATGGAAGTTGAAGCGCATGATCATCGCTGAAAGGCACACCAAAATCAGGTGAACCATCGCCGTTCCATTCAAATTTTTGAATGCGTGTTGCCCGTAAACCGGTATCTGCACCCGGTGCAGGAAAAGCATGATATACAATCCAGTCCTCCAGACCATCCGGTGACGTTGTAAAACTGTTGTGCCGTGTGGCATATACATTATTTTCAATACTTTTTCGAAAAACAGGCTGCAAGGATTTGGTCCATCCCGTTATAGAGTAAGGGTCAGACATCCTCATAATATAGATCGCTGACCCATAGTCCGGAAAATGACCATAACCTGCGTACAAAAAATAGAGCTCGCTCCCCCTCTTCAACACGGTGCCATCCAGACCGGGGACAGGAGTTTCCAGTGCCCCCTTCCATACCCAGTCACCTTCCATGGGATTTAAACTTTCATTCTCCAGTACGCAAATTCGCCGTGAATCGTCCCCTCCACTATCATTAGCCGTATAGTATATGTACCATTTTTCATTCAAAAAAAGGATTTCCGGTGCCCTCACACAACCGTGATGAAGCCCTGGCGGAATCATAATGAGGTCACCCGCACCCACTTTGACATTCTGCTCAGGCGAACTGTAATACCCTTCTCCATCCAGTATAAGTGTGAGTTCATCATAAGCATGTGAATGGGACTTGAATAAGCCCTCGCCCTGCTCCAGATGAAACAAGTGAGGTTTGAAACGCTCGATACTCACGATAAATGAGGTACCGTTATTTGGCATATCTCGCATCCTTATCGCCCGCATTCATCGTATACTTTACCTGCATCATAATGTTCTGTTCATGATCTCCGAATTCATTACCGAACAGATTCATACCGCCCTGATGTCTGGCATCCGGATGGATTCCAATTCGTAATCTTAACTTGTGTTTATCCTCGAGATGAAGATCGGACAGGGACACATCCGAAATTTTCTCCTTGTCCAGCATGGTCTTGCTGTCGTCCACTCGCCATTTTTTGAGCATGCCGTACTGTGTGGAACCATCAGACCACCATGCCGGATTCAGTTTGCCACGGCGGTCACCCAAATCTCCGGGACTTGTCCACATCCCGATCTCAGTGCCATTGACCCAAACGGAAATATCCGAAGGCCACTCATTATTATAGGTTGCTACTTCAGAACAGATTTCCATGGACAATTCCAAAGCTTCAATCGTTGCACCTTGCGGAATATCCATCGGAAGCAAATATTCCAGATACCCTTTTGCCAGCCAGATGATCTGAGCATCAATATGCTTGGGATGATAAAAGCTTGCCGGGTCGTCTTCCTTCAGAATCATTTCCTCCGTGCTCGCCATACCACATGTTGGCGCAACCTCACAATCGCTGTAATGCCCTATCGGCATATGAACTTCATAGACATTCGTATCCCGTTGGGGAAAGGAACTCACCCTGTCCAGGGCAATATGAATATCATCATAATTGCGGCTGCAAACCTTCATGGCCCCGCGCGAAGCTGGAAGCATTTCTGTATGTATTAAATGGGCGGCCTCCAGCACTTTAATATGGTTGGCTACCGTCGACACTGGCAGGTTCAACGCCTCGGCGATTTCGATAATGTTTAGCTTGTTTGCATTCAAAAGCTGGAGAATGTCAATCCGGGAACGCGTCGACAAGGCATGAGTGACACTTACTAGTTTTTCCGGGTCGTTAAAGCTAAGTTCCAGCACGATTCTGCTCTCCTTTGGAAAAGTTAAATTAAAAATAATTTTACTGAATAACAGGAATAAACACAATGATACCATGTGTAATCCTGGTACCTCAGCTCTCATTTGAGAACATTTTCCACGTAATTTTTCCTGTAACTAAGGCAATGAATAGAGTAATCTGTATTTCTGCATTTCTAGTGAAAGGAAGGTTATACGTGATAAATGAAATCAATAGCTGGATCAGGCATATTGCTTCTAACTATATCTTGATTATTGCGGCAGCTGTTATTTTTTTTGCGATCAAGGCTGTAATTGGATTCTATACCTACAAGCATTACAATAAAAAGTTAGACCATCTGCACCACAAAGTCGATTTGCTCATGAAGGAGCAGCAGCATTTTGCCCGGTCGTTTTCCCCTCCTGACGAAAATAAGCACATGACGCAGAAAGAAGACCACGCCGAGTCATCGGCACCTCCCCTAATGTAATTTTCTCATATCTATTTGTATGGTAACCCGTGAAATCCTTCCCCTACTCTGTCACATAAATAGCTGTTTTGTCATATGTACTATCATATCTAGCTTAAGCATATATTCAGCCAACATTGCTGCAGCTCCTACTTGCGCGAATTTATCCCCTTGACTCTCTGCCACGGTTGAATCAAAGCCAATGGCTTAAACGATATAAAAAGCCGCAGATCGGATGCTGTTAGGCATCCAATCTCGGCTTTTTGTATGAGAAGTATGATATTCGCCTTTCTCCTAGTGCCCAATCTTCACGGGCAAGTAGGTCAGGGACTGACCTGGAGCCGAGACGGTAAGATGGTTTTCCAATTCAAATGATTCAACCGATTCGATAAAGGGCACCCTTTCTACAAATGCGGTCAAAGCAATACTCAATTCCATTCTCGCCAGTGGAGCACCCAGACAGAAATGTGGACCATTTCCAAAGGTAAGATGTTTTTTGTTATTAGGACGATGAATATTCAATTCGAACGGATTCTCAAATACGTTCTCATCCATATTCGCCGCACTCATCCATGAGATGACAACATCCCCTTTTTTCAGTTGCACACCCAACAGATCATTATCCTTCTTAACCGTCCGATGCCGCTTGGCATTATGAAATCGATAACGAAGCATCTCTTCCACTGCAAGTGGGACAAGCTCAGGGTTCTCTCTTAATTGAACATACAAGTTGGGGTCATCATAGAGAAAAGAATAAAATGTACTGGATACCATGTGACTGGTTGTTTCAATACCGGCTCCGAGCAAAAGCATTGTGGTCCGAACAACCTCATCATCGGAAAATTTCTCGCCGTCCACATCCACCTTCAGCAGATCCGTAATGATATCGTCACCAGGCTGAGTCCGTTTCTGAACGACAATAGGGTACAGGAACTGGTAATACTCCTGCGCTGCGACCTGTTTTTTCAGTTCCATTTCCTCTGCATTTTCGTTATTTGCAGGTTGAAACAGAATGTCTACCCAGCTTTTGAAGCGATGGCTGTCTGTTAGCGGGATACCCAACAAATCAGCCATAACCATTGACGGCAAAGGTGTTGCCAGAGCTTGTACGATGTCGATCGTTGTATCGAGCTCGATGTCCTCGACCAGTTGAGTTGCAATGTTCCGAATCCGTGGCTCCCAGTTTTTCAGGCTGCGCGGTGTAAATGCAGCAGAGAGCAGCGAACGGCTTTTTTGATGTCGCGGGGGATCGATGCTCGAAATATTCATTTTGTCCGGGGGTGTACCTTCCTTGTTTTTGGCACCAACGGATATGGTTGTTCTTGAGCCTTCGGATGAGAAAAATTCATGATTGCTTAGTACCTGCTTAACATCGTCATACCTGAACACATTCCAGGTGTCCGTATCCTCATGATAGTAGACAGGTTTCTCCGACAACATTTTCCGAAACCAGTGAATTGGGAAAAACTCCTCCGATCTTGACTGGAAATTGCTTATGTCGTGAACACGAATCACTTCTTTGTACATCCAAACACCGCCTCTCGAACTATTTTTCTTTGTCGGCACATGAATTGACAGTTCAGCGCACAACCCATTTTATACCAACCGTATATTATTTGAAATGAAACTTTTGAACTAAATTCAAAATATGTATAATTTAAGGTGTATTTTTATACTATTCGTACATTTAATGATGAAAATTAAGAATAAATTCGGTTCCCTTCCATGTAGTTCCATATCACTAGGAATGAACATGTCTAAACCGAATACGTGGACCATATGGTTTACTATGGTATGCTTGAACACGAGGTTCATTTTTTTTGCACATGGGTTCGTTCGGGAGGGATACAGTGAATTGGATACGTCCATTGAATAGAGGAGAATCTGTCTTTAAAGTTAAAAATAATCGCATTGTCTACTTTGCAAAATTATCTATTCCACTTAATGCCCTTATCGCAGTTGGAAAAATATTTTTGGGGATCTACTCCCTCTCTTTCTTTTTATGCATTAACGCCTTCTATAATATCGGCATTGCTGTTGCCAAGTATTTCGCAGCAAAAGCACATGAGGACTCGAATCTTGATGATTCCAGCCCGGAGGAAATCCTAAAAAAACAATACGCTGCATACCGATTTATAGGCAATATTGTACTCGCTTCAAGTGTGGTGTACATCATTTATTGCAGTAAATTATTATTTGTTGCAAGCAGCAGAACACATTATCCTCACTATGTTGCCTTCATCATAGCTGCCGTTACTTTTACCGAAATTGCGGTATCTCTTGGGGGCGCCATTATGGCGAGACGGAATAATGAGCCAGTCATTGAAGCTATCAAGCTGACAAATTTCTCCTCATCCTTGATCTCCCTTTCCTTGACACAAACTGCGATTATGTCATTCACATACAAAGGAGATCCCACCTTTTACAATGGACTGTCAGGCATCATTTTTGGTGCACTTGCAGCACTCATTGGGCTGTATATGATATTACGAACTCCGGCAGGTGAATAGCCATCTTATAATCCGTTGAAAAGACATCCGCGTATAGTTGATCCTGACTATCGTTGATGTTTTTTTGGTTATATCAAATCATTGTAAGAATAAGCCCGAATTAAAGAAAACTGTTTGGCAAGAAAATGTGGTGCATAGGGCATGTCATTGCGAAGCCAGGATACAATGGTTCCTATCAGGGCTGAGGAACTGTACCAGATGGCGATCTCCTTATGAATACCCGCTTGTGCAAGAGAACTTCCTATCTCCAAACTTTCAATCTTGGCCGATACGAGTCTTGTTAACAATTTCAAGAGCCTTTCCGTAAAAATGGGTGTGCGTCTGGAGGCAAGAACAACACGATAGAATTTGGAATGGTCGGCAAAGTGTTCAAGCAATTTAACAAGTACAGGCCAACCATCGTCTTTGGCAGC
Source organism: Paenibacillus vandeheii (assembly GCF_030433635.1). Classification (NCBI taxonomy): domain Bacteria; kingdom Bacillati; phylum Bacillota; class Bacilli; order Caryophanales; family Paenibacillaceae; genus Paenibacillus; species Paenibacillus vandeheii. The sequence continues at coordinate 65,477 of NZ_JAROCD010000019.1, forward strand.
ATCCTCTAAGGGAGGAGCATACTCGTCCACGATCCGTTCAATGTGCTCGATCATCTCGTCCGCCATTTTCTCCATCATGTCTGTGATGTCCCGATAATGCAGATAGAAGGTCACACGGTTGATCGTCGCTCGTTCTGCAATCCGATTGACCGACAATTTTTCGATGTCCATTTCCTGCAAAAGATCTACAAAAGCATCACGAATCAACTGCCTCGTACGAAGTATACGAGGATCTGTAGCAGACTTCTTTTCGTTTTTCATCGCAAAATCCCCTCCTCAAATTTTAAAAATTACAATTTTAAATGATCAGTCGTTTATTTGCGAATTAGACTACATATTTTATTTTTCCGTAAAATAAGCAACGAAAACACCTAAAATCGTAAATTGTATTCTTCGGGAATATGTATATAATTCAATAGATACAATGTAAACTATACAACACGTTGTAAATTTAGTCACGTGTGGATTGAAAGGATGGAATGGATTGAGCCAGGCTAGATTAAAAGAAAGAGATGACGTAAAAAAGGGCCCCATACTGTTTGTTATGATTTTGGGTGCATTTCTTGCCACATTGAACCAAACCGTAATGAGTGTGGCAACTCCGGAGCTGATGGGCGATTTTAATATCTCAGCAGCAACAGCCCAATGGTTTACAACAGGTTACATGCTAGTGAATGGTGTACTTATTCCCATCACGGCCTATTTCATGCAACGCTTCTCGACACGGCAATTATTTCAAGCTTCGATGTTTATTTTCCTCATCGGTACGATTATATCTGCCCTTGCGAGTAATTTCGGTACACTGTTGACTGGGCGTATGGTTCAAGCAGCCGGTGCTGGTATTATCATGCCATTGTTAATGCATGTCATTCTAACCTTGTTCACTCCTGAGAAAAGGGGCGCCGCAATGGGCATGGTCGGTTTTGCCATCATTTTCGCTCCGGCGATTGGGCCGACCCTTGCTGGTTATATTCTTGAAAATTACACATGGCAAACGATGTTTTACGGAATGATTCCACTAACCGTTATCGTTATTGGTTTTGCGTTTGTATACCTCAAAAATGTATCGGAACGAGTCAATACCAAATTCGACACACTCAGTGTATTGCTGTCCACGATTGGATTTGGTGCATTACTGTATGGCTTCAGCCGGGCGGGAAGTCTGGGATGGTCAAGTGCAGAAGTCATCATATGCCTTGCAGCAGGAGTTGTTTCTCTTGGACTATTCACATGGAGACAACTTGCATCTGCAAATCCCCTGCTCGATCTGCGGGCCTTCAAGTATAATATGTTCTCTCTGACCACGATCATTAATATCGCGATCACGATGATCATGTATGCCGATATGATGCTGCTTCCGTTATACCTCCAAAATGCACGGGGTTACACTGCATTGGAGTCCGGATTATTGCTTCTTCCAGGAGCGCTTGTCATGGGCTTCCTGATGCCGATTACGGGTAGATTGTTTGACCGTTTTGGCGCAAAATGGCTGGCGATTATCGGGATGGTTATCACAATCGTAACCACTATCGGGTTCATTGATTTGACCGATTCTACCAGCTACACCTACCTGGTATTAATGTCAACAGGTCGCCGAATTGGTATGGCCTTGCTCATGATGCCAATTCAAACGGCAGGTTTGAATCAGCTGCCACCACGACTTGGACCACACGGTACAGCGATATCCAATACTGTTAGACAAGTGGCTGGCGCAGTTGGTACTTCATTACTCGTGAGTGTAATGACCAGTCGTACAATGACACATGCGCAAGATATGGTTGCAACGGGTGCAGCCAACGGATTAACGAAGCAGCAGTTGGGAATGGAGTCCATGATTCAGGGAATTAATGATGCTTACGTTGTCATTATCGGCATTGCTGTTCTCGGATTGTTACTTTCCTTCTTCATTAAACGTACCAAACAGGCAACAGAGGACGATTCCAAACAGCCTGTAAGACAAAAAGTCTCCATGAATACAAATTAAAAATAGCATTTACATGAATTGCATCGTGTAGAGTGCTTTGTATCTTATACAAAAAAGCGGCAGTTCCGGACCCTATGCTTTACGTCCAATCTGCCGCTTTTTGTGTATTGAATTATGAATAATAGCCTTCTCACATAAGTAAGATCAGCTGCGTTATCGTTTCATTTCATGCTCCCCATCGGGACACTCCTGATTTGTTCGAGATATGATCTGCAATTCTTGACAATCCTGCCTGCCTCGCCTTGAAGAGAACCCGATTCAAATTCCGTCTGAAATGCCTGTAGAGTTACTTCCAACATGGAAATATTGATCTCTTTCTGTTCGACTAAGCAAAGCAGCCCTTTTGTCAGTTCTTTCGCTTTAATAGACACTTCCGATTGGAGAATGGAATAACTGAATTTCTGAAGACCTGCAATCAGGCTGTTTTTATCCAGCGCAATGTCTTTGGAATCAGGAGCAATCATCGAAAGACTAGGAAAATCAATAATATGCTCCTGTCTTTCCAGCATGGAACGCAGCAAAATTTCAATATAATTCAGCACTTTTGGCACAAGATGACTCCAATCCGGTTGGTCGAGATGGAAATTTCTCCACGTATTTGAGATTTGATGTACCATGCCAAAACAAAAAATGGCTCCTTCAAAAGCAAAGGGTTTTAATTCTTCGCCAAATACCTGTACCAGTCTTTCCGATAACCAATTTAACTGCATGCGAGTCAGATTTGCCACATCACATTTTCCAGAATAAAAGCCTGTCCAGAATATCTCCACAACACGCTGTTTTTCAGGCAAAATCATCGGCATCATAATCTGATCCACCAGTAAATCAAAATCGGAAGCATAGCTTTGACTCTCCAAACTTTTGCGAATCATCATGTCTTCCTGAACACGTTGCTCCAGAATAGCAAGAATACAATCATCTTTCGAACTAAAGAATTTATAAAATGTTCCTTTGGACACACCCGACTCATCTAGGATCATTTGTATGGAGGTGCTGGTCACTCCATGTTTCTCAAAGAGCACAAGAGCAGAGTCCAATAACATTTGTTTCCGTTTATTCATAAGTTCCCCCTGGATGATTTCGGTGGTTCACGTCACGATATCTTGATCATCTAGCGTAAATCCACTGCAAACATCAGATGTTCCTTCCATATCCCCCTGATTTTAATATTCTGGCGATCCATCTCCTGGAAGCCCGCCTTACGCAGCACTCGGATCGATCCGGCATTGTCGGGCAGCGCACCTGCCTCCACTCGTTTGATTCCCGCATCATTCATGGCAAAATTCAGTGCTAGCCCAAGGGCTTCACTCATGTAGCCCTTGCCATTGTGCGCCTGGTCGAGCACATAACCTACGATCCATTTTTGGGTGGAATCCAGTTCAAGCTCGAACAGAGAGATCTCCCCAATGAGCTCATTTGTCGTGTTCAGGAAGATTCCGAAAGAATAACGCTTCCCTTCTTCCCTGGCCTTGTTCCAACTTTCAAGCAGGGTGACCTGACCCTCCAGCGTATAGAATGTCTCCGATCGTTCACTTGCCGAGATCTCTTCAAAAACAGCCCGATTGCGGAGCTGTACATCCAGCAGTGATGCCGCGTCCTCCATGTTCAAAAACCGTAAATAGATGCGTTCTCCACGATTGTTCATCTGTATGTTCATCCTTGTCTCTGGTTGTAGTCTACTTCATCATTAGAAGTACGAGAGTTTCCGTTTATACGCCATATCCCAGAACAGATATTCAAATTCAACACTTCTTCTGAATATGTCCTCAATGGCCTCCAGTTCCTGCTCGGTTTTATGTTCACATAATGCATCCAGTGTATCATAGAACCATTCGAATGAGTTCCGGAATTCATCACTTGCATAATTTTCGATCCAAGTCTGATAGAAATTACCCTCTAATGAATCGCGATATTGTTCTTTTAATCTTGTTGCATAGTCGTAATACGTCCACGCACAAGGGAAAATGACGGCAATGATTTCGGCAACCCCGCCTGTTTGAGCAACACTCATCATATTTGACGTATATGCCTTGTTGAAAAGAGATGGTTTGACAGTATGATGTTCATCCAGTGTTATCCCAAATTCATTCATGTAATTCCGATGCAAATCCATTTCTTCGTACAGAATAGCGTGTTGAATAACCGTAAAGTTCGTCATCAGTTTTTCATCCGCAGCCTTCACTGCACCCATCGCAAAAATCTTCGCATATTCAATCAGATATGTATAGTCCTGGAGTAGATAAAACTTAAACGCTTCCTGATCCAGTGTGCCTTTCCCCATCTCGTGTAAAAAAGGATGATTGTATCCATCTTCCCATACGGTTATGGTCTTGTCTTTTAACGTTCTTGAAAATGACATGATCAGTTCTCCTTTGTCCAAATCATATTGTCCCATCTGCAATCCCGCTATTGCTTCCTGTTATGAAATATACACACCAAAAAGCCCTTGTCCAAATTTCGGCAAGGGCAAAAAATAACATGAGTACATGTCATTTGCTCCCTACGTCAGTATTAACTAACAGGTTCAAAGGGTCAGGTTTTAACCTTCTCAACTGCGAACAGTCCCCCTGCAAATAGCTCAGGCTTATTACAACATGTGTATTTCCAAATGTCCTATTAATCTTCGAGTTTACCTAATTCCTCTTGCAAGCTCTTCAGACGGGTGCGAATGGTTTCAATCCTATTCTGCACTTCACTTAACTGGTTCAAATCCCTTTCGTATGCCTGTTCCTCTTCCTTGGCTTTTGCCAATTCATCCTCTGCAACGCCAATCTGGTGCTCCAGATATATGATATCTGAAGAGCTGCCGTGAGTTAAACGCTGTGAATATGTCATGGTTCACCTCATTTCTGGTCTTCCATTGCTTTTCCTATATTATATGGCTGAATATCGATATCCAAATCCATACCCAGAGCCAATTTGGCCAGTTGACTTCCTATAAAGGGCCCCATCGTCAGACCTGATGCTCCAAGCCCGTTGGCTGTGATCAAGCCATCCCAACCAGGAACAGCACCCATTACCGGAAGAAAACCCGGTGTGAACGGACGGAAGCCTACTCTCACTTCCTGAAACGTGCTATCAGCTAAACCAGGAGCCAGTTCCAATCCTTTATTCAATATTTCCTGCATTCCGCCTGCGGTTACTCTTGTATCATAGCCTTCAATATCATTTTCGTGAGTTGCCCCAATCACAATCTTCTGTTGATCAAAGGCTAACAAATATTGATCCGAAGGAGGCATGGCCACAGGCCAATTCCCAGTATCTTCTCGATCGTGGGCCTGCAAATGCATAATTTGCGCCTTCTGATAATGAACCTTAAAATCAATGCCCAAGGGCTTGAACAGTTCATTGGCCCAAGCGCCGGCACACACAATAACCTCGTCAGCCGATATGACTTTCCCGTCCACAACTACTCCAGTTACCCGATTCGACTCATGTTGAAGTGTCGCGTCCCCATCAATCAGGACCGCTCCATTTCGCTGTGCCGATCGGATCAAGGCATCGCGCAGCGCACGCCCATCGATACGCGCAGCACCGCTGATGTATACAGATTGAAAAGTTTCCTCCAGTAGAGGAAAACGCTGATGGGTTTCTTTTGCATCCAACAGGGTAATATCACCAATCTCCGGTGCATCTTCTTTACGAAGATGTGCCCGTTCCTGCATCTTGTTGAGTTTCTCCACATCGGTATGAATACTAAGCGCACCCACTTGAGCGTAACCCGTTTCCGTTTCCCCTTCACTCTTAAGTTCTTCAATCAACCCGGGATAGAAACGTGCACCTGCCTTGGCAAGCTGATACCAATCCTGATTGCGGCGTTGGGATAACCAGGGACAGATAATCCCAGCAGCGGCATCCGTAGCCTGCCCTCGATCTTTCCGATCTATAATAAGGACCTCTGCACCCCATTTTGCTAATTGATAGGCTGTTGATGCCCCAAGAATTCCTGATCCTATGACGATGACTTTCTTCATGATTGCATTCCTTTCCTAAATCACTGTATCCATTATAGCCTATACTGTTCGACATGATAATGGCAAGGCATTGGCATGGTGATACATACTCCTAAAAGGTTTTCGGTAAAAGCTCATCGGATTGAAAACATTATTTAAATTACTGTTATTTATGTAATATAATTCAAATCAGGTTTCTTTTAACGCAGTATCCGCGCCATTTACGCACACGACCTTTAACGAAATGAGGAATAACACAACGATGCCGAAACGTAGTATGGGGATTTCGCTGGATACCGATATGCCACTTATGATTACAGGCCAAAACCAGCTGACCGTAGATGAATTGATCCATTGGAGCGACCATTCACGGGATTACGGTCCGAAGCAGCGAATCGGTGAACAGGTTCAGAATGTTATAGTCCTGGTTGACTGGCACAATAATGGTGTAAAGCGTGGAATCCCTCCTGTTGGATATGATGGAATGCGTGCAAAAGCGGCTTGAAACGGTATCGGGCTCAGTGCAGATTATCGACCTCCTTGTCACAAATCCACTGTCTTAATTTGGTAATGATTTGAATCTACTAGAAATTTATATCATTTTTTTGTAAGTTTAAAATCTTAAATTATGAACACTGTTAATTTTTGAATATGTACCCTTAAGATCCATTTAATGCTTTGGAGCATTTTCGTTAGCTATCCACGCAAAAAAACACGCCTAGAGCCACTCCGTATCCATTGACACGGTTGACTACCAGACGTGCTTCAAATATAACAATACATCGTTCCATATCATTAGCGGCTACGATCTGGCTTTGAAGCCATGATAGAACGTATCCACAACCAGAGAAGCTGCCGATTTGCGAGCAATATCACCACTTACTACCTGCTGCCAAGTCAGAAATAAGATAGAATATAGCACATCTACAATCCAGTTTTTATTGACATCCTGACGAAAATAATTCTTTTGCTGCAACAAGCTGACCGCATGCAGTATCGGCTCTCTCAGCTTCGAATCTGCTCCTTCGATCTCAGGGTTGTAGTGAATAGCTGCATCATGAGTAAGGAAAAATATTTTATCACCTAACGGAATGAGCACTTCAATCAGTTCCGGAATATACGTTTCACAGTTTTCCTCATCCAGATGAATGTTTTGCATGGCCTCACTTACAACCTCAATCGCACGCAAGCCCAGATAAACCATTAATTGTTCTCGACTCTCCACATAACGATGCAGGGTCGCAATGCCGATTTTTGCAGCTTCTGCAATGTCATTCATGGATGCATTGGGCTTTTCAATCAGCAGTTTGGTTGCTTCGTCCAGGATGGAGTTAAGTCTCGTTTGCTTCATCGATGTCAGTTCTTTTTTCAACGGGTTTACACCTCTTGGGGACTTTATTCTATAGATTGATTCAATAATCCATCATTTGATTGGGATATGACTATAAAATTATAGCATAGTTCCTCACCATACCAATATCTGAACATGACAAACATCCTCAAATATTGGGATGTAGCTGGAAAGCTTAAAAGCCGCCTTTCGGCGGCTTTTAGTATCTATGACATTCCCTGTTGCTTATAACTCGATAATTCTCGTTGCAATATTTGCGCAAAATTCACTGTCATGCTCTACAAACAGAAGGGTCGGGGAATACTCCAACAGCAACTCTTCAATTTGCATACGTGAGATGACATCTACAAAATTGAGAGGTTCATCCCAAACGTGCAAATGAGCCTTCTCACTGAGACTTTTGGCAATTAGCACTTTCTTTTTTTGGCCTGCGCTATACGTTGAGATATCCTTCTCCAACTGCAATCTGGAAAAATCCAGCTTTCTTAATATGGATTTAAACAGGCTTTCATCAATACTCTGAGCGGCTGCAAAGTCAGATAAATGGCCTCCGAGATCAGACGTGTCCTGTGACACATACGAGATTTTAAGCTGGTGATCCTTCCGAAAAAGGCCTGTATAAGGGATATTCTCACCACAAATCAGTTTAAGGATGCTTGATTTTCCAGATCCGTTTTGACCATAAAGGGCGATACGATCCCCTTTTTCAACCGTGAAACTCACGTCCTTACAAACGACATTGGAATCATAGGCAATGGATACATGTTCCATTTCGACGAGTTCCTTCTTGTGATAATCCAGTTGATGAATCTGCAGGCGTTCTGCATTTTCAATATTTTTGAGCAATTTGGACTTTTCCTGAATGGCGGATTGCTGCCTCTGCTCGATATTTTTGGAACGTTTCATCATTTTGGCAGCCTTATGTCCGATATATCCTTTATCCACCTTGGAACCGGAATTTCTCGTACCATTTTTGGTTCTTTCGACTTCATGCGACCATCCACCCGTCCGTTTGGCGGAGTCGGATAAACGCTTGATGTCCTTTATTAATTTCTCATTACTGGCAAGCTCAAACTGATCTTGTCTCTGTTTATTTTCCCACCACGCGGAAAAATTCCCTTTCTGAATCTCGATGTTATTTTTATTGATGGACAGGATATGATCTACGCTGTTATCCAGAAAGGATCGATCATGGGATACCAAGATAAATCCACTTTTGCTGCGCAGATAATTACTTACAAGTTTTCTCGCATGAATGTCGAGATGATTGGTAGGCTCATCGATGAGCAAAAAACGATTATCCTTTAGGAACAAGGCAGCCAGCATCACCTTCGTTTGCTCTCCGTTGGATAAGGAATCGAAAGGTCGATACAGAATATCTTCCGACACTTTTAACAGGTTAAGCTCACGCACAAGCTGCCAGTGCAGATACTCAGGATAGATCTCTTCAATGACATCGAGGGTCATCGCTCCTTTGTTCTCAACCTGAAACGGAAAGTACTCAAAGCTGACATTTGCAGAAATAGTTCCACTGTATTCATACTTACCGAGCAACAGATTGAGGAATGTCGTTTTGCCTCTTCCATTCCTTCCGGTAAAGCCTAATTTCCAATCGGAGTCCAGCTGAAAACTCACATTTTCAAATATATTATCGTAACTGCCATCATAGGCAAAGGTTAGGTTGGTAACGTTGATTAAAGACATTAAGGATCATCCTTTTTATGTGAAATATAAAAGTTAAGCGGGCGGGTATTTACCACGACATGGTCCCTCACTTTATATTTGAACATAATCAGAATTTCAATCCACTCTTGAAATAAAAGACACACTTTCCCTGTCAGAGTTATGAGAATATATCCTCAAATGAAAAAAAACGCAAAAAAGCCCAATTCACCGGTGCTTTTTTGCGTTACATCAACCTGACTATACGATGACGAAACCTGGCGTCCTGGAGCTTAACGCCAAGATGATCTATGCATAGGAGGATAAAGTGCCGGATTCTGATTAGTTATGTTGTGAACCATGTCAATGTCCATGTTCGCTGACAGGTTCACAACAACATCTACAACCTCTAACTCAGTCATCGCTCTATCCCCCCTTTAAAGGCTCAACAATTTAATATCAGAAACTTAACACGGAATGCGTGCTTAGGTCAAGGCGACCTGCTCTGCATTCATTGAGTTATCAAACGCTGCATACAGCGGTTTGTATACCGGATGCCACATGCCTGCTTTTACAGCCTCTTCCACGTCCTTGAGCTCGACACGCGCGACGCCATCTTCGACTGCCGCCTTGGCGACTGCCACTGCAACTTTGAACGAAACAGCTTGCAGCTCTTTCACTCGTGGCAGAAGTGGAGCACCCGGTGCAGAGGAATCTACCGAATTAGCTACGGCCACCGCTGCTGCGGTGAACATGTTTTTGGTGAATTTCGATGCTTTTGCAACGATAGCGCCAAGTCCCAATCCTGGAAAAACAAAAGCATTATTGGATTGACCGATTTCATATAAAGTGTCATTAAACATGACAGGTTCAAATGGACTACCTGTTGCAATTAACGCTTTACCATCCGTCCATTCAATCAGACTTCTTGGTGCTGCTTCGGCAAGGGATGTCGGGTTGGACATCGGCATAATGATTGGACGTTCCACATGTTTCGCCATTTCTTTGATAACTTGTTCATTAAAGGCACCAGTCACACCGGAAGTCCCAATTAGGATCGTTGGTTTAATCTGTTTCACAGCTTCCAGTAAACTGACCTGTCCCTGCTCATTCAATACCCAATCTTTCACTTCCGCAGCTTCACGTACATATGGTTTCTGGAATTCGAACAGACCTTCCGTCTCATCTGTAAGAATTCCACGGTAATCGAAGGCCCAGAACCGACTTTCTGCCTCCTTCTGCCCAAGACCTTCTTCCATCATGGCATCACGAATCTGATCCGCATTGCCAATACCAGCAGCCCCTGGTCCAAATACAAGAACACGATGCTCTCGAAGAGGTACACCCGTCACCTGAACTCCAGACATGATAGCTGCAAGCGTGACAGCGCCCGTTCCCTGAATGTCATCATTAAACGTAAGGAGTTCTTCCCCGTATTTCTTAATAATATTTCTGGCATTCACGCTGCCCAGATCTTCCCAGTGAAGCAGGATATCCGGGAACCACTTTGTTGTTTCTTTCACAAACGCCTCAATAAATTGATCATATTTTTCCCCGCGAATACGTTCATGACGATTGCCCACATACAATGGATCATTCAGCAATTTGGGATTATTGGTTCCGACGTCCAGTACAACTGGCAGTACACGGCTTGGATCAATGCCCACGGCTGCAGTGTATACAGCCAGTTTGCCAATAGCAATATTGATGCCTCCAACACCCCAGTCTCCAATCCCGAGGATGCTCTCCGAGTCGGTCACCACGATCAGATCCACATCTCCCGCATGCAGGCCACTATTGCGGAAGGCTTCTTCCAGCCCATCCATATCATTAATGGACAGATATATACCGCCTGGTCTGTGATACTGATTGCTATACTCCTGAATGGCTTGCCCAACCGTAGGTGTATACACAATCGGCAGCATTTCACTAAGATGTTCCTTCATTAAACGGTAGAATAGTACAATATTTCGGTTAAACAGATCACTAAGCATAATGCTTTTGCGCAAATTATCCGATTCATTTTGCAATTGCTGATATACGCGGCTCACTTGCTCTTCAATATTTAAAACCATCGGCGGCAAAATGCCGTTCAGGTTAAGCTCTCTTCTCTCTTCTTCGGTAAAAGCAGTACCCTTGTTCAACATCGGATTGGACAGAACGTCCTTGCCTTTCAAAGAGGTTTTCAAGTTTCCATTGGAATCCACAAAAAATGAGTTCATTTACTAATTGCCTTCTTTCATGACGTCTCTTCGTGTCTTTTTAATATATTTTTATCACTTGATAACTTTTAGTTAGTTAGAGATCTTCCGATGACAATTATAAGGTATTTTTTATGGCATGTAAACGAACTCATGAAACTTTCATGAATGAAATTCAATTTCTACTTGATAAATAAAATTTATCACTTTGCATTTTTTCAACAAATTCATTTTATGAAAAAGTTCATTTCGAACACAAAAAAAGCCACGTTCTCCATGGCTTCTTACCTACTCACGGAACATAGGCATCCTCTACCTCAACCTTTCGTTCATTTCCGTCAACTATGTATCTTACGTTTATGATATTTCCTTTCTGGAATTGAGAAATATGTGTAACCGGAATAAATGTCTCTACAGTGGCGGGAAAGGTACTGCCATCCACTTGGGTTACGGTCAGATCCATTCGCACTCCCGGTCTTCCATCCATACTGGATGAAGTCTGTATGATGTCATGAATAATCGCTTCTGCCGGAGTCCCATCCATTAAAATGTTTTTTCGAAGTTGTTGTTTCTTTTTAGCTGTATGAACAAGTTTAAATACGGTAATCAAAATGATTGCTCCCGTTAGAACTCCAAAACCAATGACTGCAATCACTGTAATCAATGTAGTTGACATGATAGCCTCCTTTTAATTGAAAGTTAAGTTTACTACTTCTTTTCTTTATCTGTCTATTCCTGCACATCTGCTTCCACAGCGCTCCTTAAAGCCAAAAAAGCCACCATGTTTGGCGGCCTCCTGCAGGTTATGAAGTTTATCGACTTCAACCATACTGGCATAATCTATTGGCAAACAGGTTAATCTTAATCTACTTTTGCCCCATATGACCGTACAAACAAAACCGCTTGTTCGCGATCCAAACGTGCACCCTTGATATCCAATGATTTCAAATCGATTCCTTCCAGGTTGGCTCCTCTAAGATCCGCCCCTTGCAGTTTCGCTCTGCTCAAAACCACTCTTGTCAGGTCACAGTCTCTCAGATCCGCTTTGGTAAAATCCGTATCCGTAAAATCGGCTTCAAAGAAACGAATTCCTCGCAAGTCCTGTTTACCTAATCGGGTATGTCTCAGATTCGTATAAGACCAATCGCCCCGACTCAGGGTAATGCCATCCATTTGCGCACCAGAGAAGTCCGACCCCGTCATCTTGCATGAGCTGAATTTGGAAGCAAACAGATTAGCACCACCGAAGGAACAGTTTTCAAAAGCCGATTCTGTATGAATGGAACCATTCATGGAAGCGCCCTTAAAGTCACATTCGATAAAACGGCAGTTGCTTGTTTCGATTTCTTCCATTGAAGCATTCATAAAGGTACACTGTTTGAAAACACAGCCGATCAGTTCTCCATACCGTAAGTCCCGTCCTTCAAAATGCACCCCTTCGTATTCCTGATCCTTATATTGAAACATCACGTACACCCCATCTTGTATGATTATCATATGTTCTCACCATTAAAAAGACCTTTAAATAATATACCATACGGCTGTCAAGTACCGTTTAAACACCTGCAAAAGTCAAGTCACTTTTTTTTCAAAAAGATTCCTTCTATAAATAATTTTTCCCCTTCAATGATATTGCTCTTCTTCTCTAGAATTCCTTGTCTGCATATGGTTTGAAATGTTTCGTAATCGCTAACCTTTTGCTTCCTTCCAAATAAAATTGATCATCTGCTCTCCAGGTATGACTTTGTTTGTTTTGTCTCCGGTGATATACATAGTTAAATGGCGACGTCGCATACGTTTTGAAACCCTTTTTTCTGCATTGTCTCAGAAAGGTTACATCTTCTCCAATAGAACGGTCCGTGAACCGGACCTTCTTTAAAATCTCCCTTTTGAACAGAAGTGTACCGCCTTGTATAAATTCCACATGTTTGTTCTTTTCTTTGGGAGATCTGACCAGCAGTGTTTTTGAAGCGCCCAAGTAAACCAGGCACGAATGTTTGCCCACGATGTCGCTTTTCGTTCGTTTTAGTCCATTCACTTGTTCTTTCAAATAATAAGGCGAGTAGTAGTCATCATCATCAAATTTGGCAATCAACGGAAATCGGGCTCGGGTAATCCCAGCATTCAGACTTTGTCCGAGCGAGATTCTTTCTGGAACTTGATATACGGTAACATCTGCATGTTTTCGAACCCGGTTTCGATATAATTGCAGATTCATGCTGTCATGATTCAGAATAATGATAAGCTCTTTTACTTTATAACGCTGCCGATTGAAATTTTGCAGAATATTATCAAAAAATTGTGCCCGATTGGTACATACAATGATGGAGACACCGTTCTCCGTTCTGTTTTTAGCCATGACCTATGCTCTCCTCCACATATATGTTTCTTCATCATACGTACAGAAGTAAGGCATGGTCTGGACAAAGTGATAGCGTATAAAAGACCAAAAAACCTTTATCCTCCAATGAGGACAAAGGTTTCTGAAATTCATACTATGCTTGATTGGATTCGTTCATATATACGGCTTTACCTGTACGAGCGGACTCATAGAGTGCCTCCAGGATTTGCGAAACCACCAAAGCCTGTTTAGGTGTTACTACCGGCTCCAGATCTTTATCGATCGCTTCAATCCATTTTCTCATCTCTATATCCGGAGCACTTTCACTCTTTCCATCATAGAAAGCAACCCCGCCTGCACTCAACTCAATTTCGTTAGTGTACAAACGGCTGAATTTCTCGCCATTGATGCGCAGGCCATTCTTCATATCCGCGCCAGCTTCGCTTCCGCTCAAGCTGCATTTTGCTTCATCCACATCCAGTGAATTGAGCGCCCAGCTGGATTCCAGCATGATTGTGGCCCCATTCTCCATTACGATCATACCGAAAGCGGAATCTTCAACTGAGAATTTTTCCGGGTCCCATGGGCCCCAGGCATTTGCTGCATTTTCTCTTTGTGAAAGCTCGTGATACGTTGTACCCAGAACCACCTTCGGTTGATAGTTATCCATCATCCACAGCGTCAGATCGAGTGCGTGTGTACCGATGTCGATCAATGGTCCGCCGCCTTGTTTCTCCTCATCAAGGAAAACACCCCAAGTTGGTACCGCTCTTCTTCTGATCGCATGTGCTTTGGCAAAGTAAATCGAACCCAGTTCGCCAGCTTCACACAGCTGCTTCAGATACAAGCTGTCTTCTCTGAAACGGTTATTGTATCCGATGGTCAGTTTTTTACCCGTACGCTCGGCTGCTTCAAGCATTTTTTGCGCTTCAGCAGATGTCTTGGCCATCGGCTTTTCGCACATTACATGTTTTCCGGATTCCAGCGCGGCAATTGAAATCTCAGCATGGGAGATATTCGGCGTAAGAACATGTACAATATCAATCGTTTTATCCTGAAGTAGCTCCTGATAATCTGTGTATACCTGTGCTTCGGAACTGCCATACTTTTCTTTGGCTTCATCTGCACGTTCCTGAACGATATCGCAAAAAGCAACCAGTTCTACATGTTCAAGCTTGCTCAGACTTGGCAGATGCTTGCCGTTTGCAATCCCGCCACAGCCAATAATTCCTACACGATACGTTTTACTCATATCCAATCACCCTCACTTTTGGTTTGGTTGTTTCATTTTGCGGAAAGCCGATGGGGTCATCCCCAGACGCTTGCGAAAAACAGCATGCAAATAATTGGCATTGGTAAACCCTGAAGCCAGGGCAATTTGTTCAATGGAAACATGACTTTCTTCCAGATTGCGGCACACCGCGCGAAGGCGAATATCCTCCAGCACACGGCTGAAAGGCATTTCCGGCTGTACCTGATAAAAGATTCGCTGCAATTGTCTGCTGCTGATATGCAGCTTCTCCGCTACATTCTCCAGTGTTACCGCGGAGGGATGATTCGCCTCCATATACTGAATAGCATAATCGTACCTGTACACAGACATGTCTCGAACTGGAGCCTCCGCCCGATTCCCCCCGATATCGTAGGCTCGGACGGTCTTCAGCAGAATACTAATTACCTGCTGCTTAATAGACGTGTAATAACCAATCAGTTTACGGTCACAGGCCTCATATGCTTCTAGGAAACAGTTCATGGCGCGATGATAGTCATGTACCGGAGCAAGAGGAAGCGTCCTAAGCTTTTCGATCGTTTCCTCTGATTCGGCTGCCTCCCATGGATCTACACCCTCTCTCGGATGTTCGATGATATCCACGTGAAGACATAATTCATCCATAGCCTCCTGGGAATCCGCCTCCTGATAATGAACAAGACCCGGACCCGTTAGATACAGCATGCCTTCAGAGAGCGGATGCATCTCATCCCCCAGAATGACTTTTCCTTTCCCTCTCGGGATAAAATGGAGTTCGAATTCCGCATGATTATGAAAATCAACGATTCTGCCTGCCGGAAAAGAAGTCAGATGAAATCGCAGAACCCGTATCTCGTAGTGTCCCCACAGGATCGAGACATCCAGTCTTTCCAGGATATCCTGTCGCTCAAGCATTTTCTCAAAAGGATATCGGCTCAATGCAGCACCTCCCAATATCCTATCCCTGTAAATCCTTTAATGAGATTTTACGCCCTTCCTTCGCAGAAAGGTTGGCCGCCTCCATCAGGCGAGTTAACTGAGTAGCCGTCTGCAAATTCTCGCTAGCAATCGAATCGTTTTGAATATGGGATACCCACTGGCTGAATGCGCTTTCTCTTCTGTCCAGCAAAGGAATCTCCGTCCATTCTTTCTGTTGCTCCGAACCGACATTCGTGCGAATCAGCAGCTTCTCCTCCGGTGTTCCGTATAACAGCGTGCCCTCCGTACCATGAACCTCTATCGCAAATGGCGAATGACTGTTCACAAACCCAGCCTCAACCACACCGATCGCTCCGGAATCCGTAAATAAGGTGGCAACTGCGTTATCTTCCACTTCTTTTCCGGTGACATATCCGAAATTAGCATTAACCCCTGTCACTTCTTGACCCAGGAACAGATTCGTCAGATACATCGGATGACAACCGAGGTCAATCAACGCCCCGCCCTGACAATCTTCCAGATGATAAAAGTGCTCAGGCAGCCAGTTGGCAATAGCTCCGTTATGCGATAAACGCACACGAACATAAGTCACTTTACCAAGCAATCCTTGGTTCAGTACATCTTGAATCGTTAATGTATATCCATCGTTCAAACGAGGTAATGAAACCGTCATTTTCACTCCGTTATCCTGTACATCAGAAATGATTGTATTAACTTCCTTCAAGGTTGAAGCGATAACTTTCTCTGTAAAAATGTGTTTGCCCGCTTTCGCTGCAGCAGTGATCACATCTTCATGAAGTCGTGTCGGTGCATCCACAATGACGGCATCGATGTTGTCCTGTGCCAGCATCTCTTCAAGTGAAGCATAGAATGGCACGTTCAGACGTTCGGCTGCTTCCTGTCCGCGCTCGGCATCTTCATCCCACACAGCAGCCATCACTGTATCTTCATGCTCCTGAGCCTGTTTAATATAATCCCAGGCATGTACGTGCCATAAGCTTACTTTACCTATTCGAATGGTCACTATGATTAACCTCCATACTATATGATATTCTGACATCTAACTATAAATTAACACAGACCTGATCTAATTTTAATAGGAACTTACGACAATAACTATATAAAATTACGACATCATTCAGATAAGTACTCACTTATAAATAAGCAAAAAGCTTTCTGCCACGGGATTGTGGCTGAGAAAGCTTTTTGCAAATAATAAATGGTTAATTGCCCGTTTCCGCAAACGTTTTAATTCGAAGTCCGATTTGGTCACGAACCTGTTGGAAGACAGCCCATTTCTCCTCATCCGTACCTGTTGCTTTGGCAGGATCATCGAACCCCCAGTGCTCCCGTTTAACTTGTGGAGGTGTTATTGGACATTTATCTGCTGCATCACCACACAATGTAACTACCAGATCTGCATTGTTTAGCCGTTCGAAATCAATGATATCGGATGTCTGACTGGAGATATCCATGCCTAATTCCTTCATAGCTTCAACCGCTTTGGGATTCAAACCGTGAGCTTCGATTCCTGCGCTATAAATGTTCCAATCCTCACTCAGGTATTTCTTGGCCCAGCCTTCGGCCATTTGGCTTCGGCAGGAATTGCCTGTACATAGAAAATAAAGTGTTTTTTTGCTCATGCCATCGTCTCCTCGCTATTTTGAATTACAGAATGCTTAACCACAAATACAAGCCTATTAATGTAATTAGCAACGTTGGAACCGTAATAATAATACCTATTCTGAAATAAGTGCCCCAAGAAATCCTGACGCCTTTGGTGCTGAGAACGTGAAGCCAAAGTAATGTTGCCAAGGAACCGATCGGTGTGATTTTGGGACCCAGATCCGAGCCAATGATATTGGCATAAATGAGCGCTTCCCGTATGCTTCCTGTAGCTGTCGTTGCTTCAATGGCAAGCGAATTGATCAAGACGGTAGGCATATTGTTCATCAGTGATGAAATGAACGCAGCAATAAAGCCCATGCCAATGGTTGCAACCAACAACCCTTGATCGGCCAAAGCCTGAATGGCGGCAGCCAGCAGATCCGTCAATCCCGCGTTTCGCAGACCATACACCACCACATACATGCCGATGGAGAAAAATACGATGGCCCAAGGAGCCTCCTTAAGAATCGATTTCGTCGGCACAGCAGAGCTGCGGGAAGCCATAACCAAGAAGAAAATAGCGGCCACACCTGCTACAAGGGAGACGGGAACGCCTATAAATTCACTACAGAAGTAACCGGTGAGCAGGATTCCGAGAACAATCCATGACAACCCAAACATCTTCTTATCCTTAATGGCTGTAGCTGGAGGTTTCAATTGACGGCTATCAAACCGTTTGGGAATGCTCTTTCTGAAAAAGAGATATAGAACTCCTATGCTTGCAGCTAATGAGAACAGATTTGGTATGAACATTCTTCCTGCATACTGCATAAACGTAATACCGAAGAAATCGGCTGACACGATGTTGACCAGGTTGCTTACAACGAGTGGCAATGACGTCGTATCGGCGATAAATCCGCTAGCTATAATGAAGGGAAATACTTTTTTCTCATCAAAGTTTAGTGCACGTACCATAGCCAGTACTATCGGTGTCAGTATTAGGGCGCCTCCGTCATTGGCAAAGAAAGCGGAAACTATTGCTCCTAGGATCGAGACGTAGACAAACATCCGAACCCCTCTGCCATAAGCCGCCTTGGCCATATGTAAGGCAGCCCATTCAAAAAAGCCAATGCGGTCCAAAATAAGTGAAATTAGGATGATAGCCACAAAGGCAAGCGTTGCATTCCATACAATCTGGGTAACATCCCATACATCCTGAAGATGAACAACGCCTAAAAGTAATGCCAGAATGGCTCCCCCGCATGCGGACCATCCAATAGACAGGTTTTTGGGCTGCCAGATAACGAGGATCAGTGTGATCAAAAAAATGATGCTTGCCAACACTGCCGTGAACAAACATTTCACCCCCTTTCCGTTAATACTCTGTCTTTAACATAGTTATATAATGATATACTTATATGTAAATCAAAAAAAGTTAATTACACTTGGACGATACCCCTTCCTTGTTTAATGACTTCAGGATAGCCGCTGTATCCGGCATGCATTCCAATACAAGTTTAATATACGGCGTATCTTCGACATTCAAAGAATAATACACCCACTGTCCGCGTTTGCTCTCTTTAACCAAACCCTGATCCTTTAATTTTCGCAGATGTTGGCTGATGCCAGGTTGCGACATGTCCAGAATATCTACAAATTCACAAACGCACCATTCTCTATCCTTCAGGAGTGAGAGCATGGTCAGGCGTGTTTTGTCACCCAGTAATTTCAACTTATCCGCAGCGTCTTGAATGAAATCCATAACCCTTCCTCCCTCCTGTATGTAACTTATATAAGAACATGCTTATATTATAATGCGATAACAATAAAGTCAATACAAAAGACATCCGCCATGACAAGGCGGATGTCCATTGTTTTGAAAAATGAAGTCTACTCGATCTGAGTTCCTGGTAACAGATTGTCATCATCGGAAGGTACATTTGTAACAGGCGCTTCGGCAGCAGATACGAACAACCGTCCTGGCGCCTCCACCTCTACTTTGTTACCAGCCGTATCCTGGGCGCGGATCACAATAACCCCACCCTCAAGTACAAGTGATGCAGGTGTGGTATACGTACCCGTATAATGACCAGGTTCCGTTTCCACCAATGGAATCTCTCCCCCAGCCTGTGGAGTCAGATTGGATGGCAGTTCAATTCGGAAAGAAGCCTGAAGTTTGGGCTTGCTGTCGAACGAAACCGTTACGGTTTCTCCTGCCACAATCCGTACATCCTCAGCCGGAGAGATATTGGTCAATTCAGGCAAAGACGTTTCCACATTAACCGTTCGTGTCACGGTTGTTTTATTGCCTGCAATATCTGTCGCTATTATTGTAATGGTGTTCTTACCCTCATTCACTAGTACGCGGTGATTAAAGCTTCTGTCCTGCTCCAATTTCACCTTTTGTCCGTTAATCGTCACCTTGTCAAGGAATTGATCCTGCACATTGCCGGTCACATGAACCACTTCTGTGTTGGTTCGACTTCCTTCCTCAGGTGTAAGAACCGTTAATATCGGTGCGGTC
This sequence comes from Paenibacillus vandeheii, assembly GCF_030433635.1. Taxonomy (NCBI): domain Bacteria; kingdom Bacillati; phylum Bacillota; class Bacilli; order Caryophanales; family Paenibacillaceae; genus Paenibacillus; species Paenibacillus vandeheii. The sequence goes on from NZ_JAROCD010000019.1 coordinate 85,289, forward strand.
TGATCTAAGATGATCACAACTGGAAGAGAACGATCTGTCGTTTTTCCATTAACTACCGCCTCGGCAGTAAAGGCATTAACGCCTGATTGAAGCTGTGCATTATAAGTGAATTTACCGTTCTGAACCGTTGTTGAACTCACCAATTTTTTTCCGTTATAAACTTTAACCTCTGCCCCATTCGCAGGAGAAGTTCCCGCAACGGTGAAGGCTGACTTATTGGTATACGTGTTAGCTGGTGTAGTGAGTATAGGTGCATTCACCGGATATTTTACCACTGCACGAATCATATAGTTCCCCTCTTCTGCTGGTGCAGTACTCCATACTCCGCCTACACGCTGCCAGCTCCGGCCTGCATTCACACCATTTTCATCGGTTGCAAGTCCCGGCGCGCTCGTTCCGACTGCAGTCTGCACATACACGATATAGAAATCGCCTTGTACCACTACAGGCTCAGGAAATTCTACGGTCGTCCACTGATCATTACGCAATGCCGTACCGTCGAATGGCCCCGCCAGTAATCGGCCTGGCGCTCCACCTGATCCGGAGGCGTCATAGACGGCATATTTGAATGCTGTTCCGCCGGGTACTGGCCACTCTGTATTCCAGAATCGAAGTGATGCACCTGTGAGCTGTGCTGTCTCCAATTCTGGCGTCATGCGTACAGCCCATGCGTTATCTGCGGCCACAAAAGCTCTTGCATTTTCAGCAGTTCCATCGTCATAAGCGATTTCACCAGGAAATCCGATAAATGGTTTTAAGGCAACTTTCGCTTCGACTGTACCATTTCCTGGTACCGTTACACTTACAGTTTTACTATAGTAGTCCGTCGCGATGATCGACAGCGTGTAGGTTCCTTCCAGAACATCCAGAATGAACTTGCCGTCTGTGCCTGTACGAACTGCCCCTACTTGAGCATCTTCCAACACAAGAACGGATGCGCCAGCTAGAGGTTTTCCTGTCCGTTCATCACTTACAGTACCTTCAATCTTTCCTTGGGGAATGGTTTCCAGATTGAAGTTGGCTGTCGCTCCACTGCCGTCCGTGATGGTTACCGTTTTCGTCTGAGGATAATATCCATAAGCCTCAGCCTTCAACGTGTAATCACCCGCCACGTGAGTAAAACTGTATTTGCCTGTTGTCGGGTCTGTCTTCACTGAACGCCCTGTTTCCAGAACGGTGACCGTTGCACTTGCAGGCAAGCTTTGCGGTGTTACAGAGCCTGTTCCAGGTTTCTGTGCTTCCGGCTGCTCCTGTTTCGTTTTATTGAATTCAGCCTTGTCTGTACTTGAAACTTTATACCAAGGATTATCATATTCAGGTTTAGGCTTGTCACTGCTCAGAACAACCGCGGTATCTTTCGTAACCGTCTCAGCGGCGATACCCAGAATGCGGAAGTCATCGATATACCAGCCTTGCTTGACGACACTGCTGTCCGACGTCAATCTGAACCGGAATTGAACTTCATTTCCCTTCAATGCGGCCAGATCGTAGAATACCGGAGTCCATTGTTTCCCATTCGAAGAATGAGAGAATTTACCGAGCTCCGACCATGTGTTGCCACCGTCCTTTGTAGCTTCGACATAACCATAGTCATATCCACTTTCAATTTCATACCAATGATTGAACGTCAGTGTAGCTTGATCCACTTGAGTCAAATCCACGACTGGCGATACCAGAGAATAGTTTGAACCGTTCTCATAGGTGCTGTCCAGATCGGTCGCCCAAACATTCGGCGGAGAAACCGCACTGGCAGGACCAACGACAGGTACTCCACGTTCCCACTCGTCCTTGGTGCCCGAATGAGACCATCCATTGTCGCTATTGCCATCAAAGTGATCAATGAAGATATCTTCAGGGACCTCCACGGTCACGGATACCTCATTCGACTTGTCACTTTCATTGCCACTATAATCAAGCGCAGCTACCGTGTAATAATAAGTTGAATCGGTTACGGTCGCTGTATCCGAAAATGTCGTTGCAGATGTATTTCCAATAACCTCATAACCTGAGCCGGGATTCGTCGAACGATACACGTTGTAGGATTCCAGATCCTCATCGTCCGATCCCGTCCAGGACAGGTTTACGTTCCCCAGAATGTCAGCTGTAGCGGACAATCCGCTTGGCGCTCCCGGAGCAATATCATCTGGAGCTTGTACTGAAAAGTCATCGATATACCAACCAGCCTTTTGAACGGAATTGTCGCTGGTCAGATTAAACTTGATAAATACCTGTTGACCGGCGTAGTCACGCAAGTCAATATATTGCGTTTTCCAGCCTCCACCGGCACCTGTAAAGCTCAATGCCTCTTCAAATGCATAGTCACTATCCTCTGTTGCAATGTACACCTTGCCAAAATCGATGTTGCTCTCCAAATCATACCAGTGCTTGAAGGATAACAATGCTCCTTCAGGGCTCTGGGTAAGATCAATTGGTGGTGCGAGCAAATAGGCATTGCTGTTGGCTGCATAAGTCCCAGTCAGATTGGTTGCAATCAGCTTATCACCGGAATAGGCGCTTCCCGGTCCACTTGTCGGTGCTCCCCATGTCCAGGCGTTGCCAACTCCGCCCGAGCTGAAGCCCAGATTATCTTCCTCAAAATCCTGCAAATACCCAGGCTGCACTCCATTGGATACCGCAACCTTGTAAACTTCACTTTCGAATCCGTTATTACCATAATCATTGACCCGGATATAGTATTCCAAGCCCTGTGACTCGATGAGGAATGCCGGAATCGTCGCTGTGTAGGTTCCATCTTTGGCATCTCCAGCTATTCGATTCATCGGCAGATATACGTACTGGCTCGTACCCGTTGTTTTGGCGAAAGCCTCCACTGTAGTTACACCAACATTATCGGTAACACGCGCAGTCAGTGGAATATCAAGCCCCGTAAACGCAGAGTTTACAGGTGTATGTTCCAGGACTGGTGCTTCCAGATCATCACCTGCTGTGACAACCCTCCCGGATACCGTGCCTATGCCCTCAAGTACGGAACCTACTGCATCCAGCGCATTAATGATACCGTGACCGTAGCCGTTATTTGGCGAGGTTGGATACCGGCTGTCTGTTCTCGGTGTCGCTGTATCCATAATAATCTGCTCCAACTGATCAACCGTAAGGGAATGATTGGCTTGAAGCAGGAGTGCAGCCAATGCAGTGGTATGCGGGCCTGCCATGGACGTACCGTTCCAGCCACCCTCATATACGCCGCCCGGAACGGAGGAACGAATGTTAACACCGGGAGCCGAAACTTCCGGCTTAATTTCCTCATAAGGGGAAGGACCAAGTAGGGAAAAAGAAGCCAGATTCCCGTTGATATCCGTTGCTCCCGTCGCGAAGCTCTCTGGATAGTTCGCAGGGTTCGCAACCGAACCTGGGCCTCCCGGATTCGTCAATGTCACATTGCCGGCTGAGAATTCCGGAAAGATCTGTGCATCTCGCCAGGCCTGAACCATCGGACGGAACCACTCGTCCAATCCAGGACCACCACCCCAGGAATTGTTAACCACATCCGGGGCAAGCTCGGGGTGCAGATTTCCTTCGGCATCCACTGGAGCAATCAGCCATTGCCCGCCATCCAGTATAATGGCATCCGTCGTACTCGGATTGAAAATCCGGACGGCAATCCATTTTGCTCCGGGAGCAACCCCGATCTTATTGGTGCCATTGGCTTCGGAGCCTACCATGGTACCCATCGTATGTGTACCATGACCGTCTCCATCCGCAGGAAGAGAGGCATTACTATGGGGATCATACCAGCTTAGCTCGGGATCGACGATATTTCCCGAAGCATCGAGTCCTCTCCATTTACTGCGGAGCGCCGGATGGGTGTAATCGACCCCGCTGTCCAGGTTGGCAACAACGATTCCTGTACCGTCGATTCCTTTGTCCCAGACTGCAGGCGCGTTAATCGAATCGATGTTCCATTCAACGTTCTCTGTCTGCAGGCTCTTCTCATTAGCTGCTGCGCTTTCCTTCGTATCCGCTTCTTTGGCTGGTGTCTTGGCAGGCTCCGTTGCTGGGGCTGCTGTTGCCTTTTCGCTACCAACCTCAGTTTTTTGCATATAACGCTGCTCGTTAGGCAGTAATTTTTCCACCTCGGGAAGAAGTGCAATCTGTTCCATCACTTCTTTCGTACTTGTTACTGCGAGTGCATTAACGATGAAATAACTTTTATATTCTTTGACCTTGCCAAGGTCAAGTTCCTTCTCAAGAAAACTTTCCAGGGTGTATTGGGAGCGCGAGGCCGTTTCTCGCAGAGAACTGACAACCGTGCTGCGCACAGACAGTTTCGTTGCCGAAGCCGTTTGCTTTTCGATCGTTGCCTTTTGCATAGCTTGTTTGGAGACAGAGGCTGTATCTACCTGTTCTTTCATTTTCACCAGATAAGTTACATAATCATTGCTCTCAAATTCCTTGCTCAGCTTGGCGTTCACTTTGGAGGTGGTGATTTTGTCCGAACTGGATTTCATGTCGATCTTCTGCGATGCGGCGTTATCAGCTGAAACCGGATGAATGATAGATAATGCAAGGAGAAGTGACAGGCCCATGGAGAGCGGCTTGCGTAAACGATTCATCTTTATCAAACTTTTCCACTCCTTTTACCCGGTTTTTGTAATACAGCGATTTACTGTATCCATTCCTTTAAACGAAACGATGAAACGGCCTCAATATGGACAGACGTATTGCGTTCATTTACATCAAGCCTCACCTCCTTTACAGGACAGGTTATTAAATTACATCGGATGTGAAAGATTATAGATAGCCATTTTCAGCATATATGGAAGAGGTAGATTTGCATTCCAGCTCAATTCATCTTGTGAGCGGAAATGATTCGCATTCATTAAGGAGGGTAATCACCAGCGTTAGCAAGAACGCATACTTTTCAAGGGAGTATTATGGATATGGGTAGCTCGGGAGATTTCTTTAAATATGTACCAACACTCTTAAAATTACATATAATATAAAATTTAGAATCAATAGTATTTTTATGGTATATTATAGAGTCAAAAAATGAGATATACAAGCACTTTTATTGAAAATTATAGAAAATAATCCTTTTTAATGCTTTTATAAACCTAATGTCTCTCCTTCCCTCACACATTTTACGCAAATGCGAATATCAGGGCTGCTCGGTTGATTCGAACGGTTCTTTATAACTATGACCTAGTCATTCTGACATCAAAAGAACGACGCGAAATCCTCTCGCGCCGTTCTTTTTTTGATGTTCCGGGATATCGATTAAGGGCAGGAGTGGATCGTCCCCTAATGAATCTGCTCATGTACGCTGATTTAGACGATTCAACACCAGATAGACAACGATGGCATCATCCAGATAACCAATCGGAAAGAGATAGTCGGGAATCAGATCGGCAGATGAAATAAAGTATAACAATGCACTGCCGATCAGGGACCGATCATTCTCAGGTGTAATCTCATCACAGTATTGAAGATGCATTTCCTTCAAATGTTCAATGAACGGTCCTGCACCGTTTGTCTGGTTGATTTTCACCTCAAACTCTTTACAGATGATTCGATGCCCTTCATCCGTACGGGCATATTGTTCATACTTGATCATTTCCTGCTCAATTCGCTCTGTTGTCACTGCAGGGTCAAATAACTGGGTATGTTGCAGGACTGACTTTATCGATTCAAGCGAATCCAGGATACCCTGCTCGGCCTCTTTTTTTCCGTGATGGATTGGATAGCCGGCAGCTTCAAGCAGAATATCCAGAGAAACATCCAGATGTTCGGAAAAGACCTGCAGATGCGTGAGCTTCGGTTGCTGCTTCCCATTCAAGATCCGGGAAATGGTAGCGGTGTCCATTCCGCAAAGTATGCTGAATTTGCGCATCGAGAGCGCACGTCTGGCTAGCAGAGGCTTGATCAAATCTCCGATATGACCATCCTTTATTTGATCATTTGCTCTCACCGGCATCCCTCCAGAGATATGATCGATAGTCTAGTATATGGGACAATGTCTGAAAGTTTACCTTATTCTTTCCTCAACGGAAGCGTTTTGTTACTTTTTTCTCAAGGACGGGCACAGGATTCTCAACACCACATACATTAGGAGCAGACTACAGATCATGAGGTGATTTTATGGCATGGATGCTTATCTTAGCTTTGGCTGTCTCTTCGAGTCTTGACAACCTGGGTGTCGGACTATCGTATGGGATCAGAAAAATCAAAATTAGCCTATTTTCGAATTTGTTGATTGCCGTTGTTTGTTTACTGTTCAGTTATTCTGGCATTTTGTTCGGGAAATGGATTTCTGTCGTGCTTCCTGGCGTCTTCCCCATACTACTGGGCACATTTATCCTGCTTGTCATCGGTTTTCGTATCATCCTGTTATCGGTTCCCCGCAAGAAGCAAGAGCATGAAGAGACCGATTCCCAAGCTCTCGGGATCGGGACCATTTTGAAAAATCCTGAACGGGTAGACCTGGATAAATCAAGCCATATCGGTGTGCTGGAAGCATTGATCCTGGGCGTTGCTCTATCGACAAATGCACTGACGAATGGCCTAAGCGCCGGCTTGATGGGCTTGTCCCCCTTGTACATTTCTCTGACAGCAGCTATCGGCAGTTTTGTTACTGTATGGTTTGGCGTGTGGATGGGAACCAAAGCGGCAAATGTCCGTATTGGTTCGTTCACACTGGGTCAGTTCGGAACGCTGGTCAGCGGAATTCTCTTACTGTTGATTGCAGCCAACAATTTGTTCTGATCCATTATAGAAAACTCCAAAAAGGAGACATCGGATCAGATGTCTCCTTTTTGAGCATTTTAGTACTTTAGTTAATAGATCCTTGTCATAATCGTGGACCATTCACCCGTCTATCCTATTTCAGTGCCGTAACCACTTCTTTACTGGACCAAATCCGACCGATTCTGGGAAAAATGGTTTTACAAACGTAGTCATGCTCTTCCTTGGTAGCAGCAGTCATAGCATCTTCTGCAAAAATCTGATGATAACCATGCTGATAAGCTTCTCTTGCTGTAGTATCCACTCCAATGGAGGTAGAAACGCCACACAATACGATTGTATCAATGCCCCGACGACGCAACTGGAGGTCAAGATCAGTACCGAAGAAAGCCCCCCATTGACGCTTGGTAATCGTATGATAAGGGGTATGGGCTGCAATTTCAGGCACGAATTGATCCCAATCAGCGGTAAATTGAGCCGCCCCACGTTCCATATCCGTCTTGGGCTTCAACATATCTTTTCCATCAACGGTCGAGACTTTTACAAGCACTACAAAAGCTCCCTTTTCGGCAAAAGCCTGCGCTAATTTGGCTGCATTTTGCACTACTGACTCACCTGTATGGGGGGCCTGTTGCCGGCTATTTACAATCCCCTTCTGCAAATCAATAACCACCAACGCTGTTTTTTCTGCTGCAAGCTGTTCAGCTTCGGCTTTTTTCAAGTTTTCCATGCTCTTCTCTCCCGTTCATTTCAAGTTTTTGGTATACCTTAAAATACACCCAGCCAGCGTTGATCAATATCAAAGCACTGGTAATCAGAAACACATATCGTATTCCCATCCAGGCAGCTACCTGTCCGCCTAAAACGGCACCGCCGAATACACCCAGATATCCGGCTGACATGTTAAAACCGAAGACTCTGCCTGTCAGAGAAGCCGGTGTAATTTTTTTGATTAACGTATTTACGGACGGAATCAGTCCGGCTGCCGCCAATCCCAATAAAAAACGCAGACCCATCAGCTGCCATGGACTCGTTACAAAAGCCTGGGCAATGAAGAGAATTCCCGCAGCGATAAGTGCAACCAATATTACTTTCTGTGCGCCTACTTGATCGGAAAGCCTACCCAGTCTTGGTGCGGCAATCAGATTGGCCAGTCCTGATGCGGAGAATACGATTCCGGCCATCAAAGCAACATGGGAAGTGTTACCGGAAAGCTGTGTAATATATACAGTGAGGATCGGCTCCACCGAATATAAGGCCACAGTTAGTACAAAAAAAGTAACAAACAAGTGAATCGTCAGACTTTTCTCAGGTACCTTTCGCCATACTTCCCTGAGGCCAAGCACCGCTTTATCCTCTCGCGTGAACGACTCCTTCACGAATAAAGCAGTCGTAATAAACGCAATCATCATCAGACCACCTGTGATAAAAAAGGAATTCTGGAGCCCCCAGTGCCCCCCAATGAAACCTCCAATCGTCGGACCAATCAGGGACCCTGCAATGTTGGCCGTTGAAAGTGTGCCCAACGCATAGCCCGCATGCTTGGAATCGGTCTGGGTAGCAATCAGTGTCGTACAGGCGGTGCTGTATCCGGTGATAACACCTTGTAACAGTCGAAGTCCGATGAGCATGTACACGTTGGATGCGAACCCCATACAACCTATGACTACAGCCATTCCCAAACTGGCTCGAAGGAGCATCGGTTTTCGTCCCCATCGGTCGGCAGCCGCCCCCCAAATCGGCGAAAAAAGGGCGGAAAGTACAAATGTTATGCCAAAGGCAATTCCGGAAAATTGGGCAATCGCCGCCGAATCATTCACACCAAGCTGCTTGATATAAAGCGGCAAAATCGGTGCAATCTGACTCATGCCAACCCCTGTCACAAACATCCCAAACCAGCATACAATTAGATTTCTTTTCCACAGCGGCATGTCAACAGCCTTCCTCCCACTTCACAATCATATCCTCATCTTAGCGGCCAGAAAGGCTATACACCATGCACTATGTTAAACTCCATGGACATTTTTGCTGTAAAATTCCGAAGGACTCATACCTTCCGTTTGTTTAAATAACCTGCTGAAATAGAACTCGTCTGTGTAACCAAGGAACTGAGCCACTTCTTTGACCTTACTGTCGCCTTCCAAAAGAAGCTCTTTCGCTTTGTCCATTTTCAGCTTATTGAAGAATTCAATGATGGAATATCCTGTAATTTCTTTGAATGTTCTCGATAAATAGGGAGGCGACAACTGCACCAATTCCGATAGTTCAGTCAAAGTGACTTTACCATGCAGATGGTGATGCATATAATTGATGATCTTTTCCACTTTCACGGATGTTGCGTAATTACGATGCCGCTTTTTAATATTTTGCGCAATTGCAATAATTAATTGCTGTAGTAACGTCTTGGCGATAAACTCATAACCGGGCAGTTTCGTGTTCCAGATGTCCGCCATTTGTTTAAATACCTCGTCCACTTGATAATAGTCCTTTAACTGCTGGACAGCGGGCAAAGGGAACATCTTCACATCCTTACGTACATTCCACGCACTGTCATTCTGCTCGATTTGCACATAGCTGAAGTGTACGGACACAAAACTTATGGGATCATCAGAATCAATCACGATGAAATGTGGAACATCAGGCTGAAGGTAGATGAGTATCCCTTCCTGAACGGTATGTTTTTTATTATTAACGGAAATCTCCGCTTTCCCGCCTGTAATAAGAATAAGCTCATGATGCTGAAGTGTCCGCACCCCTTTATTTGAAAATTTTCGCGGTTCATTCCTTTTCCTTGAATTGCAATACAAAATATGAAAATAAAGTTGCTCAATATTCATGATTCCCTCCACGCACCTATCTTTTTGACCCTCTGCCCATCACCTCTTCGGGTTCCCCGTTTAGGATTTCCAAAGAGTGGCACATTTAGTTGCAGGCAACTGTGTTTGACGTTTTCTCAAGTGTTTGATTTAATCGTGTTTCTGACGAAGATAGACCTAAAAGAACAAAAAAACAAGCTGTCTCCAAAAAAATCATGGAGCGCAGCTTGTTTCCTGTCCTCTTTATAATTAGTACCCATCTCCCTATAAAGTATCGATATAGAATTAGTTCAATTTGGTGAATAACCACTTTTGGGCATCTGTTCCGTTATCATTCCATTGCTGGACCGCGGCCCCATCCGCTGTTGAGGAGCTCGCAACATCTACCGCCAACCCATTCACCTTGGAAATAATTTTATAGTAACCGTTACCCGCATCCTGGATGCTCCACCTTTGGGCGTTAGAGCCATTATCATCCCATTGCTGGAGTTGTACGCCAGCTGATGCTGTTGAGTTGGGCACATCCAGAACTTTTCCACTATGAACAGCTGTGAGTTTATAGAAACCATCTCCTGTGCTATCGACTCTAAACGTCTGGTTGCTCGCACTGTAGTTGGTCCATTGTTGTACTTTTGCCCCGCTTGCTGTGGATACATCCACAATATCCAACACTTTACCGCTTGCCTTGGCACCGATTGTATAGAGGCCCCCGCTGACAATATTCGGTGTACTTGCTGCTGCTTGATATACACGCACATAATCCACAAGCATTTGTGATGGGAACGGTGTCGCATTATTAGGGCTGCCAGGCCAATTTCCACCTACAGCCATATTCAACAGGAGGAAAAACGGACGCTGGAACTCTTCCGTGTTTCCTGTTCCATTTTCGATGTAAAACTCATTAAATTGTTTACCATCCACAAACCATCTAATATATTTGGAGTCCCATTCGATGCTGTACACATGAAATTGGGAAAAATCAAGATTTTCCGATATCTTTCCATAATCGGCATGCCCGTTGGCATCCCAATGCACGGTACCGTTTACAAAAGCATTGTTGTTGACCCGTTCCATAATGTCGATCTCTCCGCTCTTGGGCCAACCGACGGAATTAATGTTGCTTCCCAGCATCCAAAAAGCAGGCCAGAGACCTTGACCCGAAGGCAGCTTGATACGCGCTTCAACTTTACCGTAAGTAAAATCTTTCAACCCCTGCGTTTTGATTCGTGCCGATGTATAATTGCTGCCATTGTAATTTTCTTTGCGCGCGGTAATGACGAGATTTCCACCAGTAACTTGCAGGTTCTCGGTACGATTCGTATAATACTGCAATTCATTATTTCCCCATCCGCCGCTGCCCGTACCAATCTCTGCAGACCAATTCGACGTATTCAGAGAGCTTCCATTGAATTCATCACTCCACACCAGATTCCAATTGGTCGCTGCATTTGTCGTCGTGCCAGGCAGTAAAGCGATCAGGAAACTGAACAGCACCAGCAGACTTACGATTTTTCTTTTCTTTAACAAACTTTTCCCTCCCCATATTAACGGACTGATACTGAACAGAGATACCCCTGTTTTTTTCTCAATCCGTAACAACATTTACATTAAATGTATTCTGTCTGCGACTCAATTATTTCTATCCATGAACAGGATATACACTGGACAAGACATTATTTTGAAGTATTCTAACAGGTCTGTGCGAATGAACGGTCCGTACCTTATGGGCTTTAATATATTAGGGACATGGCAACTGATTCGCTCTCAATGTGAGGAAGGAGATAAGTGGCATGAGCAGGCAAGTGATTATTAATGCGGATGATTTTGGGCTGTCGCCCGGCGTTAATCAGGGAATTATTCAAGCATATCAGGCTGGTGGAATTACGAGTACTTCGATGATGGTAAATATGCCGGGCCTCGAGGATGCATTGAGCTTAGCCCGCTCGTTGCCAGAACTCGGAGTCGGTTTACATTTCAACCTGACTTACGGGAGACCCGTGTCCGACCCAGCCATCGTGCCTTCTTTGGTGAAGCCTGACGGTTCTTTTCATCAAAGCCCAATTGGATTGAAGCGAGACATCGCTGATATCGCAAAAGAACTCGATGCTCAATGGAACGTTTTTGTTCAAGCATCTCGTTCTCCTACACATCTCGATTCACATCAGCTGCTGCATCAGAACGATCCGATAATGTTCCAAATCATGGCGGAGAAAGCTGTCCGGGAAAACATCCCCCTTCGGAGATCACAAATCCAGCATTCACCCCCTGCTATGCCAGACCCCCGGATGACAGATACGATTCTGCTGGATACTTACGGAGATCAGGAGGGTTTGCAGCGATTGCTTTTACATTTATCTAGGCTCCCAGATGGCATCACCGAGATTGTATGTCATCCTGGATATGTCGACGATGCTCTTCGAGAGATTTCCAGCTGGCTGGACATCCGGGAGCATGAACTTGCAGTATTTGTCGATCAGGAAATCCCCCAAACGCTACAGGCGCTGGGCATTGTACCGATAAACTATAAAGCGCTGAAGGACATACCTGATGAACGCTGCATACTACCACCAATACAAATTGAATCACCTCCCAAACCTGTAGAAAAAAAAGGGTCTAGCCCTTTGCGGCAGCGGATATTGAAGCGGAAGCGTATGGCTAAGATACATCGCTTGTCCCAAAAACGAAGAAAGCTCCGTCGCAGTTCTTCAACCCGAAAACGAGTATAATCCATTGCAGAATCGCACAAAAAAACAGGGAAATAACCAATACATATACCTATTGGTTATTTCCCTTAAATATTTCCTATTCCAGTTCTAATTTAAATACAACGGGTGAGCCGCTATGCACGTTCCTTGTCGTTATCGTCAAAGACTCTTCCGTCCTGCTCCATTCTGGTTCTTCGTCGAAGCCCAACACCTGAATATTCCTGATCAGTCCATGAAAATGATGGGAATTCTCCTTTAGCGACCGGATATGAACAATCCCGTTCTCCGGGTAGACCATAACCGTAGTATAGAGAAAGCTTTCTTTTACGGTAAAGCGAATATCCTCACTTGTGAAAATCTTGGTCTCACCATCAGTAAACTGTCCTTCTTTCACCTCGGTCGGCCCTTCCCCATACGTCCGCCAGAACGTCGTGTCATAGATCGCCTCACCATTCACTTCCAGCCATTGACCTATGGCAAGCAGAATGTTCTTATCTTCATCGGGAATGGTGCCATCCGCTTTGGGTCCAATGTTTAACAGAAGACTGCCGTTTTTGCTTACAATATCGACGAGATCCCGGATAATCTCGACCGCAGACTTATAATCATTATTTTCTGTATAACACCATGAGTTTTTGGCGACTGCTGTATCCGTTTGCCAGAAATACGGCTTGAGGTCAGCGAATTGTCCTCGTTCCACATCCGGTACGGCACAACCGAGCATAAAAGCATCATGTTTATAGTTAATCGCTACCGGGATACCCCACTCTTCACCTTTGTTATAGTAGTAGGCGCTGAACTTTTTCAAGTAAGGTTTGAACGCGGCCGTCTGGATCCACCAGTCAAAATAAAATACGCTCGGCTGGTATTCATCCACCAGTTCACAGCAACGAATCAACCAATCTTCCAGATACTCATCCGTTGGAGGTGAGCCATATAAGTCATGATGATCCGGCTCGGGCATAGCAGGCCAGTAGAAATCACCGCGCCGGAGCGGTTCCTTGATATCCGAGTCAAACGCTTTGCCATGAGACATGAAGAACCAGTGCTCCGCCCGATGAGATGACACGCAAAGAACCAACCCCTGCTTCTCATATGCGGCCTTCATCTCCCCCAAAAGATCTCGTTTGGGTCCCATTTCAACTGTGTTATAGTGAGATATGGCGCTTTTATACATTTGGAATCCGTCATGGTGCTCTGCGACTGGCATAACGTATCTGGCTCCTGCCTTTTTAAAAAGCGCAGCCCATTCGTCTGCATCAAAATTCTCTGCCCGAAACATCGGAATAAAATCTTTATATCCAAAATCCTTCGGAGGCCCGTAAACAGCAAGGTGATGTTCATGGGCTTTGGAGCCTTCCATATACATATTTCGCGAATACCATTCATTATCAAATGCAGGAACGGAGTATAGTCCCCAGTGAATAAAAATACCAAATTTCGCATTACGATACCACTCGGGAACCTGGATTGCACTCAGTGAATTCCAGTTGTCTTTAAATTTGCCTTCGTCAATGGTCGCTTCAATACGTTGCAAATATTCATTTTTGTCCATATGCAATGTCACCCTTCCGTTATCCTATTCACATGTATTGTAGTGACTTGAGCCATAGATAGACATGAAGAGCATTAACTTTTAGATGGACAATATTAACCTTTGTAAGGAGATGAAGATTGTGAATGACAGGACATTGCTCACGAACCACTTATCCAATCTGCAGGTTGAATTGTTCATGGTCAACTATAATCGGTGCGAAACGGACTGGAAAGATCTCGATTACACACCTGATTACAGTAAGTTCTATTTTATCTGCGAAGGGGAAGGCTGGCTCAAGATTGGAGATCAGGAATATTACCCAGCACCTGGCCAACTTTTTTTGATGCCCGAAGGAATAAGACAGTCTTACTCTGCCATTAGTGATCGTCCTTTTCTCAAATACTGGTGTCATTTCAGCGCCAAGGTCGGAGGCATCAACCTGTTTCAAATTTTACGGCTCCCGCACTTTTGTGCGCCAGCTGATCCGAGGCTGGTTCGGGAAACCTTTAATAGCATCCTTACTTATGCCAGATCGGGCGAGGTCTATGCTCATATGATGGCCAAAAGCAAGCTAATGGAGTTACTTTCCTATTATGTAATGAATCTGGATCTCAATCAGATTTCTTATGTAAATGCGCCTGTCATGGAGAAAATGTCTGCGATCCTGACTTATATCGAATCCAACGTCGAACAAAATATTACGGTTCAGGATCTGGCTCAGATCGCTTATATGCATCCCAATTATTTTATTCGTTTCTTCAAGCAGCAGATCGGGGTTCCACCCATCCACTATATAACTAGCAGAAAAATTGATAAAGCTAAGGAGCTCCTGACCTCTACATCAAACACGGTGACTGCCATAGCTGAATACCTCGGGTTTAGTGACTTGTATTATTTCTCGCGACAATTCAAAAAGCATACAGGGCTTAACCCGACAGAGTATCGCAGACAAACAACGATTATAACCTCATGAGGAATTATGTAAGTTTTCACCTGTAAAGGTTCCGCTAAGGGAACTCCATTGTCATAACTCGCTACGGTTCCCACCTCCTTGTAGTAGCAATATTTTATATCAAACCATTTCAGCGGGAAGTATGTGCTGTTTATTGATGAGAGCAGCGGAACACCAAATTTAGCGATCCAAAGAGTATAGGCTCACTAAACGCCAATATAAAAAGGCGATACAGAGAGATTTCTTCTCCGTATCTCCTTTTATTTCCATACAATCCAATATTTAAGCAGCCTGTTAGAACTACTCCCCCGAGCTGGGGGAACACTGCATTACTCTACTCTTGGTTAATCAAAATGGACAAAGCACTCTTGGACTCCAGTTGGAAACTTAACAGCTCCTCTTCTTTTAGCAGAACCTGTACATTTCCTGTCTCTTCTCCGTCATTGAAAAGCACAACGGCAATCGAACCATCTGTATTTTTGAAGGCTACAGAACGAATGCATGCCTCATTGGAGGAAGAGTCAATACGTACCGCTTTGGGACGAATCAAGGCACTGAAATGAGCCAGAGCATAATAATCGAGAGTATAAGTAAGCTCTTTAGTTTGCTGGTTGACCTTCACAATGCCACGACATGTACTTTTCCCAAAGCCAGGAACGGTGGGGCCGTTGTTCTCATCAAGTGCCATATTCCAGAGTACAAAAGATTTGCTGTAATTGCGAAGAATCTCAATACCTGTTCTGATTACATTGGAGAAGGCCTGTTCGAATGGAGGAATCCATTCCCCTCCTGATCCTTCGGTGAAGTGTACCTCTTTACCGGCAAAGGCTTCATACACCTTCGTTTGAGCCGAGGCTTCGCCCCCATACCAGTGCCAAGCCACTCCATCCACCTCTTCTGCCGCCTCTTCTAGCACGGTCAGCGGATAATCCGGACGATCCCAGTTGTGATCATAACAGAGGATTTTGGACTGAATATCATTTCTGACCAACGCAGGCTTTAGATGATTCTTGATAAAGTCTGCTTGTGCTTCGGCTGGCATCAACATGCCGGGATAATGACCCGGTTCATAAAGTGCCTCGTTCTGTGGTGTCACGGCATGGATAGGTAATCCATGCGAAGCGTAGGCTTGGATATACTTCACAAAATACTCCGCATATGCCGGATACCACTCATTCTTTAATTGACCTGTAATCATGGAGCCGCTTGTTTTCATCCAGCCCGGGGCGCTCCATGGTGAAGCGAACAGCTTCAGATCCGGATTCAACTCCAACGCCTTTTGGGTCAAAGGAATAACATCCGCTTCATCGTGTGCAATGCTGAACCCGGAACATTCCGGGTCCGTTTGGTTTTCTGGCAAATCATTATAGCTGTACACCGTTCTCGCATAGTCTGAAGCTCCCATCGGATTACGAATGACCGACAATCCAATGCCTTCCTCGGGATGGAACAACCGGGTCATGACTTCAGCTCTCTGCTCTTCGTTTAATATCTGGTTGATCAGATAGGCAGATGAATCGGTAAAAGAAGCCCCGAAACCATCCATCTCCTGATATGTTTGCTGATCATCCAGAAGGATTGTCGTTGTCTCCGAATCGGAGTCTTGCGGTTGTAATTGATCTGGGGATACGGATACAAACAATGCATCTTCTCCCGTAGATTTGTACATTTTGAATTTCGTCATATGCTTTCCCTCCACAATCCTCTTATTGGATACCCAATTTCTCTTTATTCAGTTTCATCTTCTCACTACGTACCTTCACGATGTCATCCCAACGGTTATCACCCAAGAATGACTTGTAAGCGGCAAGTGCATTGTCAAACGAGGCATCGTCCTTGGCACGTACCATGCTTACCAGTGTGGAGTTCCACTTGGCGTTGATCGCCGACAACGCACGTGCTTCAGGTGTTCCTTGATTCGGACTAATATTCTCGAGAATGAAGTGTGGTTTCAGCTTTCCTTTGCCCCACTCTTGCATTTGTTTAATAGCTTCCGGGAAAGCATCCGCACTCAGCGCTTTGTGACGGTCATGTCCAAAGAACATAAATTCGCCCATCCGGTAATCCTTTTTAAATTTATCCGCATTGTGCAGCTGCAGGTCTTTCACCGCTGGCAGCAGCTCAACCGTACCGTCTGCATTCTTTTTATACGTCTCGCCTTCAATGCCGTAGTTCATCAGAAGCTGACCTTCTTCACTGAGCAGGTACGTAAAGATTTGAATCGCTTTGGCCGGATCTTTGGCATCCTTGGAGATGAAGTTGATCATCCAGCCTGTAATCCCGGATTGATTTAGTGTCGGTGCATTTCCCTTGGTGCTTTGCGGTCCATCAATGGCAACATATTCTTTGCCTTCGTTGGCACTCAGATAAATCTGCAGATTGCCTCCCTGTTGAGGGGTGCCATCCAGCAGCATCGTTGCATATTTTCCAGATTTCACTTTTTCCTCAAAGGCCGTACCATCATCAGCGAAGCTGTCATCACTAATATTTCCGTCTCTGTATACCTTATTTAACGTCTTCAGCCATGTAAGATAATCCTCATCCTGATTGCGATCGTAGAATTCTCCATTTGAAGTTTCAAGCGGCACGCCAATGAAGTCTTGCAGCGTATCTCCGAGTGAACCTGTGCCTTCACCAATCGAGTTAAAACCAAATGGAATCAGCGTTGGGAACTTTTCCTTGATCTGCTTCATCACACTTTCGAATTCCTCTGGCGTTCCCATGACAGGACTTCCGAGAGCTTCGTATACATCCTTACGGATGATAAATGCTGTTTTGGCGGGGATGTTACCGCTATCATAATCGGCTTGCGTATTGGAATAGTTTGGATATCCATATGTCTTGCCATCAGCTAACTGGAACCAGTTCAGCGTGTCGGCAGCCGCTACCTTGTTAAAGTATGGATCATATTTCTCCGCAAGGTCATTCAGTGGCATAGCCCAGGTTGCAGCTTTTTGCACCACCGGGGAGTTGGAGTCAAATACGGTCAGCAGGTCAGGCATGTCACCACCGGCAAAGAATGTGTTTAATTTCGTATCATCACCTGTAATGAATTTGATGTTGATGTTTAAGTCTTCTTTGATCTTCTTGGTCACAATGTCTTTGCCAAAATCCGTGTTCCACCAGTCCGCATTAACGTACCAGGTCAGGTCTGTAACCTCTTCCTTTTTATCGAGCTGCCAGGCTGGTTTTTCCGGATCGACGGTATAGCGATCTTCAATGGAAACCCAGTTCCCTTCGCTCGAACCCCCTGAACCACCACTGCACCCTGTAATCATTAACACGGCTGTCAGCAATGCCGCGCACAGTTTAACTCCTTTTTTGCCTGCTGCCTTATTCATCTTGAACATATTGTTTCCTCCTTAAAGTTAGGTGAGAAATATGGAATAGAGCGAACTTTTTAATGTACCTTGATGCCCCTTACTCCTTGACCGCTCCCAGCATCATACCCGAGATAAAGTATCTTTGAAGGACGGGATAGATCAGTATGATCGGCAGTGTGGTAATAACAATTGTGGCTAGTTGTACCCCTTTAGTCGTTGTTTCAATGACTGCCGAGCCGCCGATATTTTGCATCGATTGCGTCTGGGACTGAACGATAATTTCGTACAGCATCATTTGCAGCGGATACAGAGACTGATCGGTAATGTACAACTTGGTTGTCATAAAGTCATTCCACTGTCCCACCCCATTGAACAGTGCGATGGTCGCCATGGCTGGCATGGACAGCGGGATAAAGATTTTCAGGAAAATATGCCAATCCCCTGCACCATCAATTTTGGCTGACTCCTCCAGAGAATCCGGGACATTCCGAAAGAAATTCATCAGAATGACGACATCATAAAAGCTGAACAATGCCGGAATAATGTACACCCAGAAGCTGTTGAGCAGGCCGAGTGATTTGATCAATAAATACGTTGGAATCATTCCGCCAGAGAAGAACATGGTGATAACACCCATGGCAACGTACAGTTTACGACCACGTATGTACTTTTTGCTCAGACCGTAGCCGACCATAGCACAGAAGAACACGTGTGTAACAACGCCGATGGTTGTTTTGGAAACCGAGATGAAGAACGCTTGCCAGATGTTCGAATCGTTGAACACGGCTCTGTAATTCTCCAGCGAGAACTCCGGTGACCAGAAGATGAACCCGCCTTCCGCCAAAGCTTTGCCTGAGCTAAAAGAAGAGATGATGACATTCCAGAGCGGGACTATAATAACAACAGTACAAATAACGAGCAAAATAATATTTAAGGTATCAAAGATCCGACTATCGAGATCTTCTTTAGCCGCCTTTCCATTCACACGGGATGCCTCCTTCTACAGCACAGATTGATTATCGTTTAATTTGCTTGTAATTTTGTTCGCGGTGACCAGCAGAATAACGGACACAATCGAGACGCCCAGACCAACCGCGGTAGCATACGAAAAGTCACCCTGTGACATCCCCATACGATATACATACGAATTGATAACTTCGGCCTTGTCACGGTTTTGCGAGTTCATCAGAACCAGCGTCTGGTCCAGATTGGAACCGAGTAAACCGCTTACAGTAAGAATCAGATTAAGGCTAATAATTGACTTCATGTTGGGCAACGTAATATTCCAGATTTGTCTGAGACGGCTTGCACCATCAATTTTGGCTGCCTCATAATACGTAGGATCAATCTTCGACATAATCGCCAAATACAGAATCGTTCCCCAGCCGGCCTCTTTCCAAATATCCGATAAGACTGCAATCCACCAATACTTCCCTGCGTCCAGCAAAATATTTTGCGGTTGCGAGATTACTCCCAAGCTGAGCAGCAGCTGATTAAATAATCCCGTTGTTGAGAACCAGGTGATTAACATACCGCCCAATACGATCCAGGACAGAAAGTGAGGCAGATATGAAATCGTTTGCACAAACTTTTTGAAGCGTCCGCTGTTTAATTCATAGATCATGATCGCCAGGATAATAGGAATGATGAACCCGATACCCAATTTCAAAAAGCTGATCCCCAGCGTATTAACTACAGCATCCCAAAAGTATTTGTCTGACATGATGATTCTGAAATTTTCCAACCCGACCCAAGGTGCGCTCGACAGCGTATCAATGACGGTGTAATTTTTGAAGGCAATTGTCAATCCATATATCGGAATGTAACAAAAAATAATCATAAAAATGATGCCGGGTATAATCATCGATTGAATTTCCCATTGTCTTCGGTAATCGATAACGAATTCTTTCATTCTTTGTCCGATCGGTTTCCTTCCTCCCGGCCTTACAGGCTTTTTAACGGTTGACGTCTCTACGGCTAATTTACTCACGCTCTTTTGCTCCCCTCCAACTTAAGCATCACTTCATAAAAACGTTTTTATTTTTCGGCAAAAAAACCCCCTGATCTCAATTCAATCATTTAAAAAAGACCGGAAATGATTGAATACGTTAGGTTAAATAATCACTCCGGTCGATCTTCACATGACTTGAACCCCGTATAATAAGTTCACCCGCCAATTTTTGTGAAACTCCATGTTCCTTCTTCTTGATCATGCGAACCAGGTGGTTGATCGCCAGGATACCCTGCCTCGCAATCTGATTTCTTACGGTACTTAATGGCGGGGAAAAATATTGGGCAATATCAATATCATCGAAGCCTACTACACTTACATCCTGAGGAACCTCAAAGCCGTGCGACTTCAACGCATGGATACAGCCAATTGCACTCACATCATTTCCTGCGAGAAAAGCATCAGGCACCTTGGCAGGATGCAGATGAAGAAAAGATTTTACAGCACTGTAAGTGCCCTCTTCCTCAAAATACCCTTGTAGGATGTAATCATCATCCAGCGGAAGCTGGTACTCACGCAAAGCGGCCAGATATCCATCTCTACGCTGATTACTATCAAACATGGTGTCCACGCCTGAAATGTAGGCGATTTTCTTGTGCCCCAGTCCAATTAAATACTTGGTCGCTTCGTAACCCGCCACATAGGAGTCAAAAATGACGCTTCCCATCGTATCGCTCTGATAGACCCGATCCAAAAATACGGCCTTGATCTTGTCTTTCTCCATAGCGACAATATCCTGCTCATCAATCCGCAGCTCTTCGTAGATGATAACACCATCCACTCGCCGTCCCAGAATATTACTCATAATGACCTGCTTATCCTTGGTCACAAATACATTCAGCCCGTAACCCAGACGATCGCATTCACGAGACATGGATTCAACCAGCTTATAAAAATACGGACCCGACACACTTGTGGTGAAAAAGCCCAGCATTTTGGTTTGTCCGGACTTCAGCAGCTTGCCGTTCAGGTTGGGAACGTAGTTTAAACGCTCTGCTACCTTCAGGACATGTGATTTCGTCTCCGGGTTCAAGACATCTACACCGTTCAAGGCGTTGGAAACCGTAGAAATGGATACACCGGCTTCCCTTGCAACATCTTTAATTGTAATCTTTCCCATAATTTTTGTTCCTTTGCTATAAAAACGTTTTTATATATTTTAAATTAGCATAAAACCGTTTTCAACACAACACTTTTATGAATACATCCGATGAATCTGTTGTAACTGCTCTTCCAATCGATCGAAGCGAACAAAACGATCCGCTCGAATATATTCTTTTTGCTCTACAAACATAATCATTGTCGGCACTGTAAAAATTAAAAACCTCGACGCCACTTCTTCCACCAGGTTAGCATCGACGTGTCCCAGGGATACCATGGGGTATGGCTCAAGCAACTCCCTGATTTTAGGAAGCAGGGCGTGACATACACTGCACTCTGGTCGAGATACGTACAAAAAAACCAATTCATTTTGTTGAAGAAAATCGTCTACCATTTCTATGGATGTTAACTCATTACGTTTTTTCATAGAGGGACTCCCTTTCGCTGCTGGCGGTTTTAGCTGAAATACAGTTTATCATGGATGTTTGTCCAGACAAAATGTGTACGTATCTAATCTAAACATTTTCCTTTCAAATACAGCCTTCCTGGATTACAATAAAAATGGAAGAACACCCCAAATGAAACGAGGTTATTCAATGAAAAAATCAGTTCTTTTTCTGTTCACTGCCCTGATTGTCGTGTCCTCCTTTTCAGCTTATACACCCGTGTCTGACGCCTCTGGTGATATTGGAGTCAGCCTGCAATCGGACCGTCAGCAAGGCACGGTAAAATAAGCAACACGCACCTTTTAAAAAGAGATTTTCACAGCAAGCAGGAGGCGACCAGTTCGGATAACATCCGAAGTTGGTCGCCTCTTGTGATTGTGCTTTTCAACGATTTTTACGTCCAGTCTCTCTTGCGAAGATAGGATTCGAATACAAATGTTCCAAAAGGCAACAAGCCGGCTGCCAATCCCATGATCCAGCGTGAAGCTTTCCATTTCTTCACAACTGCCAAATGCACAAGTGTAATCAGATATAGTGGAAAAAGAATGCCGTGAATCATACCCATAATGGTTACCGGAGAAGATATATCGGCAAAATATTTTAGCGGCATGGCTATAAAAATCAACAGCAGCAACGATACCCCTTCCCATATGCCTGCAATTCTGAATCGACCTGTCACTGTCTTCACCTGTTCTATCTCACCTTTCCTGCGGTTAGTTTGTGAAATATGTAACTTGTTACAAGATGCTTCAAGTTGAAGCTGCATCGTTTGTAATGATGCAGCTTCTTGAAACTTCTTGTTCAGTATACCGCATGGTTCCGGTTCAAAAATGCTTCAATTTTGAACAATTGATGACTGAACTAGCCGTGAGTGAGATATTGACTTTTAAATTCAAAAATCGCATCAACAGCGCAATGATAACCACCTGATTTTCGAAAGGATTCCCTAATATTTGCAGCAGCTGTCTTGAAATCAGAGACGTTTAACACATGATCTACCGCTTCACGCAGCTGAAGGGCAGTCAACGTTTGCATATGTAAACGGATGCCGGCTCCCCTACTGGCCACCTGGTCAGCAATGAGCGGCTGGTCCGCGCCTTGAGGAAGTATAATTAGGGGAACCCCGAAATATAGTGCTTCATTCGTACTGTTCATCCCACCATGTGTGATAAATAATTTAGCAGACTGCAATACATCCATTTGTGGGACATAACGTTTAACGATGAAATTTTCCGGAATTTCTCCCAGATCAGCAATTGATGTGTTCTCCCCTACAGACATGACAATGGTATGATTGGTATTCCCCAATGCCTCCAAGCAAAGCTTATAGAAATCAAGAGCTTGGTTAAAAACCGTACCCAGTGAGATGTAAATCGGTCTTTTCCCTTTAATTGCTGCCAGGTCGAACTCTTCATGCGTTAGTCGCGAAAAGATGGATGGTCCTACAAATTGATACGTGTGGTCAAATGCTTCTCCATCAGGTTGGAATTCCCTTGTTGTATATACGATGGTAAGCGGTGCGGGATTGCAAAACACTTCGTAGGGAGAAGGAATCTCCACCTCATATTTTTCCTGTAACCTGATCGTCAAGCTATGGAATCTATCATTTATAGGTTGGACGATTTCCGCAGGAACATTGAAGTGAAATTGTTGTATCAAATGATTGAATGATTCTTCGGTCTGTGCAAATGAAGTACATGAATTAATAGCAGGAAGCTTCAAAATTTGCGCAAGCAAGCGTCCGCAGCCAAACATGGAATCATGGATAATGTAGTCAAAATGTTCACCCTTGATCTGTTCAAGCACGCTCGGAATGACGACATCTGCCGTAAGCAAAAGACCGTTAACCCGTTCAAGCAAATAATCTCTGCCACCTGAAATAAAGGCATTAATGAATTTTTGATCGTCAAAGGTTCGGACTATAGCACCCGTCTTCTCCATACGTTCCCGATACGCTTCTATCGTAAAGTACACAACCTCTTCTCCGCGTGAAACCAGCTCTTGCACTACCCCGATCGTTGGATTGACATGTCCCTCTGATCCACCATTAATGAATAATACCCGCGCCATTTCGACCACTCCTTCGGTATACTGCTGTTCTCCTGAACATTGTAAAAATTTGCAAACGAGTACGTCCTTTCCCCCGCATTTAGGTAGTTGAACGCTCAATCAGCTGAAATTCCAGTTGCTGAGCCTGTAACTCCTGCTTGCCAAGGACGGCCCATAATCGATGAAATGCCTGCGTAGCCTGTTCTGCAATCGGATTATGTATAGTTGTTATCCCAAGAACCCGGGACAGCTCAATGTCATCGAAACCAACAATGGCAAGTTGTTCGGGAACCCGTATATTCTGTTTGCGTGCCTCAGACCAAATTCCAATCGCTGCATAATCATTCGAACATAACACGGCTTGAGGCAGTTCTGGCCGACTCGCCATTCTTCGCATCGCTTCTTCTCCATCAGATGAGCTAAACACCGAATATTGATAGGCTTCACGCCATACAGGCAGACCCTTATCTGCCATAAATGATTCATAGGCTAACCGCCGGCTCTGGGTATTCAGGCTTTCTGCTCTGCCAAAGGCATTCGCAATACGTGTATACCCTTTGGAAACCAAATGCTCAAGTGCCAGCCTGTAGCCATGCGCCTGATCCATGGCCACTGACGGAATTTCGTCATTTCCCATCCGCTGCCAGGATACAATCGGACCATACTCGCAATAGGCTTTCAGCTTGTCGGGATGATTGACACAGGTCATAATTACGAGTCCATCCACCCGTTTACTCCGCAGATCCTCGAACGCCTGCAATTCAATTTCCTTATCTCCACGCGAAGTATAAATCAAGGTCTGAAATCCATAATCCATCGCGGTATCAATGAATTGATTCATGAACGTAAGAATAATCTCGTTGGTTGCGGATGTGACAATACCAATTTGTTTCGTCTGTCCGGTGGATAACGAAACGGCATTTCGATTCGGTATATAGTTGAGCTGTTTCATGATTTCCGTTATTTTCTGCCGGGCCTCGTCACTCACATGCGGTGAATGATTAATCACTCTGGACACCGTAGCCTTCGAGTAACCAGACTGCTTCATAATTTCATCGAACTTGGACACATGAAGTCTCCTTTCTTGCTGACTTTCTATGATGAATTACAGTTTGCCTCAAAATATATAAAAAGTAAAACTTGACGTGTAACCCGTTCCAACGTTTAAGCTTTTTTTATGCAGTGCTGCTGTATGTAACATCCACAATGAATTCATAACGATAGGAGCGATATGTATGAGTCATTCTCTACATCCATCATTCAATTTCCCCGAGAACTTCCTGTGGGGTGGTGCCATTGCGGCCAACCAGGCAGAAGGCGCATATAATCAAGGTGGCAAAGGATTGTCCACTCAGGATGTCGCACCTAAAGGTATCATGGGTCCGATTACTGAAGAACCTACTGAAGATAACATGAAACTGATCGGAATTGACTTATATCATCGTTACAAAGAAGATGTGAAGCTGTTCGCGGAGATGGGATTCAAGGTATTCCGTACTTCCATCGCCTGGTCCCGCATCTTCCCTAAGGGCGATGAATTGGAACCTAATGAAGAAGGTCTTCAATTCTATGATGATCTCTTTGACGAGTGTCTTCAATACGGAATTGAACCACTGGTCACACTTTCTCATTATGAGACACCCCTGCATCTTTCCAAGGAATATGACGGTTGGGTCAATCGGAAGATGATTGGTTTCTATGAGCGCTATGTGACTACCGTATTCAAACGTTATCAAAATAAAGTAAAATACTGGCTCACATTCAACGAAATCAATTCCATTCTGGAAGCACCATTCATGAGTGGTGGCATCTATACACCGAAAGAGAAGCTCAGCAAGCAGGATCTTTATCAGGCAATACACCATGAGTTTGTAGCCAGTGCTTCTGCTGTGAAGCTCTGTCATGAGATCATTCCAGGTGCGCAGATTGGTTGTATGATGCTCAGTATGCCAACTTATCCGCTCACACCGAATCCGGATGACATGATCAAAGTAATGGAATTCGAACATAGCAATTATTTCTTCGGAGATGTGCATGTAAGAGGCCGTTATCCAGGATACATGAAACGTTATTTCCGGGAAAATGGAATCCAGATTCAAATGGAAGATGGCGACGAAGACATGCTGCTGCATACCGTTGACTTTATTTCCTTCAGCTATTACATGAGTATCTGTCAAACGGCTGATCCGGACAAACAAGTTGCGGGTGAAGGTAATCTGCTTGGCGGTATACCTAACCCTTACTTGCCTGCAAGTGAGTGGGGATGGCAGATCGATCCGCAAGGACTTCGCTATGTTCTGAACATGTTCTATGACCGTTATCAGAAACCACTCTTTATTGTGGAAAATGGTTTGGGAGCTGTGGACGAACTTATTACCGGATCTAATGGTGAGAAGACAGTGGAAGATGACTACCGTATTCAGTATCTGAATGATCATCTTGTTCAGGTCGGGGAAGCCATTGAAGACGGCGTTGAAGTTATGGGATATACATCCTGGGGATGTATTGATGTGGTCAGTGCTTCGTCAGCACAATTGAAAAAACGCTATGGTTACATCTATGTTGATCGCCATGACGATGGTTCAGGAACACTCGAACGGTATCGCAAAAAATCATTCCACTGGTACAAAGATATCATCAGCAGTAATGGTAAGAGCCTAAAACGTTAAAAAATTGCATCATTGCAAGCAGGTGCATTCCTGCTCGCCCCCAGCAGAACATACGGACAAGCATTGGGCACACCATGTTTTGTATTGTTTTCTGCTGGGGGATTTTTATTCATTCATACCATAGATTCAATTGAATTGGACCAGGGTCGGTTCCAGTGATTTCAACGTTAACCACCGCATTCCTGCTTCAAAATCTGCCTGGAAAGAATCGATCAGAATAATGTCAGGATAAGATGGCATTGACAGTTCAGCTTGATACATTTCCCATGCTTGAACAACCGCTTCTTCTTCAACCATTTTCTGGTATATCACAACTTTATCGGGTGCAAGAATCGCATTGACCGTTTGAATCATTTTGCACACCGTTTCAATAAACGTTTCCTTTGCCACTGAGGAATACCAATCCATTCCCATTGGGAGGTACTTCACTTCCCCCGCCATGCCAAGTTTTCCTTTGATCACTTTGCCGTCCAGATAAATGCCCATGCCCGGAGGATATTTGGTTGGAAAATAGATCCCAATGACACAGTGATCTTCGTCAAGCTCCTGTTTGGCGCAATATCCGCTGATTGCAGCATTCACATCATTTTCCACCATCACTGGTAATCCGAACTGCGCTTCAAGATCTTCAATCATGCGTATACCTTCTAGCTGTTGGTGACTGCTCACCATAATTTTCCCATTCACGGTTTGCCCCGGAATACCGATACCGATCACTTTAATGGAAGCATGCTGAGCCAGCACGTTTTCAATAATTTCATAGAAGTGTTTCTGATCAAAGGTTGGCATCGTATATTCTTCTCTGAACACCATACGATCCTCTAGGTTAATGACGGTGGCCGTGATCAGATCCTGCCCCTGCTTATCGTTGATGTAAATGACCAAAGCCAAGCTGAAATCATAATTATATCGGTAGGTTAGTGCCGGTCTTCCCCCATTGGATGGAACTGTCTCATCCTCAAACAGCTCACCCAGATCACATAACTCTTTTACCAGTGAATTGACGGTTACTACACTGAGCTTGGTCAAGGAGGCCAGTTGAGGTTTGGTGGCTGTTTCCACCCGTTTCATGACCTGGCGTACATGGTTTATATTAATTTCTTTCATCAAATACGCATTCGCTATTTTCACAAGCACCCTCCTCCAAAGTTTCTTATTCGATGTATTAACTATACAATATCTCCAAAGGGTTTAAAAACACCCGATGAAAAACATCGGGCATCCTGAAGGTTGATATACACTTGGTGATTAACCTCTGCTGTACTTCATTTTGTCTGCTTCCGTTATTTTGCGAATAACTCTGCACGGATTACCCGCAGCGATTACATCAGAAGGAATGTCTTTCGTGACTACACTGCCTGCCCCAATAATTGTGTTATCTCCAATAGTCACACCCGCAAGAACAGTCACGCCGCCACCGATCCATACATTGTTGCCCACCGTGATGGGACCTACAATCTCAAGACCTTCGTTACGCTGTTCCACATCATAAGGGTGACCGGCAGTATAGAATCCACAATTCGGAGCAACAAAAACGTTGTTACCAAAACTGATTTTGGCTCCATCCAGCATAACTATATTATGATTGCTATAGAAGTTCTCACCAATTTCAATGTTGTATCCGTAATCACATACAAACGGCTGCTCGATCAGGAAACGATCCGTCGTTTTTCCGAGCAGCTTTTTGAGCAACGCTTCTCTCTCGATGATCTTGCCTGGATGAAGCTGATTATACTCGTAACAAAGTCCTTTCGCGTACAAACGCTCATCAATTAATTCTTTGTCGTAATTCGCATTATACAGTAGTCCCAGTTGTGATTTCTCTTTTTCTGTCATGAATTCCTGTGCCTCCAACTCTTCTGTCCAAAATGAATGGTTTAAAGCTCTATCTCTCTAATAATTCTAGCAGGATTCCCACCAACAATCATGTTATCCGGGACATCTTTTGTGACTACAGCACCGGAAGCAATAACGACATTGTTCCCAATGTTGACTCCTGGATTAATTACTGCCCTGCCTCCGATCCATACATTATTTCCAATGGTTACTGGCTTTCCATACTCTGCACCTGTTATTCGTTCGAATGGATTCAAGGGATGAGTAGCCGTATATATGTGAACATCAGGTCCCATTAAACAGTGATCTCCAATGCGCACTTCACATACGTCGAGTATTGTACAGTTAAAATTGGTATAGAAATGTTCTCCAACATGAATGTTGTATCCATAGTCAAAATGAATATTCTGTTCCATGCTCAAGTGTTCACCCGTGGAACCCAACAGATCTTTCAATACCTTTGTACGGAGCTCACCATCAGTTTCTGTAGTCTGATTGTACATGCGTGTCATTCTTCTTGCATATTCCCTGTCTTGAGACAATTGGGGATCGGAAGCCAAATACAGCTCACCATCGATCATTTTTTGTTTTTCCGATTTTGCTGTCATATTGCTCATGATTGTTTCCCCTTTGTGTCCAATATTGTTTGCCTGTCATTAAGTACGAATTAATAAATTAAGATACTTTATAAAGCTATAATAATTATATGGGATAACCTAAATAAATCAAGTTCTTTTACAAATTGAATACAGAGATATTATGCGTAATATTATTTAAAAACCCACTGCAAATCCAATAAATTATTGGATTTGCAGTGGGTTGCTGAAGCAATACACTATAGAGCAGTTTGCACAGACAACATTTAAATTAACGCTTTATCCAGCCGCCTGAACCGTTTGCTCCTTGCGACTAATTGCATACACGGCTGACGCCAGACCCATCAGAATCAGAACCGATCCGATCCATCCTGTATTCAGAATGGACGAATGATCGATAACTACCCCGCCAATATAGGTTCCCAGAGCAATACCCGCATGTGCAATCCCTGAATTGGTGCTAATTAACGTTTCAGCCGTTGCCGGTGAGGTTTTGATAATCAGACTATTCTGTACCGGGGTAACCGTCCAGCTTAACGCACTCCAGATACTTAGCAAGATCAAGAAAGCAATCAAAGGCAGTCCGCTACTAAATGGAATCACCGCCATACTCACAATAAAGGGTATCAGTACGATGACAATGGCTTTGGCCGGGTGTAGACGATCTGATAATATGCCGCCGATGCCGCCCCCTGCCACCGCAGCGATACCAAACATCATATAAATAAAGGTGACCATCGTTGAGCTGGCTCCCAGCGTTTCCTGGAGAAATGGTGTGAAATACGCATATAACGTCAAGTGCCCTGCGAGCACAAGCAATGTTGTAACATGGATCGCCAGCATTTTTGGATTCCATAGAGCAGCAAGCTGCTTCTTCAATGATACGGCCGGAATCGGCTGCACACGTTCCATGGCAATGCCAATGGCAACCATAACCACTGCAGTCAGAACTGCGATCAAAATAAACACTTCACGCCATCCGGCGAGGTTACCCACAAAGATTCCGATAGGTACACCCAAAATCAGTGAAGCACTTCCTCCCATCGTAATTATTCCCACGGCACGCCCTTTATACTGAGGCTCCACAATGCGAGCTGCGAGCGTCAGAGACAGGACAAAAATTAGTGAGCCCGTTGCGGCTCCCAGTGCTCTTCCAGCCATGAGGATATAGAAGTTCGCACTGAATGCAGAGAGCAGATTGCTAATCAAAAAAACGAATAAAGTACACATGTATACTTTTTTACGCTCAAATCTGGCCGTCATATTTAACAAAATAGGCGCAGATATCGCATAGACAAGTGAAAAGATGGAGATTAAATACCCGGCTTTTGCCAAGGTTAAATGAAGATCTGTTGCAATCAAGTCCAGAATCCCGCCTAAGATGAGTTCCACGGTGCCAACCACAAAAGCCGCGATTGCAAGGACATATACTTTTTTGTTCATTTTTGAACCCTCCTCGAAAGTTACAACTACGATAGTAACCCAACCAAGAGAAGATTTCAATACAAAAAAGCTATTCTCCCAAAGAATAGCTTTTCGATACATGGTTCAATAAATTAAACGCGCCAGCAGACGTGCAATTTCTTCATCCTGAAGCAGCTGGTCACCATATTTTTTGGTAATTTGAGTAAGTGCGACATCATGATAGAAATAATCCGTCATTGCTTTAACAATTGGTTTGGATGTCGTCTTGATTGCCTTCCATGAGTCATGCTCAATACCCGCAAACAAAAGATAGGCATAATCCACAATGATCAATTGCGAAGGTTCAAGTTTACTGTCCTCAAGCATGGGAATTAACGAATATTTATGCGTTAGAGAGGATTGAAATCCTCCTACAGCCAGAACCTCCACATGCACCCCTTCAGCCTCTTTTTGCTCCAAAAGCTCCCGGTATTTGTCCATTTGCTCGTTCCAGGCCAGAAAAAGAATGGATGAGTCGGCTTCTTCAATAAGCTGTTCAATATTCGATGCAATGGATGATGCATCCTTCAATGTCCAGATATGCTCATCCGTGAATGTACGTTTGATTTTATAAGTCTTCAACTCCTCAATATCCTTCTCAAAGTCGGCCCTTATTTTGAGGATAATGGACTGAAGATCAACCGCCATATACAATTTCTTCTTCCCATGCATCGTTGCTAGGACTGTTCCCTTATCAATAAGCCGATTAAGCACTTCGTATATTTTGGCCTTGGGCACATTGGAGGAATTGACGATGGATGTAGCATCCAGTGGTTGGTCCTGCGCAAATATAGCCTCGTATACCTGACTTTCATATTGTGTAAAACCAAATTTCTGCAACATGGTCCAATCGGCCCGTCCCTTCTTGTTTGTATCTTTCTATACAGTGTAGACGCCTTACCTTCGCATGTCCAGTTTATCCCACCAGACCTCAGTCATGGCTGTATTGAGAAATGAAGTCGCGATTGAGCTTCCAAAATATAATGATCTCTCCATGGTTATATTAAGATCCAGGCTACACATTTTAATTTTAAAGGAGGTGTACTCAAACATGGAAAGCACCCATGATTTTGTGAAGAAAGTAAACGAAAATGCCGAGAAAGCACGTCATAACAAAAACAATGGCAAGGGAACACCAACAGATAAACTGCCAGCAAAGCAGCACAGCACAAATAAGTAGAGCCATTATGATCGCTGGATTGAATGAATGGATTACTATGCTCTTGGTTATTCTGGCACAACAAAGGGGCTGTCCCATAAGTCATAAAATTGGCTAGGGACAGCCCTGTTTTCCAAATTGTAAAACAAAAAGAAACCGT
>NZ_JAROCD010000001.1:0-300762 GCF_030433635.1 Paenibacillus vandeheii
AGCGTCTTTAGGCGCAGTTTGGCAACAGGGGGTTATACCCCAAGAGCAAACCACCCGTTGGACGGGTGGTCATGATTCTGGATCTGTAAGGAAAGAACTGCTAATCAGCAGGTGAGAAAGGAGGAAGGAACTGTTCGCATATACCACATTTTGGGTTATGATGGACTAGTCATCATTTGAGCGGTAATTCGAGGACAATGGTGATATCATATTAAGTTACGATTTAAGTTGAGAGGTGGAACATGATGATCAGAGAGGCCGAAGCAAGGGATGTCGAAGTTATTGAAAGGTTGTACAACGAATTATTACCGAACAACCTGAATACGAAGGTACTGGCGGATCGGATTGAAGAAGTAAGGAATAATCCCAACAGTTTCTTATACGTTTACGAAGTCGAAGATCAGGTTATTGGGACTGCGCATTTACATATCTGTCTGGATGCCTTGGTGGAAAATAGACCGTTTGGCGTAGTTGAGCGGGTTATCATTACGGAGCATGTGCAGAGCAAGGGATATGGATCTGACCTTATGAAGTATATAGAAAATGTATGCATTCAGAAAAATTGTGTAAAGATATTTCTCACCAGCGGTTCATCCAGGTACGAAGCACACGGCTTCTACACGAAATTAGGATACGATGGGGAATCCAGCAAGGCTTTTAAGAAATATGTATAATACGAATTCAAGCTTGATTGTATATTCATATCCATATTTTTCTGAATAGATGGGCGGATATATAGATGAAAGACATGAACTATTATGAAACTTTTATTGCAGTAGCAGAAGATTGCCCTGTTAAAGTGGCAGAGATCCCCAAAACCAAAAATGGCGCCAAAACCGTTCCAGTTCTACAGTATGAAATGATAACAAACCATCCTTATCAATATACGCAAGAGGATGTTATGTTTGAAGTATTCGCGCAGCGCAATGATATTCCCGACGAACAAAGGTCGATAGAGAGAACCAAGTTTTTCTCCAAAGGACAACCCTGTCTTCGTACTTCTTCCTTAGGCAAACGTTATGGATGGGGCATTCATCATAATTCACAAGGAAAAGTGGCGATCTACGCTGTTGAATCGGAAGAATATAAAGACTTTTTAAATGATAGTAGTTTAAAACATGTAAAGGTGATGCGTTCGAGTCGTCAATAGCTCTATATTTTGCGGCAATTAAGAATCAACTATTGGTGTAAAAAGAAGGCAGGAGGTAAGAGATGCACACCTTAACTAAAGAAACTACAGATACATTATTGGAAGCGATGGACACGTACAAAAGAATTGCGCAAGAACTGATCAACAAATTGATCTTGGAAACCAGCCAGGCTGAAAAGGAAGAGATTATCGATGGAGCGTACTACTTGCTTTCTAACGAAGAAGTTGTA
Organism: Paenibacillus vandeheii; assembly: GCF_030433635.1. Taxonomy (NCBI): domain Bacteria; kingdom Bacillati; phylum Bacillota; class Bacilli; order Caryophanales; family Paenibacillaceae; genus Paenibacillus; species Paenibacillus vandeheii. Next base: position 1,381 of record NZ_JAROCD010000001.1, read on the forward strand.
AACGGTGAAGACCATCTGAGTGGCAAATGGTATTTCGATGTTCATGGAGAGCATTGTTTGTTCGAGAATGCAGAAACAGGCCAAACGTTGGAGGTTTCTCTGGGCAGTAAAGATGATGTGGGAAACATGGACCCTTATTTTTTCTATAACTTCTTGAAATCCACTGCACATTTTGAACACCTGATTGCGTACTTTGAAAATCCCTTTGGGGATATGTTGGATTTTTTCGAAAGGTTGGCGCCCCAGAATGTGCTGATTCATGTTCATGGGGTTGAGTATAGAAAGCGTCTTTAACTGCGTACAACAGTATCCCGTTCATTCAAATAGGAGAATTCGTTTTGAAGAGAAGAACGGGATTATTCGATTCTACATAAACAAAGATTAACGTTGTACGCGTATGACAATATCCTGGTCATGATTGCCGAACCCGGAACCATAGAGTGTTAATCCACCGACGTTAGCCCCCTCCTCGTCAACCGTGAAACGAAGTGTCCAGAACGGTTCCTCCAGTTTGAGATCCTCGATCGTCACGTCCGACATTCGTTCTCCATCCATATACGTACCCGAGTCATCAACACGAATCGTCTTTAATAATCCATATTGATTCACATTTCGATGCCACCATGTTGGCGTATATTTGCCACGAGCAGCTCGTCCGAAATCAGCGGGACTTGTCCAGGTTCCAAGCGAAATTCCGTTAAACGTAAATAAGATATCCGATGGCCAATGATCTCGCAAACCCGGGGCTTCAGAAGCCATTTCCACGGAAATTTCAATGGCGCTGGCAGTCTGATCGGGAAGCATATAGTTAGGCGTTTTGTACTCGACATACCCCCTTCCAAACCAGAGGATGGCAGCGTGAACCCGCTCAGGATCGAGAAAGTAGCGTGGGTCGTCCCAAACACCGATTTCTTTCTCATGCGTTCCAAGACCGCAGGTAGGATGGACCTCAAATGCAGTATAGTGACCCACTGAAATTGTCTGCTCTCTAACCCTTGCTGTCCGACTGGCGGATGGTAGTTCGATCTCGATGTTATTTTGTTTGAGGAAACATAATTTGTGCGTGCCTCCATTCAGGCGTATCCTGCGGCTATCGATCAGTCCGGCTTGCTCAAGCTTGCGGATGTGCATTGTAACGATGGAGGGGCTAAGTTCTAACGCAGCGGCTATATCCTTTACATTCATTTCGCTATCTGCAATCAGATCCATGATTCTCCATCTAACCTCGCTTGCCAGTGCTTCGTATAACGGTATGAATTTTGCTTCTCCGTTCGCTTTGATCATCTTTAACAATCTCCTAACCGGATCTATTGAAATCATATATATATTCATTTAATGAAATTAACTGGACTCTTCAACTCTAACGCATTGAAAGTATGTTTGCGATAGTGTTTAATTTTTTTATCTGCTTATGAAGCTGGATTCTTAAATATGTGAATTATAGAAAATGGGGTGGCTCAAATGAAATACAATAATCCGGTCATTAAAGGATTCTATCCAGATCCGAGCATCTGCAAGGTGGATGACACGTATTATCTGGTGTGCAGTTCCTTTCAGTATTTTCCGGGTGTCCCGCTTTTTGAAAGCAAAGATTTATTGAATTGGACCCAAATCGGTCATTGTTTAACCCGAAAAAGCCAGATTCATCTGGAGACGGTGAGCAGCTCAGGTGGCGTCTTTGCTCCCACAATACGATACAACAACGGGCGATTCTATATGACCACGACGAACGACACCACGCGTCAGAATTTCTATATATGGACCGATGATATATACGGGGAGTGGTCAGAACCGATTATTGTGGATCAAGGGGGAATCGATCCGGATTTGTATTTTGAAGACGGGAAGGCCTTCTTTATGAGCAACGGGACCGACGATGAAGGCGTTGGTGGAATCATTCAGTGTGAGATTGACATTGAAACGGGGGACAAAAAGACCCCGAGCCGTTCAGTATGGCAAGGATCAGGCGGACGTTATCTGGAAAGCCCACATTTGTATAAAATGAATGGATACTATTACCTCATGGCATCGGAAGGCGGAACCGAATACGGTCATATGGTCACGTATGCCCGGGGAGATTCACCCTCAGGTCCTTTCGAACCCTATGCCAACAATCCTGTTCTGACCAACCGCAATCTGGGCGGTTATGAACTGCAAGGGGTTGGTCATGGCGACCTGATTCAGGACGAGGAAGGCAATTGGTGGATTTTTCATTTGGGATTCCGTCAGAGTGGACAATGGCTTACGTATCATCATCTCGGACGAGAAGTATTCCTGACGCCAGTTACCTTTGATGAGGAAGGCTGGTTTACGGCAGGGCATCAAGGTACTACGCTTATGAGCTTTGAAACCGATCGTATTTCTGACACAGTCATTCAACAAGAGAAGAAAAGCTATACGTTCGAGAACACGGATTGGAATCTGGACTGGTGTTATCTTCGTCATCCCAATACAGAAAATTATTTGTTAGAGCAAAGTAAGATAAAGTTAAAAGGAACCGAAGTGACACTGGATGTTCCAGCATCCCCGACATTTATTGGGCTCCGTCAAAAAGACTTTGACGCGACCATCTCTGTTGATGTTAGTCTTACGAACGGAGAGGCAGGCATCACCATCTACATGGATGAACAGCACCATTATGACTTGGCCATTCGTAAAGAAGAGCAGAGTGGGTATAAGGTAATTGAGCGTCTGAATATTGGGGATATCAAATCCGTCGAAAATGAAATAGAACTAGGAAATGAGCATCAGGCCACATTGGTTATACAGGCAAGTCATGAACGTTACAGCTTCCTTATTCATGCAGATGGCAAGGACATCCTCTTAGGTACAGCTCAGACGAAATACCTTTCCTCGGAAGTTGCTGGAGGATTTACAGGGGTGCTCATTGGTCTATACGCTAGTGGCGCAGGTTCCGAAGCTGAGTTTTCTAAATTTAAGTGCGATTATCTTTGAAAAGGTAAGGGGAGGGACTTTTGTTCCTTCTCTTTTTTTGTGAATTCTCGTGATTTCTCAAACAAAAGTGTAGTAGCACTTGTTTAGTATTATGTAGCCGTATGCTAAGAATAGAATACATAATACACTGCATTTGGATAAACCACCGAGAATGTTTAAGTTGTAATGAGAGGGAGAAAGCAATGAATGATAATACTTCATATTCGTTAGTCGCAGCGAATCCAACTAGCTATGCCAAGTACTTTGCAACGTATAGAAAGAATATCTGGTTTAGACCCAGCTGGGCATCACTTCAAGAAATGATGCTAGACGCAAGAGATTGTTATTGGATCTATCAAGAAAATCAAAGAGTGGGCGGGATTTCTTTGACAAGCAGTGAGCTCGGATCTTTCTTCATGATTCCTCCGTCTACATTGACTGTAGATATGGTTCATTTCTTAAAGAATTATGCCATTCAAAATTCAGGGAATCAGTCGGTAGATGCGTACAATGTTCTGGCTGAACATATTGATGTGTTGAAGTCGGCTGGTTTCGAAGTGTTAAACACAAGAAAATGTATGATTAGACCTACAGAGAAGATTGAAAATGATCTCCATACTGATTTTATTTCTATTAAACCCAAATTGGAGCATTTGCCAAGCATGGTTCAAGTCATGAACGAATCATATCGTGGAGGAATGGATGAAGGAAGCTTGGATACATATCGGAATGACGTGAGTTATTATTTTGAACATAACCGTCAGGATGAGCTGTTGAATGCATCATTGGTTTTAGTAGATAAAAAGACGAACGAGGTCGTTGGATTTTGTTTGATTTCGACTTGGGAGGATATGCCTCTTGTTTATGATATAGCGGTTAAGCCGGGTTATAGTAATCAGGGTTTGGGCAGATATATGTTATACAAGGCGATTTCTCATTTGGAAGGTTTCTCTCCAACCATTCGTTTGTTCGTTACAATAGGAAATAAGGCTGAATATTTATATACCAAATTAGGTTTTCTTTCGGGAGAGGAAACATCTCACTTGGTTTATAGAGATCGTGCAGAGAAATGATGATAGAAACTATACTTAATGGAATTGAAGGGAGGATTACATGGAAGATCAATGGAGAATTGCATCATATGATCCTGCGTGGAGGCAGATGTTCCTCGAAACGGGGATGACATTAAGAGAAGCGTTGGGTGAAAAGGCTTTGCGGATTGATCATGTTGGATCAACCTCCATCGTTGGAATGGATGCCAAGCCGATCATAGATATACAAATTTCCGTATCTAATTATGATGATTTGCTAAATTACAAGCATGAAATCGAAGCGGTCGGCTTCGTATTCAGAGAAGAAAATCCGGATAAAACCAAGCGGTATTTTCGTGAAGTACCAGGAAGCAGGAGAACACATGTACACATAAGACAAGCAGGGAGTTTCTCTGAGCAGATGAACTTGCTTTTTAGAGATTATTTGAGAGTACATCCAGAGGACCGATTGAAATATGCAGAAGAGAAGCACCGGCTTATGGCATTATACAAGGACCAGCGTCCAAAATACGTGGAAGGCAAAGGACCGATGGTGTGGAGCATATTAGAAAAAGCCCATATATGGTCCCAAGAAATCGGATGGCAACCGGCAAAGTATGATGCATAGGAACATTCAACGAATACAGGTAACCTAAATGGGAGTGGTGAGATGAACATTGGAAGAAAGCTGCTGACGACTGTTCTAACCATCATTAGTTTTACTTTAATTGCAAGTATAATATCCATGAATGAATCCTACAGCTTTGATTTTTATATTCTTGTTTATGTTCTATATGCGACACCCCTAATCTTATTTATCGGGCTACCTTTATCCCTATTGCTGGACTATCTGTTGAGCCGAATTCAATTCGCCAATTATGTCTTGTATCTAACTACGAGGATACTTGGCTATGGATGTGCTGGAGTATTAGGGATGTATATCTATTATTTGCTCATAGGTGCTGGCGAAGAAATTTTGAATTTCAAAGAGACATTAATTTTGACTTTATTTGGCGTCATGGCTGCTATACTGTTTGTACTGGTCGATCTGGGAATGGAAGGTTTGTTAAAGGTGCGAAAACGGAAGACCTAGTTATATCAAGTGCTGATTTAATATTATTTTTCAGGAGGAAAATTAGATGCCAACCCACTGTGCACTTCTTGTAATCGATGTTCAGGTAGCCATGTTCGATGAATCAGATCCCGTATATCAAGGGGACTTATTGCTTCAGAGAATACAACACATCATTTCGAAGGCTCGGCAAAAAGGTCACTCCGTCATCTACATTCAACATAGTGAAGGAGCAGGGAGTCCCCTTGAACGTGGAACGGCAGGTTGGGCGATTCATCCGTCCATTGCGCCAATCACTGGTGACCTTGTCATTGAAAAGCAGACACCTGATTCATTTCACGAAACAGATCTGAATCTGAAATTACAAGAAAACGGAGTGACGGATCTTATTCTGACTGGCATGCAGACGGAGATATGCGTGGATACGACTTGTCGCAGAGCAAGTAGCCTTGGCTATGCAGTAACCTTGGTTCGTGATGCTCATAGCACATGGAATTCCAACATTCTTCAAGCTGAGCAGATAATAGAACACCACAATTCGGTTCTGAGCATGTTTGCGAATGTGGTGGATAGCGAAAATGTCATGAATGGATGAGATGAATTGACGTTTAATAAAAGAATATTTAATCTTTCAGCCTGGCTTGCAGTGTTGGCACTCATTTTTATTCCCGGAACAGCCTATACGGAGGGGCCTTTACGAACAGAGTATGGTTTTCCATTGCGATTCTTTACTGATTATCACTATAAGAAACCTGATGATACAATATGGTTCCTTTCCAATGTATATGTGAATGCTCTTCTGTATTTATTTAATGTTCTGTTTATTTACGCTGGAATTCATGTTTTACTCTATGTAAAGAAGAGAATGACGACTCCAAAAGAGTAGGGAGCTGCGACGATCGCGGCTCTTTTGTTTTTACCGTATCATGGGTTATGATAGAAGGCACGAATAGAGTGGAATGATGATATGAAACAGATTCCAGCAGAATGGAATTCAGACCGACTTTTCATGTCCGATTTGAAAGAATCTGAGATTTTTGTTATTCAATCCATTGTTGATACGAGTAGTTATGTGCAGGTATGGGACGGACGAGATCATGAGCCGGATTATGTGAGAACGTGCTTTGAGAAAGGCAATCTGCCTCCTGGGGGAAGATTGGAGAACTACCGAATTCAGACCATTCGTACGTGTGAGGAAAACAAAAGTATAGGTATGCTGAGCCTGTACCATGGCTACCCCAAAGAGGATTCCGTTTACCTCGAATTTTTGTATATCCATAGTGAGACTCCAGAAGCAAGGTTATGGACAAGAAATGATGCATGCGTTGACCCAATTATTTTCTGAGCTTGGTTATATGGAAATCCGAATCAACGTGGCACTCAAAAATTGGCCTGCATTACGATTTTGGACCAAATCGGGATTTGATCAGATTAGCGGGATATACGGAGATCTTGAACATTCAAACAAAACTTTTGCCAATATGGAACTGATCAAAACACTCAAAGCGCAAGATATAGAAAAGGAGAATGGCTAAATGGAATCTTTCTTTCGTTATAACTGGATCGTGCGTGAGCAGTGGTTTCAGTGGTGTGAGGATGTGCCGCTTGAAGAGCTGCTTCGGCCTCGGACGGGCGGAGTAGGCAATATATTGCAAACGTTTTTTCATATTATCGATGTAGAGTGGAGCTGGCTTCAATTATTGCAAGGCAAACCGGATGGTATGGAGAATTTTGATAATTATAAAACACTGGAGGCCGTACGACAATTCGATCGCAAGCTGCGACCTGATGTGGAAGCATTTGTTCTATCCTGGGACTCCAGCATGGAAAAGAGACCTTTCATCGATCCCGAATTGGATAGCGCCGTCGTCAAGGAATCGTGGGGAGAAGTGATGCGTCACGTGATTGCTCATGAAATTCACCATATGGGGCAATTATCGGTATGGTCCAGAGAATTGGACAAGAAGCCCGTATCTGCCAATTTCATTGGTAAAGGATTAATTTCACCTGACAACTAGAGTGAAAAGGAGATTATAGGATTCAAATTCTAATTTTACAGAGAAGGGTCGGACAAAATGAGGTTAGCGCTGGAAAGTATCCGCTGGGTGGAGCTGAGCGAAGAAATTCGTTGCTTGCTTGAAAAACCATACAAGGTGCTTCCCCTGTCACCAGGACTGGAAGCGGACGTTGTGAAGATCGAATGTGCTGACCGCTCTTACGTGTTAAAGGTATGGAATAAGGACTCCAGACCCGATATTGGCAATCAATACAGACTTTTATCTGAACTTTATCAAAGTGGCATACACGTTTCCAAGCCCTACGGTTGGGGTACTGACAAAGATCAGAATCAAGTTTTACTAACCAGTTATGATGGAGAGCCTATAGCCAAGTTAAACAAAAACAAGCTGGAGCATTTGGCTAAAATGTTAGTTCAAATTCATGGTTATGATATACATACTATCAATAACGCGGAGGCAAATTTCATACCACAATATGATTTTGTTGGCTATTTCTTTCCCTCCATTGAACTTCATGAGGATATGCATCTGATTCTGACAAGCCTTCTTCAACGGATTAAGCTTAGACAGGATACGTTGATCCACGGTGATTATAACCTGGGGAATGTTCTGGAGGCAAGTGATCAATATACGATCATCGATTGGACAAACGGGCAGCGCGGTGATCCCAGATACGATATGGCGTGGTCCATTTTTTTGATGACGATCTATACGGGGGAACGAAACGGTAAGATGTACAGTGCTCTATTCAAGAGTCTGACGGAATACACACCAGACGATGCGGAGATTTTTGAAGCTATGGCCTGTTTGCGCTGGATTCTTTTGAAGCGAGTGGCATATGTCCCTAATGGACCAGGTGTAATGAAGCGAATTAGAACAATCCTTGGAAATAATCCCTATTTAAATGAAGCACTTTTATTTCATCAAGAGTCATTGAAATAAACCTCAAGGTCCTGTCCTAAATCGTTCTCATTAGCATACCTATGGTATAGAGGAGCGTGATAGGTATGGAACAGAAAGTGCAAACCTATTTTGAATTAAAGCAGCAGCAAAAAGAAATTGAACAACAGCTCTCTGTACTACGAGATGAAATTGTAGGGTATTGTGAGGAGCAGGGTGTCTATGAGACGAAGGTTGGGGGATACGCCGTCAAAACGGTGCTTCAGCACCGCAAGGAATATGATGATCAGAAGCTGTACGCTTCTCTTCCCGATCCTGATATCTGGCGACTGCTGTCCAAGGTGGACAGTCATAAGCTGAAAAGCCTGATCAAGCTGAACATATTGACAGAGGAGCAGATTAGTCCAGCTTGTACCGTGAAGCCGGTAACTGTATTACAGGTGGACAAGTTGTAACTGGACAATTTCCCAGTGCGCTGACGCAAAAACTGGTCTTTATGTTCGATCAGCAGCTACAGCCCAAGGAGTCGTTTTGGCACATCATTATAAGCAGTATCAATCATAGACTACTACTTCATTTACACATATACACCAACGCTCCCCGAGGAGCTGATTGAATCGGTCACGAGATGGCCGTTTTTTTTGTTGTATACAAATGTTTTGCCGATTTCAGCCGTGCGCTTTAAAAACATATCTGAGCATAAACTTGATTCAGTGTCGGAAAGAAGATCCAGTCGAATGCTTTAAACCGTTATGCAAGTAGTTTATATGTTATAATCTGTAATTAATTCATGTACCATCTTCGATAAGGAGGGGAGAAAATGAAGATCAGGAAGAGACTGTATATCTTCAAAAGCTGTAGAACGATGAGTTGAGGAGATGGACTATGAAGAAAAAAATCATTTCGATCATACTTGCCATCTGGGTATTGATGATTGTGATCAGTGTGGTTCTACTATTTCTGCCCAGAACGATTCATCTTGATGGAGAGGCTCTAAAATATCGGTTGGGAGAAGACAACAAGGAACCAGAGCAAACGGTTCATATCAACATGGATGGCAAGCGTTATCTAACGACCTCGGGTGATTACATATTCAGAGGAACCATTGATATTGAAGGTGAACCTTTACCCATACCTGAAGATCAAAAGAGGCTCGAAATTCGTTTTCATAAAGGATACGGATTGATGGAATACATCATTTCTGAACATGAGAAAACGGATATCTTCGTATACGGAACACTATTCGTAGATCGTGCATTCACCAAACTCACCATCACCATTTCGGAGGAGGATTCGAATGGAGAGCAGCACAGTAAAAGCTGGAGCTCCGAAGATGGTCTTATGTTATCCATGCCCGCAACGAATCGTTCCGAAGCCATTCAGCTCTCTAATGAACTGATGGAAAACTATCTCGGGGGCTATACATTAAAATGAAAAAATTAAATAAAACAGGCAAGTCTTTACCTTGGAGGTTGGATCGCTATCTCCTTGTGTAAATGACATGCCTGTTTTTTTATTTATGCAGCAAATCTCTAGTGATTTTGCATCCCGTCAGGATCTGAACGAGACCGCCGCTACCAGGAGTGGAATCAAAGCCTGTGCATTATTTTATCATTCTAGATGGTTCTGTTGTTCAGATTGTCTGGAGAGGGGAGCTAGTTTATAACAGCGCTGCGGGCCTTGCTGACCGGGAGAAAAACAGATCCATGGAGCAAAATGCATTATCCAGATATTTTTCCGTAACTAAACCGATTGTATCCACAGCTGCCATGGTGCTGATATCCCGAGGTAAATTAAAGCTTGATGATCTTGTGAGCCCGGGCCCCTGTGGAGATAATCGATTGTAACGGATATACTCGGATACCTTAATTCATCGGCCTATCCCTCAGGTGGTGCGGGGATGAGTGGAAGTGCAGGAGACTTTCTTGTATTGCTTGAAACGCTGCGTCAAGGTGGAGGTTCTCTTATTTCCAAAGCGCTGGTCATCGAAATGACTGCCAATCAGATTGGCGATCTTACGATGCCTTATTGGCCGGGCCGAGGATTTGGCCTGGGGTTCACGTTGCTGAAAGATCCGATCGCAGCCAACACATCAGCGTCCCCCGGAACATGGCGCATGGGCGGAACCTATGGTCACTCGTGGTTTGTTGATCCTGCAAAAGAACTGAGCGTTGTCGCGTTCACAAATACGGCTCTGGAGGGCATGTCGGGCAGGTTCACAACTGAACTATGCGAGGCTGTTTATGAGGGAATCGGGGGGAAGCAGTAAGTTGAAATCTGGATTAATATGGAAAAATATGATAAGGTAGAGCAGTAGGTTCAGTAGGTTACAGTGAGTCCTGAATTTGATTCCGAAATGAGATGAGAAAATGGATCGCGTCCGCAGTTACCTGTTTGTTATTGCAGGCAACTTTGCAGTTGCCTATATGATCTTTCCTGAAAGAACTATTGGAAAATCTATGATATTCGCTGCACTGATGCTGTTGCTGAGCATGGGAATGGATTTCATGAAAAGCAAAAATCAGCATTCGCTTGAGCAGCAGTGAGCCAGTTTGCCATTACATTTTGGTGCGAAATACCTTGTCTATTTTAATGAATGAAACCGATTCTCGACAGAGGATCGGTTTTTTGTATACAGTTGAATCATGGATGATCTGAAGGTTGGTCAAGTCAGAAAGTGGGGAAGTTTTTCATATGATTCGAAACCAATTTAATCAATGGGCCGTGCGTCAGACGGAACGATTGCAATCGTTGGGTATCTCAACGGAGCAGGCCAAACAGGGGGACGTCGATGAACAACTTATCCCTGATCCTTCAACCGGATTCATTCATGAGTCCGAGTATGCTATCGGTCAGGTGACTGTATGGTTTACATCATGTCTATTGTTCATTACACTTGGTTTATAGCAACTACTTAAATCCAAACTCATTATCAGGGGGAATATATTCATGCATCAATCCGCACATATTCAGGAAGCCAGAGATTACATATTAAACCGGATTAACGCCAAGCCTGTCGTGGGCATGATTCTGGGTTCAGGGCTGGGAGCGCTCGCGGACGAAATCGAGAATGCTACCGTCATTCCATACACGGACATTCCGTATTTCGCTCAATCCGAAGCTATTGGTCATGCCAACGAATTGGTTGTCGGAGAACTAATGGGCAAGACCGTCGTTGCCATGAAAGGACGCCTTCATTATTATGAAGGGTTTACGCTGGATGAGGTAACGTTTCCGGTTCGGATTATGAAAGCACTGGGTGTAGAGCAGTTGATTATCACTAATGCGTGTGGAGCGATCAATACCAGCTTTGAACCGGGACAGCTTATGCTGATTACGGATCATATCAATCTGGTAGGCAACAATCCGCTGATGGGGCCGAATAACGCCGAGCTGGGAGTGCGTTTCCCGGATGTATCACAAGTGTATAACCGTGAGCTGCGCAGCATTGCCTTGAAGGTTGCAGAAGAGCAGAATGTAAGTTTGCAGCAAGGTGTGTATGCATGGTGGAGCGGACCGGCGTATGAGACCCCAGCGGAGATTCGCATGATTCGGACGATGGGCGCGGATGCTGTGGGCATGTCGACGGTACCTGAAGCGATTGTAGCCATTCATGGTGGCATGAAGGTACTGGGCATTTCCTGTCTGACCAATATGGCCTGCGGCATTCTGGACCAGCCGTTAAGTCATGATGAAGTGATTGAAGTCGCAGCAAAAGTGAAAACAACGTTCATCGGACTGGTCAAAGGTATTTTGAAAGAAATGTAATATGTAATCGAGAGGGTACTTTCAAAGCAGTCGTGTATGAAGCATTGTCCATAGCGGAATATTTCCGTTGGGCAGTGCTTTTTTACAATTGAAAATGTGCAAAATATTCCTATATCGGTCAAAACGACCTATAATAATAGAGATCCAAGCAAAAGGATTGTTATAGGCTGAAGAAGGAGACTGATAGAAATGGAAGAATTGGGCCCTCATGAACACGTCATTTTTGAAAGGATTCATGCAAACTGGTTAAGGGGTTTTGAAGGAGTCGGAGGAAAGCTTTTTCTAACTAATGAACGATTAGTTTTTATTCCTCATGGCCTGAATTTTCAGACGGAATGGGTTCAAATCGAGATCTGGGCTATGACTAAGATTGAGAAAAGTGCGACATGGGGACTAATCCCGAATGGAATTACTATTACATTAGACAGTGGACATGTCTTCAAGTTTGTTGTATGGAATCGTTCTAAGATTATCAAGGAGATTGTACAAGCCAAGAGAATTAATAACGAAATAATGTAAGAGTTTGAGATGAAGTACATAAACCAAAAAATGTGGGGGAATAAAGTGAGGATTCTACTCTGCCCTAGGGCCTAGGGTATTTTTAATCTAAATAGTTTATGTCGTTTTATATTTAATGGAACACAAAAGAATCGCTCCTTGGAGTGCAGGCATCGATATTTCAGGAACTCATGGCTGGTTTTGATCTCACCTCGATTACACTGATAGGAACTAATACACCTGAGAAGCATGCAGGATATGCGCTTGATGTCATTCTCCACATCTCCGGCTACCGGGGGCCACTTTTGGGTGGTTTACTAAGCCATTGGATTGGGCTGCGGATGTCAGTAGTGCAACACTTATATTGGCCTGAGCAATGTGTCTATGAATGGTGGGATGGCCCGTCATTCATAGACACCCGCCGAGATTCGCATGATATGGCTCGTGTCTCATTTCAAAGGGCTATACAACAGGCACAGTCTATACGGAGTTAATCCGTTGGGCGGTGCTTTTTGATTTGGGAAAATGATGGGATTAACAAGCTCGTCATGCCCTCCCTTGTATTTCCTATCTCTGATATCGTACAGTTGGAAGACATGATCGTATGAATGCATGATGGGAAGAAAGTGAGGTGCCACGGGTGCAAAAGATTAGAAGAACAAAACAGATTGAGGGCACAACGACCCCTGGCATCATACATAATGGCGGCCAGCATTTTCTCATTCCGGTGCAGATCTATGAAGACGGGATGATTAATTGCTGGGAACTGGTTGATTTGAAGGGATTGAAGCGGAAGATTGACGATTACTGGTTAGGCTCACATATACCGAATGGAGAGTTGCTTTCCATCCATGGGTTGGGAGCCTACCTAGTCGAACACGCGAACTGGGCGTATAACGAAAATGACTACTACGAACATATACAGTGTAAGATCAGAATGCTCAATCCGGAATTCCAAAATATAGCTGAAATCACACCACGTCAGCAGCAACTGATGGATACAAGAAGAATTTCACATTCGCCTAGAGCGATTGATTTTGCAGTTGTGAGCGAATTGTTCTATGAAACGATACTAGGGGATGGATTCTCCATTTTCATGAGGTACGAAGGTCAGCACTACCTGGTCCACCTGGTTGTGTATGAGGATGGTCAGGTGGTCATCTATAACTTGCCAAATCCAGTGATGGCTTCAATCGATGACCTAGCGGTTTGGTTCAAGAACGGAACCTTTTTTACAACCATCGAACGCCCAATAGTTATCAATATTTTGGATTTGGGAGAGGTTACATTCTCGGAGGAAAGCTACGCAGAAAATATGGATGACAAGTATCTGGAGCTGCTGGATATGTATAAGAAACTGAGTGGAGAGCAAACGACGTTTGAAGAGTGTCGCCTCGCATACCATATATACTTGGAAGACCCTAATGAATTCAATCGAGGCCAACTGAAAGAAAAATATGAACAGGTGCCTGAACATCAACGGATGTACCTGGGCGATATGGATACCAAGGACATGGATTATCAGCGAATTATCTATACCCCGGAGGAAAAACGTGAAGTCTAGATTTTCTATATTATTAGACTATATAAATTGAACTAAACATATACACGATAACGGAGAGGACAGAAATAACCTGAAGAAGCGGAGCGTTCGCCTTTATCACCGGATTTTCCCTTTATATAAGGGATTTCAAAAAAATCTGGGGATAACAGCGATCGGAAGGTTGTTCTGTCATCGGAGTGGCAAGTGTAAATATTCTTTAGTTCAATTTATATAGACAATCTATAAAGCGCACAAGAAGGAGGATGGAGAATGATCAAGCAAGCAGAACTGCTGTGGGAACGTATTATTGCGAAAGGGACGGGAGCAAATACAGATGGTAGAGTTACGCTCAATCTCCAGCCGGGTGCGACAGACGGAGATCTTCAATCTGTGGAAAATCAACTTGGCGTGGCATTGCCTGAAGAGATGAAGGCTCTGTATCGTGTGTATAACGGACAAGCCTGGAATATAGACGTAGCTCCATTTGTTCGTAACCTGACATTGTCACCTCTGGATCAGGTGAAGGAGAACTGGGTGTTTTTGCAGGAGGAATTCGACCCGGACGAGATGGAACCCGAGATTGACGATGCTGCCATTAAGCCCGTGCTGTGGAACCCCAAATGGATACCTATTGCTGAAAATGGCGGTGGGGATTATCTGTGTCTGGATACCGATCCGTCAGGAACGGGGACGGTGGGACAGGTACTATATTTTTGGCATGATTGGGGACATCGGTCGGTTGAGGCTGCGGGTTTATTTGAATTTATCCAGAAGTGCATGGAAGAAGAGGATGAGGACGAAACAACGTAGGTAGTCGACTCCAGAGTATATCAATTCGGAAAAGGAGGTCATTCAATGATCCAGATCACGATGCGTCAATCCGAGCAGGCAGATCAGGAGCGTCTTGCTGAGCTGCGAGCCATGGTTCTGTATGATGATTTACACAGGCTGGGAAGGTACGATGAGGTGAGAGTTCGCGAACGTTTTCGTAATACATTCGACCCTGTCCACACGTGGATTATTGAGGCCGAGGGTACATGGGTGGGGTGTGTAGCGCTGAAGCCCAAGTCGGAGGAGCTGCTACTGGAACATTTCTACATACATCCTGATTATCAGGGTCAGAGAATAGGAACTCAGGTGCTGAAAACGCTGCTGGAACAGGATGAGGTCCGGGGCAAACGTGTCATTTTAAATGTATTGCAGGGAAGTCCGGCTCGGCGGTTGTACGAACGCTTTGGATTTGTCTTGGACAGTGAAGATGAGGTGGATGTGTACATGTCCGTTCAAGTGCAATAATCGTTACGGTCAAAATAGCAGCATCTAACAGATCCATTCATTTAATTCTTGAATGGGTCTATTGAACTTTTCTATTATACTTTCCAGTGACGGTATCCTAATATGGATAATAACCTACTTTTTATATAGGAATTATATAGTATGGAGAATGCCAAGATGCCGCATTGGAAGCGAAATCTGTACATTTTGTGGTTTGGCCTGTTTTTCAATCATATGTCTTACACCTTGTCTGTGCCGTTCTTTCCGCTATTTCTGCAAAATGATCTCGGTATTCAGAGCGGGTTGGAAGTCTGGTCAGGCATTTCGATCTCAATCAGCTTCCTGATCAGTGGACTATGTGCTCCCTTCTGGGGATCGCTGGCTGACAGATACGGCAGCAAACTGATGCTGATTCGTTCGGGTGTGGGTCTCGCCATTGCTCATCTGGCTAATTATTTCGTTTATGATCCTTACACGTTTATTGCTGTTCGGATATTTCAGGGACTCATGGCCGGCTTCAATCCCGCCTCCATTACGTTGGTCGGCACCAACACACCAGAGAAGCATGTAGGTTATGCGCTTGGCGTCATCTCCACATCCACGGCTGCCGGGGGAATTCTGGGACCGCTTGTGGGTGGTGTACTAAGCCATTGGATCGGGCTGCGCGGATGCTTTATCGCATCGGGAATCATTACGCTGCTCTCGGCTGTGATGGTGATATGGGTAAAAGAAGCCCGCGGTCCCCGTACTATGGTTCGCACAAGTATTCTGGGTGATCTGAAAAAAGCAGCCTCCACTCCCGGATTAATGCGAATCTATGGTTTGATATTACTCGTTTCGACTTCCGTGCTCATTATTGAACCTGTGCTGACGCTTTATGTGGTCCAGATTGGCGGAGACGTCAGTAGTGCAACACTTAGTGCAGGAATCGTTTTCTCGGCCATCGGCGTGGCAACGGTCATTATGGGTCCGCGCTGGGGTCGGATTGGTGGGAAGATTGGCTACGAGAAAACGCTGTTTATCGGTCTGCTGGGCGGCGGCATTGGCAGTTTGCTGCAATTGACGGCGTATAACCTCATTTATTTTGGAAGTCTGCGATTTGTCTATGGCCTGTTCTTCGCTGCAGTGTATCCAGCCTTAAATGCGTTGATTATCCAATATGCGGATCGTGATTTTCGGGGAAGGGCTGTCAGCTTGAGTCAGACCGCGAATCAATTCGGTATTGTACTCGGCCCGTTACTCGGCGGTTTTCTGAGCGGCTGGACGGGGATTCCTTTTGTTTTTCTCCTAACAGGCATTGTCCTTCTAGGAGCAGCTTGGACAGTCCGGGTAAGCGAAAGGAACCAGGTGAATAATAAACCGGGATTGGGCATGGCAGCAGCAGAAGCAGGCGGAAACAGCATAAAGAAATGATGAAACGACTCTCAGCGAAAAAAAGGATACTCGGACTGAATGGGTCAACACCACAATATAGGGAGGAATTCATATGTCACAACGACGATTGAGATTGGGAGCAAACTTGAATGGAGTCGGCAATAGCATCTCTTTTTGGCGACACCCGGATATTCCGATCAATGCCAGTGTTAATCTGGATTTCTACAAGAAGCAGGCGATTAAGGCGGAGGAAGGGAAGTTCGATCTGCTCTTTATTGCGGACGGCCTCTTTATTAACGAGAAATCCAACCCGCATTTTCTGAATCGTTTTGAACCGTTAACCCTGCTCTCCGTTCTTGCGGGAGCAACTTCACACATCGGGCTGGTCGCCACGTTGTCCACCTCATATAGTGAACCGTTCACAGTGGCAAGACAATTTGCTTCTCTGGACCATATTAGTGGAGGACGAGCCGGATGGAACGTAGTCACTTCGCCACTTGAAGGCTCGGCTCTGAATTTTGGCAAAGGTGAACATCCGAACCACGCGCTGCGTTACGAAATTGCAGAAGAACATCTGAATGTGGTCAAAGGGCTGTGGGACTCCTGGGAGGATGACGCGTTTATTGGAGATAAAGAGAACGGCGTTTTCTTCGACCCATCCAAGTTACATACCCTGAACCACAAAGGAGAGCATTTCTCCGTTCAGGGGCCACTTAATGTGGCGCGCTCGGAGCAGGGACACCCGGTCGTTTTCCAGGCAGGTTCTTCTGAATCCGGCAAGGATCTGGCAGCCCGATCAGCGGATGCTGTGTACACGGGGCATGAGACGCTGGAGGAAGCCAAGGAGTTCTATCGTGATGTGAAGGCAAGAGCGGTGGCTTATGGGCGTAAGGCAGAAGATATCTTGATTTTCCCTGGCATCGGTCCCATCGTGGGCAGAACGGAGGAAGAAGCCGAGCGTAAGTATCAGGAGATTGCGGAGCTGGTCAGCATCGATCAGGCATTGAATTATTTGGGCCGTTACTTCGATCATTATGACTTCTCCCAATTCCCATTGGATGAGCCCTTCCCGGAGATTGGTGATTTGGGCAGTAACAGCTTCCGCAGTACAACGGACAAGATCAAGCAGCAGGCACGAGAACAGGGATTGACCCTCCGTCAAGTGGCATTGCTTGCATCGACGCCTCGCACATCCTTTATCGGTACACCGGATCAGATCGCCGATCAGATTCAGGAGTGGTTCGAAGGCGAAGCCGCAGACGGTTTCAATATCCGTACGGTCGTACCGAACGGACTGGCGGACTTCGTGGATCTGGTCGTGCCTGTCTTACAAGAGCGCGGGCTGTTTCGTACCGAGTATGAGCATGAGACACTGCGGGGTAATCTGGGTCTTGAGATTCCACGCAATCGTTATTCATTGGAGACGGTAAAATAAATCAATCATGGTTCATTGAACTTGCTTCCAGTTCAGAATGCTTTAAAGGCGATCCATAAAGCCTCCATAATAACGACAGCACGAAGAAACCAGCAAGTCGCCATCATCGGGGACTTGCTGGTTTCTTTCGTTAAGCTGTTGCAGTTATACGATTATACTCTCAGATCAAGCTCAAACGTCTTGATCTCATACGGCTCAAGTGTAAAAGTTACCGGCGTATCATACAGGAGTTCGCCATCCGGCACTTCCATTAGATTGCATTCTCTCCACGCTTGAATCCGTAGATCGCTTGTCAGTTCATGCGTATTCATGCTGCCGGAATAATCATGAACGCGTACGATGACACGATCGGAATCCTCGGCCTTCTTGACCGCCGAGATCATGGCTGTACTGCCGGACAAGGTAAACATGGAGCGACTTGGCTGCTCTGATTGACCTTGTGTATATCGAAGTGGAGCATTCAGAAGCCAGGCCTGCTGCACGGTTCCACCCATCAGCCAATCCCCTTGATGCGGAAGAAGAGCATAAGTGAAGTGGTGCAGTCCTTGATCGGCATGTGGATCAGGATGCGTCGCGCTCTTGATCAGGGTCAGCCGCATCACGTTATCTTTAATGTCATAACCGTATTTGGAATCATTCAGCAAGCTGACGCCATAACCTCTGTCGGACAGATCGGCCCATTGATGGCCAACGGATTCGAAACGTGCCCAGTCCCAGCTTGTGTTCCAGTGCGTTGGCCGTTTAACGTTGCCGAACTGAATGTCATAGGTGGCTTCGGTAGATCGGATACCGACAGGGAAGGCAACCTTCAGCAGTTGCTGCTGTTCATGCCAATCCACCTCAGTGTCATAATCGATCCGGCGATGCCCGGCATATAAAGTCATGTTCTGCGTAATGGTAGAGCCAAGGTATTCCCAAGCGAAACGGATCACGGCCTGAAGCGGCCCGGTCTCTATGACTTCAATGCTGGTGCATTTCGTAATCTCTCGCATATCTTCCTGATAGAAGATATCAATATCCCAGGCCTCATGGGCCAGCGGTTTATCCTCGAATACCTGAAGCACATTGCCTCTTGCCCCTTTGGCAAGCACCTCACGTTGTGACTCTTTATCGTAAAGGCGGGTCAACTGTCCATCCTCGTTCCACTCGAGCTGATAGAACGGTGTCTCGATTCCATTCGTTGTATGGGTGAATGAAGAATGCACAAGGCTGTCGTTTACCGTACTTCTCTGGAAGTGAATTGTGGTATACCCCAGCGAAGGGATATCCTTCACCTCAACGGACCAATCTCCATCCTGGTATTGAGCGTTCAGGATTACGCCGGAATCGCTCAGCCAGGTCCCCGTTGCCAATTCGCCTGTTGCCGCAGGAATGCTCACGATTTCTGTAACGACCCATGGGGAGGAGTTCCAAATGGTATACGTATGTGGAGATTCTCCGCTGCCAGCGATAGCCATCCGAGCCTGCGTGTCCACGTGACGGCCAATCTGCTCGGCTTCTGCATATTCAATTCTGCTGTCCTCATACACCTCCGTGATAGAGGAACCGGGAATGATGTCATGGAATTGGTTGCGCAAAATGATTTTCCATCCCTCGGTCAGAGACTTCGCTTGATACAGATTCCAGTCATTGTGCACAATACTTTGCAATGCATTCAGCCATTCCGCTTCACGGTAAGCCAGCTCAAGCTTGCGGTTCATCCGTTTGTTGTACGCCTGGCTGGTATACGTTCCGCGGTGATACTCCAGATACAGTTCGCCATCCCATGTATGGATGTACGAATCGGTTTTCTCCACCGTCTCCTGCAGCTTCTCAAAATAATCATCTGCGCGTCCTGTCTTGACCTTGGGAAGTCCGGGCAGTTGATCCAGCCGTCGTCTCATCTCCAGCATTTCGCGGTTAACTCCGCCTCCGCCGTCTCCGTATCCGTACGACAGCAGCAGATCCTGGTTCATCTCCTTATCCCGGTAGGCATCCCAGATACCCTTGACCGTCTTCGGAATGATTTTTCCGTTATAGGTATAGAACCAGGAACCCGGTTCGGACCACGGCTCGGGTGTGGTAATGAAGTGGGTTAATACCTCTGAGCCGTCAATTCCGCGCCAGTGAAATGTATCGAATGGCATGCGGTTGTATTGGTTCCAGCTAATTTTGGTCGTCATGAACGTATGAATGCCGGATTTTTTCAGAATTTGCGGCAAGGACCAGCTGTAGCCGAATACATCGGGTAACCAGAGATATCTGCAATCTGTCCCGAATTCTTCTTTGAGAAAACGAGTGCCAATCAGTAACTGCCGAACCAAAGACTCGCCCGAGGTCAAGTTGCAGTCTGCCTCCAGCCACATGCCGCCGCCCGCTTCCCAGCGACCTTCAGCGACACGTTCCTTGATGGATTCGTACAGTTCCGGGTAGTCCTCTTTCACATATTCGTACAACTGAGGCTGTGTTTGAAGGAAAACGTACTCTGGGAACATTTCCATCAGGCGCATAACGGTGGAGAAGGAACGAGCGCATTTCTCACGCGTATGCTTCAGCCGCCACAGCCAGGCGACGTCAATATGAGTATGGCCGATACAGGTGACAGTCACATCAGAGGCTTTGTCCATCGTACTCAATCGGGCACTCAGGTCATCCCTTGCCTCATGCACAGAAGTATAGAAGACATCGGACTTAGGCTGCGACCAGTCAATGAGGCGGAAGGATTGCTGGAGCGCATGAAGCAGCTTCGTACGTTCCGGTGTATGGGCATCCAGAATTCGGACCGTTTCCAGAATCGCTGACCCTGTAAATACAAGATCATCCACAGCTTCATCCAGCCAGCACAGTTCTGCCTGCCTGAACGTATGTGTCTGATTGCGGGGCTGACCGCCACCTTCCAGACCAGACCATAAGCGGAAGACCAACTCGCTGGTGCTGCCTGCCGCAGAGGCTGGAAAGAACACTTCCTTGTGGTTGGAATCCACGCCTTGATAAGGCTTGCCATCCCAGTAGAACAGCGACTCAAAGCCGGAATTGTTACCACCGCCGGTATCGCCAAAATCAAACAGGCCGACAATTCGTTTATCCTTCCAAGAGGAAGGGAACTCGGCTTTTGTTCTCAGCCACAAATAGAGATCTCGACCAGTCCAGTTCTCTCCTGTATGCATAGGCTTCCAATCACTATCGTCTCCCGGCAGGGCAGGGTTAATCTCTTCTCTGCGGTCTTCGCAGGCAAGAAAAGCATGTAAAGGTAAACGATCCCGGTAACGGAGCTCGGATAATTCATTGATACGTGCTTGAAGTTTGTTTTCAGTAAGAAACATCGTTAAGAACCCCCAGTACATTTTATCGGGGAGTGATCCATAGTTAGAGAGCATCCAAAGCGAGTATGTATTACATATATTCATAGGGGAATGCGCCCATTATAGCGCTTCCATTCCCTTTTGACAAACCAAAATATGGATTACATACCTGGGAGCAGGTCATTGTCGAATTTAACCAAACGGTGATACACTGGGTTGGAAATGGGTCTGAGGAGGTGTTCAGGCGCGAATGTCCAGGATACGAACCATGTATAGAAATTACCTGAAGAAAAAAATGTTCAACAAAATTCTGTTGTTTTATTCCATGGTCATGGTCCTGTTATTCATCAGTGTCTCCGTGCTGGCCTACCGCTACTATGAGCAGCGGGTCGTACAGGAACAGATGGATGCCAGTCTGCAGGAACTGGATATTGTCAGTATCAATCTGAATCAGCAGTACGAACGACTGTATAACGCCGTGCAGCAGATTTATACCGACGCCATGATCGGTGACGATTTGAAGTATTTCCTGACTCATGAATATGAGGATTTTCTCAATTGGCGCTTGAATCAATATGCTTACAGCTACCGTACGGAGCGCGGGAATTTTGATTATCAATTGCGTCTGCTATTAAAGGATGAAGCCTCGATTGCAAATGTCGTGTTATACAGCACGGATCAGGATTTCTTCTATGTTCTCAATCGGGAGACCCAGCACTTTTATTATCAGCCCAAGCTATCAGCAGGGCATAAGGACTGGTTCCAGCGGCTGCGAAGTGCACCGTGGCAGTACATGGGCAGCGAACCGCTTTTCGAAGGGAAAATGGATGATGACCCTACCCCATACAGCTACGCCAATGTGCTCAAGGACTCCGTGACATTGAAGCAGTATGGTGCAATTATGTTTGAACTGAATACAGATCGGATCAAAGGGCTGCTGCGAGACAGGCTCGACGGCAAAGACAACAGGATCATGCTGATGACCGGGGAAGGTCAGGTGATTTTCGATTCGCAGGGCAAGTATGATAACACCGTCTACCCTTATTGGGGGCAGATGAATTTACCGGAGGATTGGGTGAATCTGGAGGAACGATCCAAGGTGCAGCTGCTGAATATCGGGAATACAGGAATGGTCGTGGCTGCTATTATTCCGGAGTCGCACATTAAACAGAGCCTTCAAGCGATTCGTCTCAGTCTTATCGGGATTGTTATCCTGTGCATCATTGTTAGTTTTGCGGTAACGTTCACCATCATCCGCCGATATTCCAAAAAAATTCACAGGCTTGTCCTTTACATGCGGCGCTGGCAGGAGGGGGATCTGAGTAAGCGGATTGAGATGGAGGGTGAAGATGAATTACAGCAGATTTCGCAGAGATTTAACCATATGTGTGATCGGCTGGAGTCTTACATAGAGACGGTATATGTGTCGGAGATCAAGCAAAAGAATGCGCAGCTCGTGGCTTTGCAAGCCCAGATCAATCCGCATTTTCTGTACAACACGTTGGAAAGCATCCGTATGAAAGCCATCAGCATGGGAGCCAGGGATGTTGGACAGATGATTTATATTCTTGCCACGATGTTCCGGCATTTGATCAAAAAGCAGACGCATGTAACCTTGGCGGAGGAAATCGAGCTGTGCGGCATGTACCTGGCTTTAGTTCAGTACAGGTATGAGGACAAGTTGGAAGTGGAGACTCATATAGAAAATGCAGCGGCGGGGAGCATGATCGTCAAGTTGTTAATCCAGCCAATCATTGAAAATTACATTGTGCATGGTTTTCGTACGAATGATGATGATAACCGGATTACCATTACCGCCGCAGAAGCAGATGGTGTGATCCGTATTCGTGTAAAGGATAACGGAAAAGGGATCTCTGCGGAGAGGTTGCTTGAACTGCAAGACGCGCTGCACACGGGCGATGAAACTACTGAGACATCCGATCAATCTTTGGGTCTTAAGAATGTCCACGACCGCATACGTCTGAATTATGGCAGTGATTATGGTCTTCACCTGAACAGTGTGGAGGGCGAAGGATGTGAGGTGACGATCAGTATACCAGTCACAAGGGAGGAAGCAGGATGAGAAGTGTAATGTTGGTCGATGATGAGCCGCTCATTGTAAAAGGAATGCAAGCCATCATTGATTGGGATCAGAATAATATGCAGATTGCGGGTACGGCTTGTAATGGGTTGGAAGCGCTAGCAATGATGGACGAGGGGCCTGTCGATCTGATTATTACGGATATCATGATGCCGCAAATGACCGGACTTGAGCTGATCCGGGAGATCAAAGAGCGCAATCCGTATACCAAATTCATTATTTTGAGCGGTTACGAAGAATTCAAATATGTGCGGGAAGGCATCTCGCTGGGGGTAGAGAACTACCTGCTCAAGCCAGTCAATATGGACGAATTGGAAGCAACCATCAAGCATATGCAGCGCGACTGGGAGCAGGAGGAAATCCGCCAGATTCAGATGGATCAGAGCTGGAGGATTCTGCGCAACAATATTTTGCAGCGGTGGGCGAACGAGACCATTGACGCCAAAGAATTTAGGGAGCGTGCACAGCTGCTGGAGATTCCCATGAACAAGTCCAGTTATTGTGCAGCCGCTCTGCGGATTGTAGGGGATGACGAAGGGAATGATCCGCAGATACACCTTGCAGGAATCGCTGAGAAGTGCGAGCTGCTCGGAAATCAAGGCCTTCCGGATGGCTGCTGGGTAATCTGCTTTCCCGATCAGGAAGGAGATATCATGGTGCTGTTCGTTTCAGCCCGTACGGAAGATCGTGATGAATGGCAACTTCAGGCACTCAGCAGGATGAAGCAAGCGGTCGCCGAGGACACAGGTGCACGTGCATGGGGGATCATCGGCCACTCGGAGTCGACCTATCTGGGTTTTCCGAAGAGCTGCAAGTCTGTAAAGCTGTGGCTTCAGAATCATTTGTTTATGGATGGTGATACCTTCATCATGCAAGTGGAGAGCGAAGAAGACGCCAATCCGCATCAGGAGAAGCCTGGGCCAGCAATGGAGCAGTTCCACAAGCTGCTGCGGGATGGGGAAAGTACAGAGGTGGACCGATTCATCGACGAATTCTTTATGGTTGAGGGTAAGGAACGCTGCTTCCCGAGAACGCCGTTCTTCAATTCTGCCATCCAGCTGATGCTGGCTGCCAAGGAATTGGAGAAAACACCTGACTACGGGGAAATCTTCGGACCCCTGTCCAGAATTCATACGCTCAGCAAATTGAAGCAACTGGTGAGAAAAAACGTTCATCGTACGCTGAATACATATCACACCACCGAGAAAACGTTCAGCCCGCATATCATGGCTGTGCTGGAGGTAGTGAAGAATCACTATCAAGATGAGCTTTCACTAAAGACGCTCAGTCAGCGGCTGGAGCTCCATCCGAACTACCTCGGCCAATTATTTCAGCAAGAGGTCGGCACCACCTTTTCCGATTATGTGAACCAGTACCGAATTGAGCGCGCCACTCATTTGCTGTTATATTCGGACAAAAAGACAGCTGAAATCGCGGGCGAGGTAGGTTACTGGGACTCCACTTATTTTTACAGACAGTTCAAGAAATATGCGGGTGTTTCTCCCACGGAGCTGCGCTCCATCTACATGAAAAAATAAGCCGGGCTTGCCGGCTGAGTGAAGACACACCCCGTGCGGGTGTGTTTTTTTGCTATGGAATGAATGCACGATCTTTAATTAATCCATCAATTTATTGGGTTTTTCAACTATCCCAAAATTGGTAGCGCTTGCATAATGGAGGAAGGAGTGAACGAGGAATCCAAAGCACCAAGAGGGCTTAGGTCTACCAGTGTTGGTCATAGGGGATTAATACTGGGTGCAGCTAAGCGACAGTGAATGCGATTATAAGGAGGGACAGCCGTGCTGGGCATCTTCAAAAGTCTGATGAAGAACAAGGCGTTTCTTCTGCTGGTACTGCCGGGAGCAGCGTGGTTTATCATTTTTGCCTATTTGCCAATGTTCGGAACGATTATTGCTTTTAAGGACTTCCGGATTCATCCGGGCGGATTTCTTGAAAGCGTTCTAAAAAGCGATTGGGTCGGGTTCAAGAACTTTGAGTTTCTGTTCTCAACCAGTGACGCCTATATCATCACACGTAATACCATTCTGTATAACCTGGGTCTCATCTTTCTCGGATTGGTGCTCGCAGTGACGCTTGCGATCATTATGAACGAACTGCTGAATAAACGGCTGGCGAAGATCTACCAGACCGCGATGTTTATGCCTTATTTCTTGTCCTGGGTTATTATCAGTTATTTCGT
The DNA here is from genome assembly GCF_030433635.1 of Paenibacillus vandeheii. NCBI lineage: Bacteria > Bacillati > Bacillota > Bacilli > Caryophanales > Paenibacillaceae > Paenibacillus > Paenibacillus vandeheii. The sequence goes on from NZ_JAROCD010000001.1 coordinate 26,811, forward strand.
CTTTTCGTTTCTGAGTGTGGAAAAGGGTGTGTTCAACCAGATCATTACCTATTTCGGTGGAGATCCGGTCAGTTGGTACAGTGAGACAGGGTATTGGCCGTATTTTCTCATTCTGCTCGGCCTGTGGAAAGGTGCAGGTTATGGCAGCGTAGTCTATCTGGCAGCAATCGCGGGTATCGACCGCTCTTATTATGAGGCAGCGATGATCGATGGCGCCACCAAGTGGAAACAGATCCGGTACATTACGCTGCCGCTGCTCAGGCCGCTGATGATCATTCTGACCATTCTGGCGATTGGCGGCATCTTCCGTTCTGACTTTGGACTGTTCTATCAGGTTCCACGGGATTCCGGTGCGTTGTATCCGGTCACCAATGTCATCGACACGTTTGTATACCGCGGCCTAACCATTATGGGCGATACGGGAATGAGTACGGCTACAGGATTGTATCAATCGGTTGTTGGTTTGATTCTTGTCCTGCTGGCTAATTATGCTGTGCGTAAAATTGAAAAGGATTATGCCGTATTCTAGGCTGCGGCAAGGGAGGTGCTATCCATGAGTAACTTAAGCGAACCGATAAAGCGGGCATCTGCCCCTGGGAAGAGGAGCAGAAAGACACCAAAAGATCTGAATGCCATTTCACCGTTATCCAACGTGATTTTTAATATAGCGATCGGTCTGTTTGCCTTATCTTGTATCTTTCCATTTCTGTTCATCATCATCATCTCATTTACGGATGAGAAGACGCTGGCGATCAATGGATTTAAATTAATCCCTGAAGTCTGGACGCTGGATGCCTACCGATTCCTTATGGAATCCGGGCAGCAGATGGCCCAATCGTTTGGGGTTACCTTAACGGTGACGGTTGTCGGAACCGCGCTGACACTGTATTTGGTCACTACGTATGCGTATGCCATCTCGCGCAAAAATTTTGCACAGCGTCGGTTTTTCAGCTTTTTGGCCTTCTTCACCATGCTGTTTTCCGGCGGTCTCGTTCCCAGTTACATTGTGGTTACGCAGGTGCTGCACTTGCGGGATTCGATATGGGCGCTGATCCTGCCGTCGATCATGAACGCTTTTTACATTATCGTTATGCGTACATTTTTCACGACCACCGTGCCGGATGCGGTTATTGAGTCGGCCAAAATCGACGGAGCTACTGAATTCGGTATCTATACGCGCATCGTACTGCCGATTTCGTTACCGGGCATTGCGACTATCGGATTGTTCAGTACGTTAGGATTCTGGAATGACTGGTTCAATGCGCTGCTTTATATCGACAATGCGAAATTGATTCCGCTCCAGACATTGTTGATTCGAATACAGAACAATATGGATTTTGTTGTGCAAAACAGCAGCCGGGTCGTGTCCTACGACATTGCCTCGACACTGCCAACGGAGACCGTCCGCATGGCGATGGTTGTCTTGGCTACACTGCCGGTTGCACTGGCGTATCCGTTTTTCCAAAAGTATTTTATACAGGGTTTGACCATTGGTTCGGTCAAAGAATAAGTCTGGTTGTGCCTGCCCCAAAGGGCAGTAACAATAACATTAATAAGGGGGATACACATGAAGACAAGAAAAATCGCTCTGCTCATGGCTGCTTTAATGCTTGCTTTTGCTACGATGCTTGCAGGCTGCGGTGGCAGTAATACCAATGATACTAGCGGGAATACGGCATCCGGGGGAGAGTCCGGCGATAAGGACCCGGTGAAGCTCAAGGTATATCTAATCGGTGGTCCACAGCGCGACCTGCCCATTGTACAGGATGAGATGAACAAATACTTAATGGAGAAAATAAATACAACCGTCGACATCACGATGATTGACTGGGGCGATTATTCCAAGCGGATGCCGGTTATTACCGCTTCGGGCGAAAATTATGATATCGCTTTCACCTCTTCGTGGGCTTATGACTATCTGCCAAATGCTACTAGAGGAGCATTCCTGCCAATCAATGATCTGTTGGATAAGCATGGTCAAGGCATTAAAGAGCAGCTTGATCCACGCTTCCTTACAGGCTCACAGATCGGTGGTCAAAACTATGCCGTGCCAGTTAACAAAGAGCTGGCTTCCCAATGGGTATGGCGCTTCAACAAGCAGTACGTGGATAAATACAACATGGACATCACCAAGATTCGTACATTAGAGGATCTGGAGCCTTACCTGAAGCAAATCAAAGACAATGAGCCGGCCGACATCACTCCGCTGGCTGTTCCAAAGGGCTTTAAGCCTTATCTGGCATTCGACTTCCTGCTGGGTGACGAATTCCCGGTGGGCATCAACATGAACGGTGACACCAGTAAATACGTTAATGTGCTGGAATCCGAAGAGCTGAAGAGCTCCCTGAAAACCATCCGCAAATACTATCAGGCTGGTTATCTGCGCAAGGATGTAGCGACATTGGAAGGCATCGATAACATCAAGACGGGTAAATGGTTTGTTGACCGTGAACAGACTCAGCCTTACGCCGAACTGGGATGGTCCAGAAGCGCGGGCTATGACATCGTGACTACACCGATGCAGGATCCGGTTATTTTCACCGGCTCGGCAACAGGCGCTATGCATGCGATTTCGGCAAACTCCAAAAACCCGGAACGGGCCATGATGTTCCTGAACTTGCTGAATACCGATCCATATCTGCGTAACCTGATCAACTACGGCATTGAAGGTACACATTACAAAAAGATTTCGGATAATGTCATTGAGGATCTGCCAGCGATGAAGGACGGATTCCAGATGCCTGGCTTTGCCTTGGGTAACCTGTTCCTGACTTACATGCACAAGGAAGATCCAGCCGATAAATGGGAAGCGTTCAAAGAGTTCAACAATTCCGCGAAGGTTGCTCCAAGCTTTGGTTTCAACTTCAATCCGGACCCGGTGAAGACGGAAGTGGCTTCCATCTCCGCCATCGTGAAGGAATTCTACCCATCCATCATGACGGGTGCGGTTGACCCGGATGAGCATCTGCCGAAAGCAATCGAGAAGTTGAAAGCGGCAGGTTTGGATAAAGTGATTGCAGAAGCGCAAAAGCAATACGATGAATGGCAAGCTGCAAATCCAAAATAAGCCTGAATTATAAAGTAGACATGGAAACGTCTGTCCGGTTTGACGGGCGTTTCTTTTTACCCTGATTGGATTGCCAAAATTGGATTGGAGGGTATGGCATGAAAAAGCTTGGTGCTAGTCTCATATTGGTCATAATGGTATGCGCTGCTCTTTCCTCAGCGGCCTTGGCGAAGCAACCTTATTCATCGTATTGGTTGCCGGAGCAATTGCTCCAATGGAATCCGGTTTCCGACCCGGATGCGGCCTTCAACCGGAGCGCTGTTCCGCTCAAGAGCCGTTTCACGGGGGACGGTGTTAACCCGAATGCAACGAAAGATGCGAAAGTAATGGCGTTGTCTGCGCTGAATCAGGGAACCAGCGGCGTTCCATCGCAAGGATCGGATACATTCTCTGCGAATACGTTCTCTTACTGGCAGTATGTCGACAAGCTCGTATATTGGGGCGGTTCGGCGGGAGAAGGCATTATTGTGCCGCCAAGCGCTGATACGATTGATGCGGCACACCGGAACGGAGTGCCAATCATGGGCACGGTGTTCTTCCCGCCATCCGTGTACGGTGGCAAATATGAGTGGGTGAAGCAAATGCTTCAGCAAAACAGCGACGGTTCCTTCCCGGCGGCAGATAAACTAATCGAGGTCGCTGAGTACTACGGTTTTGACGGCTGGTTTATCAACCAGGAAACCGAGGGTGGAACAGCCGCAGACGCACAGTTGATGAAGGCATTCCTCCGTTATCTTCAGGACCATAAACCCGCGGGAATGGAGATCATCTGGTATGATTCCATGACGAGGGAAGGCAATATTTCCTGGCAGAATGCGCTGACGGACCGGAACGCGATGTTCCTTCAGGATAACGGGAACAAGGTATCAGACAGCATGTTCCTGAACTTTTGGTGGAATGACCTTGGCAGTTCTGCGGCCAAAGCCAAAAGCCTGGGCAGATCACCATTCGAACTGTTCGCAGGCATCGATGTAGAAGCTAAAGGGTACGATACCAGTCTGAAATGGAATTCGCTGTTTCCTGAGGGGAAACCGGCTGTGACTTCGCTCGGCATTTACCGACCTGATTGGGCGTTCAACAGCGCGGACAGTATGACTGATTTCTTTGCTCGTGAGAATAAATTCTGGGTAGGACAGAACGGCAACCCGGCCAATACGGCGACAAGCCAGGCTTGGAAAGGGATTGCGAACAATGTGGTTGAATCTTCGCCGATAGATCAGCTGCCATTCACCACCAGCTTCAATACGGGCAGTGGCGAGAAATTTTATGTGGATGGCACGCAGGTGCGGGAGAACGGATGGAATAACCGCAGTTTGCAGGATGTGCTTCCGACATGGCGCTGGTTAGCAGAGAGTAAGGGCACGGCGCTCAAGCCTTCTCTCGATTGGTCGGATGCCTACTATGGCGGCAGTTCCCTGAAGGTAGCGGGTGCATTAAGCCCAACGAATGCAACCCACCTGAAGCTGTACAAAACAGATCTCAAGATTGAGCCGGGTACGGAGCTTTCAATTACGTACAAGACGCAGAGCAAGCCGGGCATGAAGGTTGGCCTTGCTTTTGCAGACCATCCGGACCAGTTCGTCTTTCTGGATGTGAAGAACGAGAAGGCGCCCGACTGGACGACGGACACCCTCAATCTGACGCCTTATCAAGGAAAGCAGATTGCGGCATTGTCTTTGTATTTTGACAGTACAGAAACCGTATCGGATTATAACATCCATATTGGGCAGCTCTCCATCCACACGAACGGTAACCCATCGAACCCTCTTGAGGCCGTTCAAGCATTAAACGTCACCCAATCCGATTTCCGTGGGGGCATTTACGGCGATGCCAGGTTGCAATGGGACGCGTTGAACGAGGAAGTTCAACAATATGAGATTTACCGCGTGATGCCCGACGGCAAAGAGACTTGGATTGGTGCAACCGCCAATAACGTCTTCTATGTGCCTGAGATGAAGAGAATCAATGCGGAACAGGCAACTGTACTGAAAGTCGTGGCAGTGAATGCAAAATATGAGCCCGGCCAGGCTGCCAGCGTGACCATCCAGTGGCCAGCGTATCCGAAGCCGGAAGCAAAATTCAAAGCCGATGCAACACTTATTACACCCGGTCAGCAAGTGCATTTCACCGATCTTTCATCCGAGGTGACAGAAGGCTGGTCGTGGACTTTTGAGAATGGCAGTCCGGCTGTCAGCACGGAGCAAAATCCAGTGGTAACGTATGACAAGGAAGGCACGTACCGTGTGACACTTACAGCTACCAACAGCTCGGGGCAGGATACGGTGACGAAGCAAGCTTTGATCACCGTCAGCAAGGGCGCTTCCGGGGTCAAGAATGTCGCACTTGGCAAAACGGCGACTGCGGACCATGCCTGCGGACCTGCTGAAGGTGCGGGAAAGGCGATTGACGGCAAGGTGACAGGCAACAGCAAGTGGTGCGCACTGGGTAATCAGCAGCATTGGCTGCAGGTTGATCTTGGCAAAGAACATCAGATCAGCGGTTTTGTCATCAAACACGCGGAGAGTGGTGGGGAGTGGTCCGGTTTTAATACGAGCGACTATTCCATCCAGGTCAGTGCTGATGGCGTGAACTGGTCCGATGTAGTTCAAGTACAGGGGAACACGGCAGCCGAAACATCGGACGCGATTGCGCTGGTTAAGGCTCGTTATGTCAAGCTGAATGTGCTGAAACCAACACAGGGCGGCGATACGGCAGCCCGAATCTATGAGTTTGAGGTTCGAGGGTTGCAGCCGTAGTTGCAGTTAAGAAGTAATGAATGAAGCTGCGATATTAGCAAAAAAGGAACCATGCCACCAACACCGTTTCAATGACGGCTGGATATGATGAAGCAGTCAATCGTCTAGCGGGAGTACGGCACCGCATCACACCACGGCTGAATATGACTGAATTTGAGGCTCACAGATCATTGGATCTTGTGAGTCTTTTTACGTTTAAGCTGGATTCACTTGCAAAGGTTCTAAAATCGTTGTTTTAGATAAAAAATCGGTTTTGCAATCAAAGACATGGCTAATGAAAAGTCTTATATTGTAGTTAAAATGATAAGAAGGGAGTGAGAGTGATGAAGAATAGAAAGATCATGTTTACTCGTCCGATGCAAGTGGAGACGGTAGAGGAGGACTTTATTTTGCCAGCCCTAGGGGAGAAGGAAGTATTGGTAAAATTGATCTATTCCCTCATCAGTCCAGGAACGGAGCTGGCGATGTTATCGGGAAAAGAAGAGTGGGCCAAGCTTCCCGTATGTCCGGGGTATGCGAGTGTAAGTGAAGTGATCGAGGTGGGGCAAGGTGTACACCATGTTCAGCCTGGGGACGCTGTGTTCCATTATGGTCAACATGCTGAATATCAAGTGGTATCCACAGAGCACGTTTTCATCAAGGTACCTGAAAAGCTGGATTTGAAGTGGGTTCCCTTCACCCGCATGGCAACCGTGGCGTTCACCTCGGTTCGTGTATCCAATATTGAACTTGGGGATGTTGTCGGCGTGACGGGGCTCGGATTAGTAGGGAATTTGGCTGCTCAATTGGCGCGCCTGCAAGGTGCAACCTTGATTGGTGTGGACCTGTCACCGGAACGAATCCGAACAGCTCAGACATGTGGGGTTGACTATACGCTTCATGGCGGAGAAGATAAAGTAAAAGACAAGATACACGCCATCACCAATGGAACAGGTGTCTCCACTCACATTGAGGCGACGGGTGTGCCGAGTGTAAGTGTTCAAAGTCTGGAGTGGATCGCAAAGCTGGGAGAGATTATTTTCCTGGGCAGTCCACGAGGCGAATATAACACGGATGTCACCGATATATTGAACTATTGCCACCTGTATGGACGAGGGTGCATTACGTTTAAGGGGGCACATGAATGGCGCTTCCCGGTGGAGCCGAACGAATTCGTGAAGCATTCCCTGGTGAGAAATTCGAACATTGTATTTGAACTGATGTTAAAGAACAAGCTGCATATCGAACCGTTGATCAGTCATGTGATGAAGCCGGAACAAGCGCAAGAAGCCTACGAGGGCTTGAGAATGAATAAAGACCAGTATAACGGTGTACTGTTTGACTGGTCCTAGGAGGAGATTGGAATGATTAGAGGGTTAACAAGAGCAGGCTTGGGGAACATCGAGTCCAATGAACAATATATTACGAATGCTGCAAAATACGGATTTCAGTCTGTAGATTTGAATCCGCTCTCATTAATTCAAGAGGTGGGTCAGGAACAGGCCAAACATCTGTTGGAAAGCAATCAGGTGATCATCGGTTCATCCGATCTGACCGTAGACTGGAGAACCACAGATGAACAATTCCGCGAAGGACTTCAATCTCTGGTTCAAATGGCAGAAGCCGCTGCTTCGTTGAACTGTTACAGCTGCTGTACCTATATTTTACCTTCCACGGATCAGCCAGCAGCATCGTTTATGGCTGCAGCTACCAGACGACTGAGACTGTGTGCAGATATTCTGGACGCCTATGGAATTCGACTGGGATTGGAGTTTGTTGGTTGCCATCATCTGCGAACCCAATGGAAGAATCCATTTATTTGGAGTGTGGAGGATACGCTGGACTGGATCGAAACGATCCATGCTCCCAATGTAGGTTTGTTGGTGGATTCCTACCATTGGCATACGAACGGTTTAGCGATTGAAGAAGTACTGAATCTAAAGAAGGAACAAGTTGTTCATGTCCATATTAATGATGCCTATGATCTGCCAATCGAAGAATTGCTGGATTATGAGCGTTTATACCCTGGAGAGGGAGTAATAGATCTGCCGGGGTTCTTGAAGAACCTGAAGGCGATTGGTTACACAGGCGTCGTATCTCAAGAGGTGCTGGCACCAACGCCAACCCTCGATTCAAGTGAATTGTTTGCAAAGTCCAAAGCAGGCTTCGATAGGGTGTTTGCCAAAATATAAACCGGATCATTGAGAAGGCAGTTGGGGGGATCACATGTGTATGAGCCATGGATGAATAGCATTTCGCCATTCGTAAGGGCGGCGAGAATGACGGAATCATTTTCTTTGGCAGGGGAATGGATAGACCACGATCACGTATATACATACATTGAACAAGGGGAAGCGGAGTTCTTCTTGAGTGGTGTGAAATACCTGGTCCAAGAAGGCGATCTTGTGCTGATGCATCCATTCATGTCTCATATCATTCGGTCCACCTCCACGGAGCCATTGATTCAGTATATTTTTCATTTTGATCTGTATTATGAGGAAGAGCGAAGTTTATTGAAGAACACGAGTGCTACTCATAGTGAAAGACCCGATATGGCCGATAGGGAAATGAAGCTGGCTTCCATACGGCCCATCTCTCATTTGCAGCTAGCCGATCGAATCGAATGGAAAAAGAGATTTGCGCTTATGCATAAGGAGTTTCAGGAGCAGCGGGGAGGATCTTCGTTAATCACGAAATCCATATGTTTGGAGTTGCTGCATCTGTTTTTCAAAAATCAATCCGAAGATCAGGACCAAGAGGGGAACATGACCAAGGGGTGGGCATTCATCGAAAAGTCGATTCGTTACATTCATGAATGCTACGCCGACCCTCAATTAAATAATGTTGCTATCAGTAGACATGTCGGTGTATCGACGAACCATTTATCGCATTTGTTCAAAAGCAAGCTGGGGATTACCCTTCACAAATATGTGACACATATCAGAATAGAGCAGTCCCAGAAAAGAATTATAGAAGGAACACATAATTTAACCCGGATAGCCGAGGAGGTTGGCTTTTCGAGTATTCATCTGTTCAGTCGGTCTTTCAAGGCTGCTGTAGGCATCACGCCAAGTAGATATGCAGCGATGAAATCGAGGGTAGAGTGAAGTCAGTAAAGTTAAGGGATGGAGATCGCAGTGTAGTTGCTAACTAAACATAAAAGATATATAGTATATTCAGAAAAGAAATAGTAAGGATGAATCAAAGTGGCATATTCTACAGCCTTATCACAGGGAATCTCTATTCTTCTCTACGTTCACTCCTATACCGAGAAGAACTGTTACAATTATCTATCGACCAAAGTGATATCGGAGCAGCTAAATATTCCGGTTCCTACAACGGTTAAAGTCATTCGAAACCTGAATAACGCCAAACTGACGATGGCCAAAGAAGGTGCCAAGGGCGGCATACTGCTTGCTCAGCCTTTATCGGAAATCACGATGTTGGATGTATTCCTGGCAGTTGAACCCGGCAAAGACTTGTTTAAAATTCATACCGATGTAAAGCTTCAGGGACAAGACGTGGACGACGTGAAACGAAAGGTCATTCATCATCTTGAAGGTGCGGAGATCGCAATGCACAATTATTTAAAAGAAATACGGTTAACCGATCTGTTCTATGAAGAGAAAAAGGGTTAACCTCTTTTTTTGGATTTAACTAGATATAATATATATCAAGTATATTACGATTTATTTTTGGGAGGAGCAGTCAAAATGAATTTGCATACCAAAGTGGTTGAAACCAGAAACGGGGTTCCCATTCCTCAACTGGGGTTTGGAGTTTACAAAATAACGAAAGAAGCAGAATTTACAACAGCGATTCGCGAGGCCATTCAGGTCGGGTACCGACATTTTGATACTGCCCGAATCTATGGGAATGAGAAAGCGCTGGGGGCAGAGATCCGGCATAGCCAGATCCCGCGCGAGCAATTCTTCATCACGTCGAAAGTCTGGAATACGGATCATGGCTATGAAGCGACCAAGAAAGCTTTTAGAGAAACGATAAACAAACTGGGTGTGGATTACCTTGACATGTACTTAATCCATTTTGCCTCGCCCAAGTATATCGAAACGTGGAAAGCGATGGAGGAATTATACGAGGAAGGCAAGATCAAAGTCATTGGCGTTGCGAACTTTGAAATTCAGCATCTGGAAGAGTTAAAGAAGTATGCAAAAATCTTGCCGATGATCAACCAGATTGAGACGCACCCGGAGTTTCCGCAGAACGAATTACGAGCCTATATGGACAAACGTCAGATTTTGCATGAGGCGTGGGGTCCGTTGGGGCAGGGGAACAAGGTATTGTTGCAGCATCCTGTATTGAAGGAAATCGCTGATCATCACCATAAGACGGTGGCTCAAGTGATTTTGCGTTGGCATCTGGAACGGGGCGTCATCCTGATTCCCAAATCATCCAATCCAAAGCGGATCAGGGAGAATAGTGAAATCTTTGATTTTGAGCTGTCTGCAGAGGAAATGGAGAAGATCAGCGGTCTGAACTCGGGCAAAAGGTATTCAATCCATCCGACAGGTTATATTGTGAATCCGATTTTTAATACCTTGATGAAACTTTTTATTCGGTAGAACGAAGCGATCCGTTGCATCATTAGCATATCTAATTTTATATGAATGAAACATTTGCGATAGGAATGATCGGGTGCATCCGTCAATTCCTTCGTTTTTTTTTGAGGAAAAAAGGGCTTCCCCTCCGTATTCTATTGGTTCTGAGGTTTTCAGTGATTGTTAAGAGCTGCTATGTATATTGAAACAGTACGTCATCAGAAAGGTTAAGGAGGAGAACATTTGAGTCTATACATTGGAAGGGGTACAAGAGTGAAGTTTATACGGTGGACTATAATTGCGCTTGTCATAACATTACTCACAAGCGTGGGTTTTCCAGCTTCATCGGTATTGGCTGCAACAGATCCCGTTTCATTAAGTCGACCTACCGATATTGAGTTCTACACGGCGGCTAGTGGTGAAACAGAGATGCTAATTGCAGACAGCGGGAATAATCGGGTTATTCGGGCAACACCAGAAGGCGAAGTATTATCTACGATGGATGTCAATAATGTAACGGCGGTAACGATGGGTAACGATGGATTAATCTACGCAGCCCAATCAGGGGCATCCTTACAGATCCATATTTTTAACCCGGATGGCACAGTAAACGCAACACCTATCGACTTGAACAATAAATATTGGATGAACTTTGGTCAAGGCGTGGATCAAAGGTATATTCGAAATGTCATCAGATTTAAACAGTACAACAAAGAAGCTATAGGTGTAACCTATAGTGAGATCAGCATGGTGAATGATGCTATACAGAAAAAAACTAAATTTTCCTATAATTACCTGGACAACTCAGGAAGTGGAAGTAGGATAAATTTGGATGAATATTCCAGTGTAATCTCCGGTAATAACGAGGTAGGACAAAATACTTGGTATACCCATAGTAATGGAGTCTTTATCTACCCTTTGGTTAGTATACAGAATTCAACAGACAAGCTTGCAGATCTGACACTGGATGTAGTAAACAAACGTTTATACGTTGTGAGCGAGAATCAGATTATGCGCACAGGCTATGAAGGCTTCGAATATCCTAATGCTCCTGTCCTGAGTACGTGGGTGAGTGGAAACGAGGCATATCCCATTGATCTCAGTAATCAGATTGCTTTTGAACCAGAAGGTGAATTGTATATGGCTGATACAGCGAGAGACCGGATCGTTGTGTTCAGCGCAGATGGAACCTCAGCCCGTATTTTGGGCCTCAGCCAAGATAATACGCCTAAGCCGGCTGTGGGCGCATTTTCCAAAACGGTTAAACAAGGGCTACCAGTAACCTTTACATCCACCGATTTTGAAAGTAATTATGCCGATCCAGAGGAGCGGCCTATGACGGATATTCGCATCGCCTCCCTGCCTGACAGCGGTAAATTACAACTGAATGGTACAGACGTTGTGAAGAATCAGGTTATTCCTGTCGCAGAGTTGAACACATTGGCCTTCGTTCCTTCTTCGGCTTTTACAGGGATCAAGACAACGTTCGGCTGGCAGGCCAAGAATGGAGCTGTATTTTCGGATAGCGTGGAGGTAACGATCATGCTGCGTATTAAAGGGGATGCGAATGGAGACGGTGTGATTACACCTGCAGATGCCTTATTAGTGAATAAATATATCAAAGGTTTGATCACGTTAACACCGAGTCAGATTGAAGCGTTGGACATGAATGATGATGGTGTACTGGATGCCAAAGATTCAGCCCTGATTATGGGCGTTTTCTTGGGGATTAATTCATAAAATTAGAAGGGAGTGACTATCTTGCCAAACCATAAGGGGCATTTAATTTCTGTAAAATCCAAACGGTCCATGAAGACGCTTCTGACTATGCTGCTCACGGTTTCCATGATCTTTTCGTGGCTTCCTCAGGCACAGGCCAGTGTAGATCCTGTCATTCATATCGGAGAAGTATCCGGTAAACCAGGAGACATCGTCGAAGTACCTGTATCCTATGATTCAAAAGGCTCAGAATTTTCTTTTTATCACTCAGAATTGTCCTTTGCCTATGATTCGGCTGTGCTTGAACTCGTGGAAGGGGACGAGGTTGTAAACCGCCAAGCCTATGAACATTATCAGGGAGTCAGCCTAACTGAAGATACGTCTGCTCCAGGGAATATTTCAGTGGTAATGACGACGCAAAATTTCATTCAGGAATCCACGGCGCTGTATTCCCTTCATTTTAAAATTAAAGAGAGTGCGGTTATCGGTTCAAGCTCAGTAACTCTTCATGCGGGCGCACTGGTGAAGGAATTTGATCCGTTTCAGGTGACTGGAGAAGCCGGGCAAGTTACTGTGCTGGCAGATGAGAAGCCGGTTGGGAATGTTATTGTCTACATCGGATCAGAAGAAGGAAAAGCAGGTGACAAGGTAACGCTAACGGTCGAAACGGTGACGCTTAACCAACCGATTGGCTCTTACGGGGTACGCATGAAGTTCAATCCTGCAGCCTTGCAAGTTACTGATGTTACAGGCAATCCGGGAATACGACATCATGCGAATAATGAGACAGGATCGCTTATCGTGGGCTGGAGTGATGCAAATGGAGGGCTGAGTCCTATCCCGGCGGCGTCCGAGACCTACCAGACGTTGTTCAAAATTGAATTCACGATTACCTCCAATGCTGTTGCAGGCGAGTATCCGGTGGAGTTCGTCAATGAGACGCTACTCGAAAACTTCACCGTGACGGATACGGATGGGATTGAAATGAAGAAACAGGCAATATCAGGCGATATCACGGTCGTTGGTGAGCCAACAACACCAACAACACCAACAACACCAACAACACCATCCAATCCGGGTTCGTCCAGTTCAGGAAGTTCATCCGGTGGTTCGTCAACACCATCCACGCATGCAAGCACTTCCGAGAAAATTACAGTAAATGTGACTAATGAACGGAATGCGAATGCTATTGTTTCAGCAACAATCATCGAAAGAACAACAGGGGCAGATGGACGCAAAAAAGACGAGGTGAATCTGACGGCTGAGCAGACTTCTCGTGCAATTGAAAGCCTGAAGAAGGCCGGTTCGAATATTGCCCGGATCATGATTCCGGATGAGAAGGACGAGGTATCCGAACTGAACGTGAAGCTTCCAGCCAAGTCTACTTCACTGATGGCTGATGAGAAGATGAATCTGTATATTGAAACGGATAATGCTTCCCTGCAACTTCCGGCGAATTCTTTACAGGGACTTGTCTCGGATATTTTCTTCCATCTTGTGCCGATCAAGGATGCTGCAGGACGTGAAGTGGTGGAGCAGCGTATCCAGAAAGATCCATTAATCGTCAAACAGTCAACCAATACCGCCGATTTCCGCTTGGTAGGTCGTCCAATGACGATTGAGACGAATATGAGCAGTCGTCCAGTGACGGTTGTGCTGCCAATCAGAGATAAGAACCTGACGCAGAAGGAACTGGACAAGCTGCAAGTATTTATTGAACATAGCGATGGAACGAAGGAACTCGTTAAGGGTAAAATCGTTAAGTTTAATGGAACAGATCAACCCGGAATTGAGTTTGAAGTCACCAAGTTCAGCACATTTTCCATTATTTTGATGAACGCAGGTCAGTCATCAGCCTACATTCAAGGTTATGCGGATGGCACGTTCAGACCGAATCAGGCGGTTCAGCGTGCTGAAATGGCTGCCTTATTGTCTCGGATACTGCCGCCCCGCAGCGACGAGGCTGCGCTCAATACATCATATCGGGACATGCCGGTTGCTGAATGGGCACGCGAAGCGATTAAAAAGGCGACTGCGGCAGGATATATGCGAGGCAATGATGCCGGAGATTTTATGCCAGGGCGTTCCATTACACGAGCCGAGATGGCTGTCATTATTGAGCGAATTTTGAAAACTCAGGAATTAGCTGCGGATGTAAACGCAGAAGCAACTGCAGCAACAACGGCTGTGCCAAACGAAGCTACTGATCTTACACAGCACTGGGCTCGCGAAGCAGTTCAGCGTGTATTGGCAGCAGGCATCATGAGTGTGTCGCAAGACGGAGCATTTCGTCCGAACGATGCTGTGACACGAGCAGAGGCCGTTACATTGCTGAATCGTCTGGTTCATATCGAACCTGATCTGTCCGGTACATCCAGATGGAAGGATGTATCTGTAAATCACTGGGCATACGGCGCAATTCAGGCTGCATCCCAAAATTAGATGTTTAGTGCTGATGATGCTTGTTCTTATCCTGAGCTGGGACGAGCGTGATCAGATGAAATCCAGGAGGCATCTGCGGATGCCTTTTTTTCATCGTTATATTGTAGCCTTGAAAAAGAATGGACAGCGTCAAGCGTGAGTGCGAGAATAACGCTATATTGAGAGGTAGCTGCTACGGAAGAAGGAGAGATGACTGTCATCAGAAAGGATCGGTTTTTGTTAGGGGTTGGACTAATGACAATGCTGCTTGCACTCGTGGTTGTGTTGCAGATTACGGGTGGACGAGAGACGCCTGATGCCAAGCAGGGGACTCTGGAGCTGGCAGATTTCTCATGGACTAGCCATACTATTATTCCACTGGATGGAGAATGGGAATTCTATCCTGAGCAGTTGCTCTCACCACAGCAGATTCATCTAATGCGTATTAAGCCCATTATGATGCAAGTGCCTGGTAATTGGGATGAGGTTGTGATCAATCAAGGCTATCCAATGAGCGGGAAGGGGTATGGAACCTATCGCCTGATTGTGCGGAATGTCCCTCAGGGAGAGCAGCTGGCAATTGCCAAACGGTATGTTCGCTTCGCGGATACGATGTATCTGGATGGTCAGCTGATGAGTCGATCAGGGCTTCCCGGCACGTCTGCGGCATCCTATAAACCGCGCAATGAGCCATATACGATTTATTTTCATACGGAACAAGCTGAGCTCGAAATTGTGTTACAGGTAGCTAATTTTGATTTTCGCAGCGGTGGCATCTACAACTCGATTGAACTGGGGTATGCCAGTCAGATTGAAAGAAGAACGATGATTCAGTCTGGACTGGAGCTGTTCATCATGGGGATTGTAGTCATCTTTGGTTTGCTGTTTTTTTATCTCTATCTTCGTCTGCATCGTGATCGCATTCAGTTGCTTTACGCGCTATTCTTCTTGGGTTTTGCCGTCATTGTGGTAACGAATGGGGAGCGTCTATTATTACAGCTTGCGCCGGGAATTCCCTTTGAGTTGGCCTTTAAAATGAAATATGCAGCGGTATATGGTGTATCCGTCGTTGTTAGCATGATTACATGGAAACTTGCCCCTGCACTGGGGCAAACGATCAGAAGATGGCTTCAGCTGCCAAGTGTTTTGCTTGCTCTATACGTCGTCCTGATCGTGGTATCCCCATTTCGAGTGTATTCCTCCATTCAGGAAGGCATGTATATCGTTAACCTGTTGTCTTATGTCTTATCATTTGCTGTCATCCTGCATCACTATGTTATGAAGAAATATGAGAGCAAGAGTCGTTCGCAGTTACAACTGCTCATCATATGTATCTGGCTTATGCTTGTAAACAACGTTCTTGGCATCCTCGTAACGTGGTATCCGGTGAGTCAGATTCTACTGAATTGTACAACATTAGTTATTTTGAGTGTCTTCGCCGTGCTCCTGATCTATCAATATGTTCGAGCTTATGATGCGATGCAGCAGCTTACGAAGCAGCTCCAATTATCGGACAAGGTAAAGGATGAGTTTTTACTTTTGACATCGCATGAGCTGAACTCGCCGCTTCATAGCATCATTCATTTGTCCCGTTCTCTTCTCGGAACGTCGTTGAGACGTACGAATGAGATGGAAATTCGAGGCAAGCTTCAGCTCATACGCAATACGGCATACCGGATGTCCAATCTTGTAAATGATCTGATTGATATGTCCCGATTTAGAGACGGAAATATGAAGATTGCGGTAGGCAATGTTGATCTGGTGTCCTGCCTTTCTTTGGTCACGGAGGTGCTCGGGTTTCTGGCTACTGGAAAAGGAATCGTTATGGTACGCAGGCTGGAGCCTGAGGCCCGCTATGTCATTGCAGACGAGAGCCGTCTACTGCAAGTGCTGTACAACCTTGTCTATCACATGATTGGTCAGCATAGTCACAGGGAGCTGGTATTTGAGTGCGAGCGGCATCAAGAGAGAGTGCGGATTATACTTCGTTTTGAGGCACGTACAGAGCAAATTGCCCGATTTGGGACAGAAGAATCCCCTAATTTAGAGAGTATGCACAACGGTTCAGCAGGCTTGTCTGTTGCAGCAGAGATTGTCAGCATTATGGGGGGCCGGCTTAGCGTCAATGATGAATCAGAATCAATTCAGATCGAGCTTCCATCCGCAGCAGATGCTGACATGGGGAACGTCATAGAGACTGCAGTATCTCAGGAGAAGCACGGAAAGGATTTATCGGGATTGCCGTCCGGCAACGTTTCAGCAGCCATATTGATTGCAACAACCGATCTTGTGGACATGGAGCACCTGAATACATTACTTTCTACAGAAGGTTTTCAAGTGAGTTTTGCGGACTCTGACATGGAGGTGCAATCGCTACTTGCAAGCGGTAAGCTGCCAGATCTCGTTATTGTAGATGCGATGCTGCCTTCGGTTACCGGTTATGAGGTGTGTAAGCAGATTCGGCTGGAATTCAGCCAGGTGGACCTGCCGGTTCTGTTTATCAATATGCGCAGTACACCAGCGGATATTGAGGCATGCATTAAGGCAGGAGGCAACGATTTTATTACACGCCCGCTGGATGCGGGTGAGATTCTGGTCCGAGTACATACCTTGCTCGGTATGAAACGGTTAGTGAAGGAAGCGGCGAACAACGAAATGGCGTTTCTTCGTTCACAGATCAAACCGCATTTTCTGTATAACGCCTTGGGTACGATTATGTCATTATGCTTCACAGACGGGCCTAGAGCGGGAGAGCTGTTAGGCAGCTTCAGTCGTTATTTGCGAATTCTTTTTCATCTGGATAACTCGGAGGAATTAATTCCGCTCAGCAAGGAGATGGAGTTGATTCAGGCCTACGTAGAGATCGAGCAGGAGCGCTTCGGTTCACGTCTTCAGGTTGAATTGAATGTGGACAGATTACTGTATTCCTGTAAAGTGATGCCACTCCTCATCGAGCCACTGGTGGAGAATGCTATCCGGCATGGGGTGTCGAAGAAGATTGATGGAGGCACGGTTCGGCTATTCATTCAAAAATGTGAAAATCAAGTTCAAGTGGTGGTTGAGGATGATGGAGTTGGCATGTCTCCTGAGCAAGTGGAAAGTATCCTGGACAGAAGCCATACCGAGCAGGGAATTGGTTTGCAAAATGTGCAGAGGCGACTGAAACACCTGAACGGACAAGCACCTGTGATCCAGAGTGAGCAAGGTCACGGGACGAAGATAACGATTGAATTTCCATACCAATAAATGATGTAAAGGGGGAACTTGCATTGATCCAAGCGTATTTGGTGGATGACGAGCCGCATGCTTTAAATATGCTGGAAATGTTCCTTGCTCGAACAGGTAAAGTACACGTCGCAGGGCGTGCGGCTAATGGCTTCGATGCGCTTGCTGCACTTGGGGACATCCGGCCGGATATCTGGTTTTTGGATATTGAGATGCCAGGAATGAGCGGATTGGAGTTAGCGGCGAACATACACGATGTGGAACCGGATGCCGTGATCGTGTTCACGACCGCTTATGATCAGTATGCTGTGGCCGCTTTTGAACATGAAGCACTGGATTATTTGCTCAAACCGATCGAGATGGACCGCTTGTCACGGACCATTGAGCGATGGACGAAGGAGAAGAGCAGATCCATGGATCCCGTTGTCGTCAATTCCGATAGTACGGATAAGTTGTTTGTCCAATTGCTCGGAACCTTCCACGTTGCAATCACAAACGGAAAGACGCTGATGTGGCGAACAGCCAAAGAGAAGGAGCTTTTTGCGTATTTGCTGCTGAATAACCCTGCGACAAGTGCGGTTCACCGTGATCGTATTATCGAAAAGTTATGGCCTAATGAACCTTATGAGAAAGCTAAAATTTATTTGCATACCTGTGTGAGCTTGTTACGAAAAAACTTGCGGAACGTTGGTATTGAACATTTGTTGAGATATAAAAGTGAGCACTATATCCTGGATAAGGAACGGATCAGAGCAGACGTATATGATTTTCTGGACGTTTCGTTCAGGATGGAGCAAGAAGTAGATATGCCGATATCGCTAATCGAGCAAACCTTACATTTGTATCAGGAGGAACTGTTACCGCAGGAGGATTATCCATGGGTATTGGAGCTAAGTCATCGGCTGGAGCAATTTTCCTTGGAGCTTAAGTTGAAGCTTTCCGAGAAATATCTGAATTCCAATAACGGCAGAAAAGCAGCAGAGGCAGCAGAACGTGCAATCAGCCAATCACCATACGAAGAAGAAGCCTACCGTCGTGCCATGCAGGCATACTTGTACATGGGCAAACATGATCATGTGCTCCGAATCTATCGCAATCTTAAAGAAAGATTGACCGAGCTTAATATTCAGCCCTCTCTTGTCACGAGACAATTATATGAACAAATTGAGGTCTGAAGAATCAACATTTTCTGTAATACTGCAGCCGCATATTAACACAAAAAACGAGTCGTGGGTCGTATTCCAGCGACTCTTTTTTGTGTGTTATGAAAACATTGACAATTCGTTAACAATTCCAGGATTTCCCGTTTACAAATCTCTCCTATAATTACAATCGTGATAGGTAATTTTTACTATGAACGTGGAAGTTTGGGGGGATGGGCCGGACAAGCTCTCATAAAGACGATACATGCATTGAATACCAGACAGCAGGGCACGACAAAACAAGTCAAATTAAATGGAATAGAGAAGGGTGACAAGAGATAATGTCAATGAAAAAGGCGTTAGTAGTGTCCATGGTAGCCACAGTGTTAGGAACTTCTGTGGTTAGTGCTGTATCGGCTGCTCCTGCAGTCAAACCTGCGGCTAGTGCAGCCCAGGTACAAAATTCCACGCTTACAATAAACGGTAGCAGTATCATCGTCCGTTCCATCGTTAAAAATGGCGAGACTCTCGTGTCACTTCGTGATGTGATCAAAGCCATTGGCGCGCAAGCAGAAGTAAATAGTGGAACGACAGTGATCAAGTTGAATGATCACACCGTAACACTGCAAAACAAAAGCAAACAAATCGTTGTAGATGGCGCCAAAGTAAATTTGAATCAACCAGTTACCATTATTGGTGGTACAAGTTACGTTGCACTTCGTCCACTGGTGTCGGGCGTTGGCGGTACGATCGTTAAACGAAACGGACTGCTTGAAATCAGCACGGTATCTTTGCTCGAAGAAGTCGAGAATCCACGTTTTGCCGGAGCGGACAAGTTGATTGTTTCCAAGAGCAACAACGATGGCAGAACGGATTATCTCGTGAATACGACAAGCGGTAAATACGATCTGTTGTTAACCACAGACGGAGGATCAGATCTCGTCATTTCTCCGAGCGGTGATCAAGCGGCTTATACAAATGCGGAAGGAGCCGTATACGTCCTTGATCTGAAGACCAAGTCTTCCAAACTGATCACGAGCGACAACAGCATTAAGCCGGAACTGGTATGGTCTGCTGACGGGAATGCAATCTATTTCCTGCAAGGGGATAAAGGTTCCGTCATTGCCAAGCTGAATTTGGCCGATGGCGCGATTACGAAAGTGGTCGAAGACAAGGTGGACTATAAGGAAAACCTGAATGTTTCTGCTGATGGCAAGAAATTCATCTATACGGTAACGACACTTGGTACAGTAACTTCGGATACAACCAATGTAGATGAAGACAATGTCTCCATTGATTTTTCATCCAATCAACAGCAAATATTTTCGTATAACACAGATAGTTCGAAACCAGAGGCTGTGAAACTTACAACATCAACCGATGATAAGGTGTTTGTATGGTCTGCTGACGGACAAAAAGCCTACTACGTGAGTGTACCTTCCGAAGACGGTAAAGCATCGTTGTTATCCGTGGATGCAACTCAGAAGGCCACTCCAGTGTATGCCGAGTACGATGTAGAGCAAGCGATTCTGTCGGGTGGCATCTTGTATGTACTTGCGGCCCAGGATGACAGCAATAGCGTGATCCTTTCGATTGACCCGGTAACTGGCAAACAAACCAAGCTGTATACCGTATCTTCCGACGTATCCTCCATTTCCGTTGCCGGATCGCAAATCTCTGTGGTGGAGAACGGCCGAGTTCTGGTACAAGCTGGTGGCAGCTGGAGAGCTGTTACGAAGTAATTTTTGACATGAAGTAACATTAAAGCTTTTTAATTCGAGAGGAGTTTAATTAACATGAAAAAATGGATCAAACCCTTCACAGCAATGCTTATGGCTGTTTCTCTAATTGGTGGACTTGGTGGCGCAACAACGGCATCTGCTGCCAAGAGCACAGAGAAAGGCAAAATTGTCATTAACGGTTCCTCAGCGCTGCTTCCGCTCACGCTTCAGGCTGCGAGTGAATTCAAAAAAGATAATCCAAAAGTCAAAATCTCCGCTTCCGCGGCAGGTTCCATCACAGGTCCTCAGTCCGTTCGTAAAGGGATCGCGGACATTGGCGCTGTAGACTGGGATGCATCCAAAGATGTACCTGGCTTCAAGAAATTTGATGGCTTGGTAGCCAATCCGGTAGCTGTAACAGTGTTCACGGCTGTCGTGAATAGCAATGTGGGTGTAAGCAATCTGACAACCAAACAACTGCAGGACATCTTCTCTGGCAAAGTGACAAACTGGAAGGAAGTCGGCGGATCGGATGCCAACATCGTTGTGGTTAACCGTAAGTTTGGTTCCGGCACACGAGTTAACTTCCAACAAAAAGCACTGGATGGTAAGGACTTCATGAGCAAAGGAGATCACTATAAAGAAGTTGGTTCCAGCGGTGATATGAAAACCACGATTGAAACGACACCTAATGCGATTGGTTATATTGACCTTCCTTATGTAACTAGCAAAATGAAGGCTGTATCAATCAATGGTGTAGCACCAACTGAGAAAAACGTCCTGAACAAAACATATAAAGTATGGGGCATTGGATATTACATGACCAAAGGTCAACCTACGGGAGCAACCAAAGCGTTCATCGAGTATATCCAAAGCAGCAAGTTCCAGAACGGTTCCCTGAAAAAGCTGAAATTCATTCCGCTTGCTGCCGTTAAATAACAAGGCTGCGAACGTTCGCCATTTGTGTATTTCATAAGGAAAGGGATAGCCAGCTTCTGCGCACGGTCGCCAAGCTGGCTTCTCTATGTGAAAGGAAGAGTCCTTCATGATCGATTTGAATCCATCCACGAACAGCGCTGCTCCAAGTGAGCTCGGCTCAAGCCTTGGCAAGGCTCCCGGTTCGGGAACAAGGTTCGACCGCAAGGCCCGTTTAAGGTGGTCCAACAAACTGTTTCGTATGGTCTGCATCGGCAGTACACTGTTTGTTTGCCTGGTCCTGTTATGCATTCTGGTTCTTATGCTTCGCACAGGAGTGCTCACCTTTGCGGACGTTTCACTGACCGAGTTCTTCTTCTCCACCAACTGGGACCCGGAGAATGAACATTACGGGGCGCTGATTTTTATCCTGGGAACGCTGGCCTTGACCGGTCTTACCATGCTGTTTGCCGTTCCGATCTCCGTCATTATTGCCGTGTTTTTGGCCGAGATGACGCCAAAATGGCTTCGCCAAACGCTGCGTCCTGTCCTGGATTTGCTGGTTGGTATTCCTTCCGTGGTGTACGGTTTCTTGGGACTGACAATCCTCATTCCCTGGCTCCGGAATCTCAGTGGACATGACCTGGCGGACGGTTTACTTGCGGCGTCCATCGTTCTTACGATCATGGTGCTTCCCACAATCAGCCGGATCAGTGATGATGCCATATCCGCTGTACCGAACAAGTACCGGGATGCTGCATATGCACTCGGTGCCAACCGGTTTCAAACGGTAATCCGTGTGGTTCTGCCTGCGGCGAGAAGCGGAATCATGTATGCTGTCATTCTCGGAATGACCCGCGCCATTGGGGAGACGATGGCTGTAGTAATGGTTATCGGGAATACAGCACAGCTTGCAAACAGTCTGTTCACGCCCACAGCCGTGCTGACCAGTAATATTGTCATGCAGATTTCTAGTGTGGAATTCGATTCGACCTGGAATCACGGCCTGTACATGATGGGCTTTATCCTGCTTGCCATATCCATCTTGATGATTGTAGCTGTAAGAATGCTTCAGAAGAAAGGGGGACACTCCTCATGAGTATAAAAAAGCAGGCAACTCCGGTCCCCGCCTATTCATTTGCCAAACGGCGGAGCAGTTCCATGTTCATGGACAAGCTTTTTACAGGTTTGGTATGGGGTATAGGCATTATCGTCATTTTATTTATCGTCGGATTGTTGTTCTTGCTTCTGGAAAAGGGGCTGCCTTTGCTGAGCTGGGATTTCCTGTACGGGGTGCCGAGCGAGATTGAAGAAGGGGGCGGGATCGGCCCGGCGCTGTTCAACTCGTTCTATGTGTTGATTCTCTCCCTGCTCATCTCCATTCCGATTGGTATGGCAGCCGGGATCTATCTCGCGGAATTTGCGCCAAACAACAAACTTATGGAGATCATTAGAATTTGCGTGGAGGGTCTGTCTTCGGTGCCCTCAATCATCTTCGGGTTGTTTGGGATTGCGCTGTTTGTCGAGTATTTTGAGATTGGTCTTACGATTCTGGGCGCAGCGGTCAGTCTTGCCTTCCTGAATCTGCCTGTGCTCACAAGAGTGACGGAGGAATCGATCAAGGCGGTTCCGGTTGAACTTCGCAATGCATCCTTTGCGCTGGGTTCCACCCACCTGCAGACGATTCGTCATGTATTGCTGCCTGTAGCCCTGAACGGAATTATGACAGGCATCTGCCTGACGGCAGGCCGGGCATTCGGGGAGAGTGCGGTCATTATTCTAACCGCTGGGGTATCCACTTCAGGGGAGATGTGGGATTTCAGTCTGTTTTCGCCGGGAGGAACGCTGGCTGTGCATCTGTGGTACATTCAATCGGAAGCGATTGTGCCGGATGCCGAGGAAATTGCCCAGAAGGCTACGGCAGTGTTGATTTTTGTGGCCTTGCTTATTAATATTTTGTTCCGTGTGCCCCTGTGGCTGAATGCACGCAAAACACAGGTTTAAGACGTCAGCGGCGTACGGACCAGACTGCCAGAGGTCCATCCGCACCCTGCAGACGCATCGCTCAAAAGACGTATCGCCCAAAAGGCGTATCGGACCAACAGAACATAAGAATCATATGGAGCTCACCGTATTCATCCAGCAACACATTCTAATTCAACACCGGGAGGGCACGTTGTGCAGCCAATTATTGAGATCAACAAACTGAATTTATATTACGGCGAGTTTCAAGCACTTAAAAATGTTTCCATTGAAATTCCGGAGCGGGCCATTACGGCTTTTATCGGGCCATCCGGGTGTGGGAAATCCACGCTGCTGCGTACACTCAACCGTATGAATGACCGAATCCCCGGAACACGGATCGAAGGTCAAGTGGCTGTGGGCGGAACGGATATCTACAGTGGTGACGTGCACGTGGAATCCCTGCGCAAGAAAATCGGAATGGTGTTTCAACAACCGAATCCTTTTCCGAAATCCATCTATGAAAATGTGGCCTTTGGCCCAAAACAACACGGTATTCATGGCAAAAAGAAGCTGGACGAAATTGTGGAGCAGAGCCTTCGATCCGCTGCCCTGTGGGACGAAGTGAAGGATAACCTGAAGCGTTCAGCGCTAAGCCTGTCCGGAGGGCAGCAGCAGCGCCTCTGCATCGCACGTGCACTCGCGGTCGAGCCGGACATTCTGCTGATGGATGAAGCTACCGCATCGCTTGATCCCGTCTCGACTTTCAAAATTGAGGAACTGACGCATGAATTGAAGGAACGCTATACCATCGTGATGGTTACGCATAATATGCAGCAAGCAGCACGGGTTTCCCAGCAGACGGTGTTTTTCCTGAATGGGGAGGTCGTGGAATACTCCGCTACCCAAGACATGTTCGCCGAGCCCGTTGATTCGCGTACGCAGGATTATATTAGTGGTAGGTTTGGTTGAGGGGTGTGTGTAAAGCAATACAAGCCATTCATATGTATGCTGAATGGCTTTTTTTGTTACTTTTGTAGGGATGACAGAAATTTATGGATAGTAAAAATTACCCAAGACTGCTAGACTGACATTATTATTTTAGTACATATTAGGAGGATACAATGAAAAAGTTTTTCAAGGTTTGGTTAGTCTTAGTTCTAATTGTTCTCACAACAGCACCATCGTACACTAATGCAGCAACCTCTGTTAATGAAGTTCCACAACTCCAAAAAATCACTTCTTACTCAGGTACTCAGGTTCTAACGGAAGAAGGAATTTTGATATCATGGGGTGGTTTTGGTAGTGACGAAGGCAGCAAGACGAATTATACACAATCCGTATTACAAGGAATTAATCATATTGTAGACGTTTCTGTAGTGTACGGAGCGGCTATTGTGGTAACCCAGGATGGAACAGTATGGAAAGGTAGGGGAGTCGGTGAACTAGCGGAGTATACTAAGGTGTACTCAGAAGATAAGACTCACTTCAGTGAAAATGAAAAGGTTGTCCAAGTGGAGGCTACTCAAGATTTTATCTATGCACTACGAAAAGATGGGCAGGTCCTAGTTTGGAAAAATTCTTATTCTGAACCTTCGTTACCTACACTTATTCCTGGACTTGATAAGGTAAAAGACATCTTCGGGTCGTATTTCATTCGGCAAGACGGTACGGTATGGCATGTTATGCCTGGAAGTTCTGTAGCAAGACAATACATAAACATAACGGATGTCAAAAAGGTAGACCATGACGGATATGTATTCCTGAAAGAAGATGGCACCGTATGGTCGAAAAACGGTGACTCTACTGTGCAAATACAGCAGTTACCCCAAATTAAGGATATCTCTAGATCATCCGATGCGAATTTTGCTTTGGATGAAGCTGGAAACCTATATGGTTGGGGGTACAATCGTACAGGTACGTTAGGAGATGGGACAGCCAATCAAGTCACGATCCCCAAGATTATTCTCAAGAATGTACGTTTGTTAAGTGAAGCAGACAGTGGACACATGGTTGTTCAAAAAAAGGATCTGAGTGTATGGGCTTGGGGGTTTAATAATAGTGGTGGCCTTGGTGTGGAATTGCCCAATAAAAAGAAGAACTCACCTATCCCTATTCAGGTTCCATTTCAGTGGCCTACGCTCAATGTATGGGATCAGAGCATTCATTTGAATTTAAACGGTAAAAATCTCTATTTTACGTCGAACAAACCTTATCTAACGATAAAACAGGAAGTTTTGATCCCGGCACTCGCTTTTGCCAAACAAGCAAAATGGCCTGCTTCTATATCCAACGGCAAATTAAACATGAACGATTCTACCCATTCGTTATCTGTGACCAAAAGCAGTATGGTCGATGGCAAAGGGAATGTCCTTTCTTCAAATACCTCAGCGCAGTTCCGTAATGGGGAAGTCTATGTCCCGCTAAGGGTACTTTCTGAAGCATTCAATCTAACATTCAATTACTACTCATTCGATAGATCATATGGGATATATACTGCTGATTTTACACAAAAGGATAATCTGGATGACTACGGTAAACTAATTAGAACGAAAGCTTTGCCTGCTAAAGCGTCAAAATATCCATATGTTCTCGCGGGTATCCCTAATCAGTATTATGAGAAAGAATTTCCTAAGGCGAATTTTCCCAAAGGTTTATCTTTGAATGCAGCGCAGCTCTACCGGTCAAAAGCCGTGGGACTTCCCATTGAGTTAACCAGTGATGACTTTGGGCGTTACGCCAATCATATTTCAAAGTACTATGAGCTCTTGCTGAATACAGATTATCGCACCATCAATATGAATTGGGCAACAGCATTGGAAAGCCATGCTGGTGGTTCTACCAGCAAGATGGGTGATAAGACAGCCAGACAGCTGCAGATGGAAGCGTATGTGAAATGGATTAAGAACAAGAAAGTGATTATCCAGGGAGATGTTCGGCCCGAACCAAGTATGGTGACATATCGTAATGGGTTATTGTATATGCGTACCTACATTCAATATGAGATTGTGCAAGCCAATGCACCGAATGATTTGAAGCTTCGTAAGGATCGTGTTGTACAACTCATTTCTGCTCCTAAAGACAAGAAAATTATAGGTAGCTATGCGATGTATGTAGATGTTCCTTTAACTTCGGATCCTGAATTTAGTAATGGAAGTGCATGGGGTTCTTGGTCGAATGGCTTGAAAGTAGACACGAGGCAAAATGATATTATAAAAACGCCTTGGGAGAGTGTGTTTACGTTAACTATGTCTCCTGATTGATGAAGCATTAATTTCTAAAATTCTACAAATACCTACGGACCCAAGACAACATTGTCTTGGATGTTCGTAGGTATTTGTCGTTCCAAAACGAGCCTGGAGCACAGGCTAAGGTAAGTGAGAGGTTCTATAGTGTGGATTGTATTCGATACGCAAACCAAAGGATATGTCATCATTGAGCCAGAGAGACTGCAAAATGCATAGCAAAAGCGGACATTTAGTGATGTCCGCTCGCGATTGCAGCCAAATAATCATAGTTTCCAAGGAAGCTGTGGAAGCTTATATCGGAAAAAGGTAGTGTTTTCTTTCCTTACATAAATCCAAGGTGGTGGGATAGGGGTGCCTTTTGCTTTATATAAGACCGCCCCTTCATCGCTTGTCGAATATCCCTCGACACTTTGAATGTCCTCAAAATTAATCTTTCCCTGGTAAGATAACGTTTGTCCTTGAACCATGACATGGGGGGCACCTGCAATGACTCTTTTCGTCGTGTTGAGAATCCCAACTTTTCCTGAGAACAACATTACTAACTCGCTCATGAAAAGTATGACAATCAAAATGACTATGCTCTTAATCCATCGTTTTTTTCTCATTTCGTGACCTCCACTACCTAGGGAATCATCCCCATATAGTTCATGTCTTTTAATGACATGATCTCGTTGGATATGTAATTGAGTTTTACTGAATAAGGTCTAATCGCTTGAAGGAATTCATTAAGAATTTTCTTGCGATCTTTATCAAAGGAGGCTGATGTTATGTAATTCTCTTTTAATACATTATCGTTCTTTACGACTTGTTTAGAATAACTAACTGAATTACCATAATCGATTAGATGCGTAGACCCCGTGAATTTGCCACTAGTTAATGTGCCTTTGGAGAATTCGGAAGGTTTAATTCCAATATATTTTTCTGAAGAGCCGTCTTTCTTTTTATAATTGATAATCGTGTCAAAAAAGTACGGGTCCCCGATTAACTTTCCATTGAAATAATAGTTTTCGAGGGTGATTGTCGTCGTGTAATCTGTATATCTTAGTGAGACAATATCTGAGGAGTGGATTGCGTAATATCCCTGAGACATCTTGCCTTGATTGAATGTTCCATCGTTAATGGTGTTTATGTAACTTCCAGGTATAGGATGAACCTTGTCATCAGAAGTAAGATACTGTACTTCTAACCATTGCGTAATTTCTTTTCCTTTTCCATGATATGTATCATTATTCCACGATCCGGTGTAGGTTTTTGTGGTGAATTCACCTGTTCCTTTACCCATGTTAGATTCATCATAATCATCAAAGGGTACACCCGCACCTTCGACTAATTTATATGTATACTTGCCTTTTCCTTGCCGCTTACCATTCACCCAATCCCCAGAGTATACTTCGGTTTCTCCCCATCTCGCTGTCCCTTTACCATGAGGTTTCCCGTTTGAAACTTCGCCATAAAACGTCGCTCCATCTGACAATTTTAAATTTACTTTCTTCGATGCTGCTTCTGCTGTAGTAGAACTTAGTAATAGTAAAATTAAAGCTATAATAGTTAACGCCAAACCTGGATAAAATCTTCTCAAAAGTGTGCAACTCCTTCTATGTAATATGATCTGTGCGTAATATGCCATCTTCAACATTATCGGTTTATTGGGAGAATCTTTCTAGTTTAAATATAAAGTGGAGAATGCCCACATTTCACAACCCGTTAACTCTCGCTTCACAGAAGTAAACATGTAAAAGCTAGTCAAAACCCAGTCAAACCCAGAGTACCTACTTTATGAACTACATTAGCCATATTGGAAAGTAAACAACTAATAGATGACTTGTAGATGTAGAAAATTCCGGCAGAAATTAAAAGAACATATACCATATCAAACTTAACGGAGTTTACTTCCGTCTACTAGGCGGGTAAAACAAACGCTTGTGCCGCCTCAATTATTACTTTTTGGTGACTATATCACTAAAAAGTGGGTACTGTTTTTCTTGTAACTTTTCCTCCATACTATCGTTCATAGGAAGTTCATGAGGTGGACAGAGCATCCTATACAATATAAAAATTTATAATAGGAGTGTTATAGAATGGGGAAATTTGACGGAAAAGTAGCAGTTATAACCGGAGGTACAAGCGGTATCGGTCTCGCGTCGGCACAGCAGTTCGTACAAGAAGGGGCTTATGTTTTTATCACGGGACGCAGACAACGTGAACTGGATGAAGCAGTAAAGCAGATCGGTAAGAATGTTACAGGCGTTCCAGGTGACATATCAAAGTCAGAAGATCTAGATAAATTGTTCGAAACAGTAGAGCGAGAGAAGGGACATTTGGACATTCTCTTTGCAAATGCCGGACTAGGGTCATTGCTTCCATTAGGAGAAATTACAGAAGCACAATACTACAAGACTTTCGATGTCAACGTGAAAGGAACCATCTTTACAGTACAAAAGGCATTACCTTTGTTTCCAAATAAAAAAGGTTCGATTATACTAACGGGATCCACTGCCGGCTCGACGGGGATGCCAGCGTTTAGTATCTATGGTGCCTCAAAGGCAGCGATCAGACAGCTCGTCCGCAGCTGGATTCTTGATATGAAAGGGACCGAACTTCGTATGAACATCCTTAGTCCGGGAACAGTCGTAACGCCGGCGTACGATGAGTTATTTGGCTCCGAACTAGATTATTTCCTGGAACAGGCAAAAAATGATATTCCGCTCGGCAGAGTGGGACAGGTTGAAGAGATCTCAAATGCGGTCATGTTCCTAGCCTCTGATGAAAGCAGTTATATGAACGGCGTTGAATTATTCGTAGATGGCGGAGTGGCTCAAGTTTAACCAGGACATAATAATTATTAAACGACAAAGATTTATAAATAAACTTAACGCGCTTGAATTATCCCCTCCATGTAACGTACAATTTTTCCGTCAGTGATTCTTGAAGGATTAAGCGATACATGAAGGGGATATTCTCAGGTTGGGAGATGGTGCATTGATATGAAAACTTTTTACTGTGAACTGGAAGTTACACTGGAGGTTATCGGAGGAAAGTGGAAGGGGCTTGTTCTGTACTATTTAATAAAAGGACCTAAACGGACCGGGGAGCTTAAGAGACTCGTTAATAATATATCGCAAAAGATGCTGATTCAAACACTTCGGGAACTGGAAACAGACGGATTAATTCGCAGAAAAATGTACAATCAAGTACCGCCTAAGGTGGAATATTCAACAACAGAACTGGGTCAATCACTGGAACCCATTTTGAGATCGCTTTGTGATTGGGGGGGGAACTACGCAGAGCGATCCTACGCTCCGGGCGAGATTGAGATTTTGTATCTAGATTAAGTCTCTCGGACGCGGTTTAATGAGGCGCTTGTGTGCCCGGTTTCCCCACTCTATCTGAAATAAGATGTGTAAATGAGAGGAGAAGTCATGTAGAGAAATATAACTAACGTAGAGATTAGAGAGCTTAGCCGAAAACCATAGAATCTCTCGAAATGTGGATAAGGAGATTGACCAACTTCGCAGCGATATATACAGGTGCTGCGAGTTCACTAAGGCGGAATTTTGTTGGGAATTTATGTATACGTTAGAATAGTCATAACCAGTAGGTGGAATCCGAGGTGCCGCAAATAGGCGGACATCCATATAAGAAATTAAATGTAAAATCCTGTTTCATTCCGGATTGAACAGACGGTTCCGCTATAGAGTCCATCCGATATGTCGGTAGCCACATTCAAGCTGATTTAAACTCCAAATCCTTTGATGCGATCCTGTAAAATTACCCACGCCTATGAAACAATCGCCGATCAATGAAAAATCCGATAAGCAGAGATAGCATGCCAAGTATAATCGGCACAGCAAATGACTCCATTGAGAAAGGGTTTCCCTCCAGCTTCAAATGGTCGGTAGCGCGATATTCGAGTCGCTTGGCAGCAAATTTTGCTGTTAATACATCTTCTTGCTTGGACAAATCCTCAATTGCAGGGTCCATTGCAAACCGCCCTTGCGCATCCCTGTGTAAGAAAAGCATATTAGCACTATTGCTCGTTTTTTTCCATTGATGGACATCTTCAGCAGCTACAGACTCGGCTTGAGCACCGACGATAATCATCTTTGATAATGCGGGGGCCTCTTCCATCTGATAACGTGCAACCAAATTCAGGCCGTGCTTGGTTACAATCGGTTTATTTTCACGAGACACAGTTAATGTAGTCGTCGTTCCAGAAGCGGCATAGGTATCGAAGGCAGCGGACAAATCTAATTCATCTGCACCTGGATATAGCAGTACCCCTGCTTTGTCCTTCTTCCATTGATAAGCTTGATTTAAAATATACGTGATATCACTCAACCCTGCCGTGAATGGTTCCATTTTAGGCTGTGTTACATAATGATAAGAGGGATAATTAATTTCACTCGCCACTTTCTTCGCAGCTGCCTCGCCCAACTGCTGGGAAATCACGTGAAGGGTCGCGTCAATTCCGGATGTAAGGCCGGCAGAGGAGACGATATTACCTTGGGAAACATAACGCTGATCTTTCACCCACTGAATCTCAGGATAATTTTTGATTAGACGATTGATATCTCCCCAGTGAGTCGCAGCCATTTTTCCGTTCAGCAAGCCGGTATCCGCCAGATTTTCCGCGCCATTACATATAGAAAGAAGAATGGTTTTATCACTCGAATGATTGCGGACCCATTCACGGACTGGTGCATATTTTTTCTCATCTAAAATAGGCATAAACGGTATGACGATAATATCTGGACTTTTGCCAAGCATCAGGTCCATATCAGCAAACGAATAATGCGGGACAACATCCAGTCCTCCGGTTAAAGATTTAATCTTGTGATCAGGTGCCACGCTGAACACATTGTAAGCCCCCGTAAGGGCAAACATTTCGTACGGGACAAGAAAATCAAAAACTTCTGTTACCTCGTTTGCCAGCAAAACAGCTACGGTTGGTTTGTCAGCATCATATGTAGGTATCTTTACATGATCCAATGCAGGAGTATTCTTGTTATAGAGCGACATTCCAGCATTCGTTGTATGGGTGAAACCGACGGCGCCTGCCCCTCCCACAATGATGATCAAAACGAGGACATACATCAAGATTCGTAGTACAACTTTCACTTACCAGTTCCCCTTCCCAAATTTAAAATCATTACCTCAAAAAATATACCAATTCAGAATCAACTACACACCTGACTGCGGTCGGGTGGGGGACTCGGCTACCGCAGGAGGGGAGTACTGGACTTTGGTCTATTCCCTTTTATAATCAAGACCCGATAGGGCTACATTCATATTCCGCCGTGCTAAAGGTTTTTCAATTTGATGACTTCGGTCTTTCTCTATTGGGATGAATGATTGTATAAAGGACGCGTTAATCGGTACAGGTTCTTGTCCTCGGACAGTATGTATACGCCAGTCAGTTATCTTCCTAATCGTCCGCTAGCAGTGGTGAAAATTTCCTGAATGGTGAACAAATTCTGAATTTTTCTTCCCCCCCTTGCAACTTCTCTCTAGCACATTTCAAGACCTTAATATGGAGTAAGACTGAGCATAATCTTCATATACAAAACAAAAGACATCGTTAACGAAATGTAAAGCCATGCAGATATATGTCAAATTTTTAATATGCGCTTTCATTGCGTTGACCTTGCCCCCAAAGTCTCTTATATTTACTCCGACACAACAACTCAGAACGGTGGTGGGATGATCTTGTTCAACAATAAGGGAAAGAAAATGCTCGCTATGCTTACGCTTATACCACTGGCTACGGGCCTTGTAATGGGAGCTTTCCCTGCTCCAGTAACGTATGCGGATGCGGGAGATAACACGCCGACCAACAGCTCGGCAGCAGGGTCATGGCAAACGGGAGATTTGCACGTACATACGTTTGAGTCCGATGATGCTCAGAATTCGCTGGAAAATGTACTCGACGCGGGACTGACGAAGTATGGTCTGGACTGGATCGCGCTTACGGATCATTTGCGGTTATCCAAGCGGGATCACAACGGAGTAGACATTCCAGGCGGATCGATTCCGATGTCCCAAGGCATGAACGAATATCAGGTGCCACAGATCAAAGCGCTTCAGGAAGCAGGGAAATACGCTGGCAAAACGATTTTCTCCGGTTTCGAATGGGACATGCCGACGCATGAACACGTTGGGGTGGGGATTCTCACGGATGAGCCGAATTCAACCGAAGCGCTGGAAGCTGCGAATGAATTTGAATATCGTTTTACGAATCGCGCAGCGAATCTGTTCGATCCAACTGACGTAGCCAATTGGGATATGACAGGGGGACGTGCCTATACGACCCATCAGGATGCACTAGCTGCTATCAATTGGCTGGCAACCAAGTATCCAACGACGAGTTATGCAATGATCAATCACCCTTCACGGGGCAAAAACAAATATACCATCGCTGACTTCCGTGAGTTCAACGATCTGGCGCCACAAATCGTATTCGGTATCGAAGGTATGCTGGGCAACCAGATGGAACCGGATCGCGGCGGGTATAACACAACATACAATGTAGCCGATCCGACCGCAGATGATGGATACAAATACCGTACATACGGCGGTGTGGACTATATGGTCGCCAAGGTGGGTGGTCTATGGGATGCATTGTTGGGAGAAGGGCGTCACTTCTGGAACTATGGCAATTCGGATTACCATTTCAAGACGATTGACTCGAATTCCAGCGGTTATTTTCCGGGCGAATATGCCAAGACCTATTCGTGGGTTGATGGTACAGGCATGCAGGCAGTGCTGGAAGGACTGCGTTCGGGGAAATCATTTTCCGTATTCGGTGATCTGATCAACGCACTGGACTTCACGGCTTCCGGCGCAGGCACTCAGGCTGAAATGGGCGGAGACCTGGGTGTGACCCAAGGTGACGAAGTGGAACTAAAAATCCGTTTCAAGAGTCCCACTACAAGCAACAACTATGAAAAACCAATCAACAGCGGTATGTCCGCTGGACAAGTACCGGTGGTAGATCATGTCGATCTCATCGCGGGAGATGTGACGGGCAAGGCGGAGAAGGGCACAGCCGCCTATTCCAAAGATACTAACGACTCTACCGAAGTGCTGGCAACCTTCACGTCCAACGATTGGACAACAGATGCCGAAGGTTACCATGTCATCACGTACAAGATCAAAGCCACAGATCAGGATAAATATTATCGCCTGCGTGGTACAAATCTGGGCATGAATGTTGCTGGTGAGACTGTAGATGGTGAACCACAACTTGATCCGAAGATCACAACAGCGGATGCAGAGACTCGGTTCAACGAGATCAATGATCAGAACTATCGCGATCTGTGGTTCTACTCCAATCCGATCTTCGTAAGTGCTACACCTTACAGTGATGCACAGGCGGTAACGGATACGCTTCAAGCGATCGATCTGGGCGATCTGAGCGCGGTCACTTCCGACCTTACCCTTCCTGTTGAAGGAAAACATGGAGCCACGATTAGCTGGTCCAGCTCCAACCCGGAATTGATGGATGCACAGGGGAAACTTCTTACACAGCCTGAGAATAATGAGCGACTGGAATTGACGGCAACGGTACAACGTGGCAGCGAAACGGATACCAGAACGTTCACTGTCATTGTGGAAGGAACGAATAATCAGGTATTGGTGTTAAAAAGCAACATGACCACCGCTGACGGCCAGCCGTATCATACGGATACATGGACAAACCAGTTCGTAACGGTTAGTGTAACCAGCGCAGTATACGCGCCAGCCACTTCGGCGACGATCGAGCTGTCTCGTGATGGAGGTCAGACGTATGAGCCGTATACGGAGAATACACCTTTGGAGGTAAACGAGCCTGGAGAGCATAAGCTGTCATTCAGAGCGACAGACGATCTGAGCGAAACGTATACTTTACCCTTGGTGGTCAAAGTAGACCACGAAATCCCTGTCATCACCCTGCAAGGCAGCAGCCAGATGACATTAACCGTGGGAGATACGTATAACGAGCCTGGAGCACAGGCTACCGATAATGTGGGCATCCGTGGTTCGGTGCAGATTGACGGCACAGTGAACACACAAGCAGCGGGAATCTACACCCTTCGTTATAACGTGAAGGATATTGCGGGAAATGCTGCACAGGAAGTTATCCGCACCATTACCGTTCAAGCTCGTTCGGGCAATGGCGGCGGGGATACAGGTGGCAATAATGGAGGCAACTCTGGCGGGAATTCGGGAGGAAGCACACCAAGTGTGCCAACAACGCCTACCGTTCCGACCACACCTACCAACCCGGATACGGGATCAGATTCATTTACTGAATTGAAAGTAGAGGTCGAAGCGAATCAGCCGGTACAAACGGGGCTGAAAGATATCGTGCAATTCAGCGCTCCGGCTGGAGCCATTGGGCAAAAAGATACGTTGCAACTGTCTGTTGTAACCAAAGACAAGTTGCAGAACACGGCTTCGCTGAACGTACTGGGTCAAGCGGTACAAATCAGCCGCACTGGCGGACGGACATTGAATGAGCAGGCAGCACTTAGCTTGCAATATGATGCTTCCACGCTGCCTGAAGGAACACAGCCAGCGATCTATTATTATAATGAAGCTCGTCAGAGCTGGGTATTTGTCGGTGGGAAGACAGACGCAGCAGGAACGGTAACGACGAATGTGAATCATCTGGGTGCCTTCGTGGTGTCCAGTTACACACCAGCAAATCTGTCCGATCTGAACGGACACTGGGCATCCGACTATGCAGATCGTTTGATTGGCATGGACGTGATCCAAGGTTACACAGATGGTACATTCCAACCATCCAAGAAAATTACACGGGCAGAGTTTGTTACGTTGATCAGTAAGGCACTGGCCTTGAAGTCTGTGCAGTCGGATACGACATTTGCAGATCAAGGCAGTCTGCCAGACTGGGCGAAGAGCGACATCGCCGCAGCCGTACAAGCCGGAATCGTGAAGGGCTATGGTGATAATACATTCAAGCCTGATCAGACGATCACTCGTGCCGAGATGGCCGTGATGATGGCGAATGCGCTGAGGTTAAGTGCAGATGCACAGGCGGGAGTGAGTGGAGATAATGTAAAACCAAGCTTCACTG
This sequence comes from Paenibacillus vandeheii, assembly GCF_030433635.1. NCBI lineage: Bacteria > Bacillati > Bacillota > Bacilli > Caryophanales > Paenibacillaceae > Paenibacillus > Paenibacillus vandeheii. The sequence goes on from NZ_JAROCD010000001.1 coordinate 62,604, forward strand.
ATGCGACGCAAACTCCGTCTTGGGCACAAGATGCACTGAATACAGCCGTTCAGGCCAAGATTGTGAACGGATATACCGATAATACAGTTCGTGCGGGAAATATGACGACCCGTGCGGAAGCCGCGGCAATGATCTATAAACTGTTGCTCGCAATGTACGTTTAATCTCAATAAAAGAATGAAAACAAAGGCCACCTGAGAGGGATGGCCTTTGTTTATTTGATAGTTAACTCATATATTTCAAATAAATGATTATTTACTTGTCTCGTCCAACTTTCAATTTTATCATCCTTCCTCAATGTACTTACAGTATGTAGCATTTATTATGTAAGTGAAAGTAATCCAAAACGAAAGTGTCACGAATAGAGAAATATATCAGCCAATCCTGGAGGGCAAGGGATTGAATGATTAAATTTTACAGCAAAAAGATAGGAACAAATAAGGCAGGTAGCAGATTCAACACTTTGATGTTGGTAATCTTCAAGATGTTTAACCCCGTACAAAGCGCAAGTATCCCGCCAATAAGGGTAATTTCGTTCATGATGTTTGACGTCATGAAGACGGATAAGAAATCAGCCGAGAAGAAGACCAGAACTTCAATGACCAAAAGAATGAACGCTGAAAAGATGATGCCGATACCGAAGGTAGATGCCAGAATCAATGACGTAATGCCAGAGAACATCGTATTGATTTGCAAAAAGGTGTTACCCCCCTGTAACGCACTTTGTAGTGGTCCCAGAATCGGGATCGATCCCACGCACAACAACGATATGGCAACAGTTAATTCTTCATTTAAGCCACTCGACGAGAACTTGTTCATGATGTTGGACAAGATGTTCTCGAAATTAATCAGTTGCCCAACGATCCCGCCTAAGGTAAGGAAGATGATAAACATTATCTGATATTGGCTGGTGGAGATGCTGCTCATGGTTGTACTAATGCCTATGATGAGCGCACTGATCCCAATCACTTGATTGAGTATGGCCTTGTATCCGTCATTCATGGACCTTTTGGAAATGGCTCCAAGGGTACTTCCGCATACAATGGAAAAGCAATTGATTAATATACCAAGCATGATTTCACTCCTGATCCTATTCTCAATTCTGAACTCACCATACTGAGTTTAGAACATCGTCGACTTCTTTTATTCTCGTCACAGATGGTGTTTGAATTAGATTTCCTTTGACCATGACCATAGAGATGTCTGACAAGGCCTCGATATGTTCCAGCGGATTTTGCTCCATGATGATTAGATCGGCATGTTTCCCGATATCCACCGTCCCTGTAACATCATCAACACCTAGGATCTCTGCATTGGTTCGGGTCACCATGTCGATGACCTGTTTGTTGTTCAGGTTGGTCTGTCTCATGTAGTGATCCATCTCTCTCCACATAGCATAGTGAGTCACGTACGGCATGGCGGCATCAGTGCCTATACCAATGGTGATGTCGTTTTCGATCGCTTGTTTTACGCCTTTGAGCATGGAATCGTAGACCAGTCTGGAATTCTCTTTTACCGTGGCACTTACCTTCGTTACGCTGGTATCCAGTGAAGCGGAGGGATAAGCGGCTTGCAGGGTGGGGATGAGTGCGGTATAGCCATTCAGGGCATTGGGATTATTTTTGTACAAACGAATGATTTCGTCGTCCATCTCCGAACCATGCTCAATGGTATCGACGCCACCTTTTAACGCGACTCTTACGCCTTCCGTGCTTTCCACATGAGCTGCGACTCGCAGGCCAATCTTATGCGCTTCATCGCAGATCGCTGCAACTTCGTCCACCGTCATCTGTAAACGTCCAGCTTCGCCCACCATTTTCGCATCCGTCACGCCACCCGTCACGCAGATTTTGATCCAATCCACGCCGTGTTTCACATTGATCCGTACATTTCTTCGTGCTTCCCAAGGGGAATCGCCAACCAGAGCAAGGAATGGAGCACCATGTCCGCCCGTGACACTTAGGAAAAATCCAGAGACGAGCAGATTAGGTCCGACAAAGTCGCCGTTATTAATCTCATCCCGCAGCTGGACGTCCGTGTAAAAGAATTCCCCCACACTGCGCATCGTCGTCACACCCGCATGGAGTGCGGTCAGCGCGTTGCGTTTCATACGTTTTTTCAAAACGTTTCTTCCGAATTTGGTATTCAATATCCGATCATAGGCAAACTGCAATAAACCTTCACTGACAGAGAGACTGAATGGTTTACCATCTGCAAAGAGGTGCACGTGGGCGTTGATCAGTCCTGGCATTACGTATTTTCCTGAGAGATCGATCGTTGTGTAGTGACTCGGGATATGCAACTCATGATCTCGGCCGATATCCTGAATAAGTCCTTTTTCATTGACGAATGGTCACGTTTTTTTGCAGATTACGGCTCGAATCGCCGTGGACCAGATTGACGTTTTTCAATGCGTAAGCGGTGTTCATGTGTGTTCCTCCTTAGAATGTGGGTGAGGTGAGTAGTTAGGGTAAAGGTAGATACTTGTTTCAATAATGAATAATTAATTCATTTTTAGGTCAAAAAAATAGGCAGATCTATGATGAAGTTTTTTTGCGTGCAAACCAAGTGAGATTGGTTTGCACGCTTTGTCTACCCGGCATAGATGATGAGATGGAGCGTTATTCGTTGAGACTCTTCATACCGTACAGTCTGTATACATACAATGCTTCGAATATTTGCTTCCGGCTGTCCTCACTCATATCCCGCTTTAATAGATCCAGGTTCATGTCGATCACGTTATGTGCGAGGATGTTCAACAAGATCAAATTCTCCTCGGTGCCAATCTCATACCGTTTATATTGATTTTTGAGATAGGCTTTCTTGGTTTCGATCATCAGCTCGACAAGCTCATTCTTGGCGTTGGTGTAGATGGTGCCTTTATTCTTTTCGAAGATGATGACAATCTGATTCCGGTACTTACGTAACACATCCACCTGTTCCTGCAACAGTGCCGACTTTCGCTCGCTATCTGTTTCCTCGAACAAGGTCTCGTTATCGAAGTGAATCGTCTCCACCAGCACATTTTTCAGATAATCCACCAGATCCGGCGGCACGACGGCGTAGAATAGTTCTTTCTTGTTCTTAAAATAAGTATAGATATTGCCCACGGAAATATTGATCACATTCGCGATATCGCTCATCTTGGCATCCACATAGCCTTTTTCAAAAAAGACCTTGAGCGCCGCGTATTCAATCTCTTTCCTGACTTCGTCTTTCTTGGCTTGGACCAATGGGAACGACTCCTTAATAGTGAATGGTTAGTTCGTTATTAGGTTAGACTTTTTTGAAGGGGTTGTCAAATGGGGGATTTCATTTCCTTATGTAATAAGTTTAACTAATCGTATATAATGGTGATGGTATATATTTACTATTGAACTTGAGTTTGTTATCTTAGATCAATTTATAGGACTAACATAGAGGAGCTAAAGTATGAATAATATCAATCTAGGACATGTTTTTGGTGTTTCTAAAAACATTCTTAAAAGTTATGTAGAGAGAGCAATTGACTATGAGCTAAAAGATAAACTTGATTTAACAGATCATCATATTGTAATTTTTGGCGAAACCAAAGTTGGTAAAACTTTTCTTAGAAAGAAATACATTCCTGTAACTAAAGAAGTTGTAGTAATTGACTGTACTAAGGGTATCAATCTGAGTGATATATATATGCAAATTTTATATAAATCAGGAGTAGATTCTATTGAAAGTATTACTAAATCTATGGAAGAAACTAATAAATTAAAAGGAGAAGTAAGTGCTAATTTCCTTGAATTTATAAAGTCTAAAATTACTGGTGAAACAGTAGATACATCAAAACATAATGAACTGATTAAACCTTATATCCCAAATACAGTTAGTGTTCTCGTGTCAAATGAGCTTGAGAAAAAGGGGATAAATACAATTATTCTTGATGATTTTCATTACTTACCTTTAATAGAACAATATCAATTAGCATTTGATCTAAAAATGTTCTATCAAAATGGTGTTCGGTTTGTCATACTAGGAACTAAAATAACATCAGGATATTTTGAAAAGTTTAATGGAGAATTGTCACATAGAATAGATTATATAGACGCTACTAAATGGAATGATTCTGAACTTAAAGAAGTTGTAGCTAAGGGATCAGAAGCTTTAAATATAAATTTCACTGGAGAAGTAATCGACTATCTTATCAATTCTTCAAACAGTATAATTTCTGTTTTCCAAGGATTGCTATTTAATTTATGCCAAAAGAATGATATAAAAAAACCTCAACAAAATCAGATAACTATCAGTAGTGTGGAAGAAGCCCAAAATGTAACTACTGAATACTGGGAAAGAATGACTTTAACATATTTTAATAAAATTAAGGATATTGCGAGTGGCGGAAGAAAAAGAAAGTTACAACTATACTACTATATTACAAAAATAATACTGAATTCCGAGCAAGATATAATAAGAAATGGATTTTCGTTTCAATACTTATACGAAAATTTGAAAAATCATCACCCTCTTGGGGAGAGCATCAATCATGGTGCTTTGACTACTGTATTAAACCATTTTGACGAACTACAGATAGACAAAGAGATATTTCCAAAAGTGTTCACATATTTTGATAAAAGATTATCAGTTGTAGATTCTGATTTTTATTTTATTACGAAGCATTTAGATAAAAGTAAAATAAATGAAATTCTTCCCCCTCATGATTACGCTATAGAAATTAATGAGACTGAAAGAGATATTCAAATGAAACTTTTTGAGGATTAATTTTTTACTACACGGTACGCTTTTGCGTACCACATTTTCCTAATATATTTGTTATCCTTTCCTTAACAAAGGAGTGGTGACATGACAAGTACCAACAGCGAAGAACTACCTTCGCAGTACGCACAACTCGTCCAACAAGAAGACGATTACGCTGATCAACTGATCACATGCAATAAACTCATCCTGGACGCCATGGACATCATCGCGAAGCAGGCAGGTGTGCTTGAGATGGATACTGTGAAGCAGGCTGCATATCACCTTCATGCCATGGAACAGGATCTGAACCGAAAGTTATTTGAAGTCCGACTGGAGAAGAGCATCTTAGCGAACCGAATGAGCCAGTCTACATAAAATTACACTTAAATAAGGGACAGCTCAGGATCATTTTAAGGTGATCGTGGCTGTCCCTTTGTATTTTCATCCGAACGGTTTTCGCTTCGAAATAAGCATTGACTTTCCACATCAATCCCCCTAAACTCCAGTTATTAAAACACTTTTAAAAACATTTCTCGATTGGTTAAAAATTATTTGAAAAGCAACGAAAGGAGGCTCACGGCTAACGATGTTACCTACATCACACAACACCCAACAGGTGAAGCGCATTAACGTTGAACTTGTGAAGAACACGCTCAGATCCATGGGAGTGGGTACGAAGGCTTCCATTGCTAACCTGACAAAACTTAGCGTGGCGACATGTGGCACAATCTTGAACGAGTTGCTTCAGACAGGTGAGATTATCGATCTGGGTCCAGACGAATCGAGCGGGGGAAGACCTGCAAGTCGGTATCAATTCAATGCGGACTACGCCAGTGTGCTGTCCCTGATTATTCGAACAGAGGGTGGCATTCACTCGATCACACATACATATGCCAATCTGAACGGAGAGATGGCGGACGAACAGACACTCATTTTGGATGAGATTAATGTAACGGTAGTAGAGGATCTGATTGCGAATCTGATCGAACAACACCACAATGTGCAGGCGATTGGTATCGGCATACCTGGGGTGGCACACAACGGCGTTATTGGAATTTGCGATGTACCGGAGCTGATGTACCAGCCACTCGGGCCAAGACTTAAGGAGCAATATGAAGACGTCGAAGTGGTCATTGGCAACGACATGAACTTGACGGTCTACGGGCTGTATAACCAGCAGCAATTTGAGGAAGAGAAGAACTTCGCGGTGGTGACTTTTCCGGAGAACCATTTTCCGGGTGCAGGATTTATCATTGATGGTCGTCCGCTGACCGGGAATACGCAATTTGGGGGCGAGGTATCCTTTTTGCCTTTTGGCGTGTCATGGGAAGAACAGCTGCGCATGTTGAAAACGACGGAAGGGTTGCAGGAACTTGTCACAAAGACGCTGATCTCCATCATTGCAATTATTAACCCGGCAGCGATTGTCGTTACTGGCGATACAATGGACCCGGCTATGCGGGATGACCTGTTACAAGGCTGTCTGGATCACCTGATTCCACAGGAGCATATGCCTGAGTTGATCATCCAAAGAGACACACGGCGCGAATATGTGACAGGGCTGGTCGCTGTTACGTTGGAGAGCCTGACCTACCGCATTCAGGTGGTTGAGAAGCAGTGGTAAATGAACATTGATCAGAAGGATGTCTCTCTTCAGTTCAAAGAGTTGTAGTCACACTCTAACATAAAATGAACTATTTCATTAAACAGATAACGGAGAGGACAGAAAAAAACCTGGAGAAGCGGAGCGTTCGCCTTTATCACCGGATTTTCCCTTTGGAGAAGGGAATGAAAAAAATCTGGGGATAACAGCGATTGGAAGGTTATTCTGTCATCGGAGTGTCCAAGTTAATGACTCTTGTTTCAACTTATATAGACACAATGGAGGAACTTATTTTGAATCAGCAAGCAGGTACACAAGGGAACAAACGAAAATTCAACAAGCTGTACGCCATGCAGCTGGCAACGATTTTTCTGGGATTTATCGTGTTTGGCATATCGGAAAATATTAAAGGGCCGGCCATTCCGCGCATTCAATTCGACTTCAATCTGGATGAGAAACAGCTAGGGACATTATTGTCCCTTAATGCACTGGGTTACTTGATCGCGTGCTCCTTCACCGCCATCCTGGTTCGCAAATGGGGCATTAAGGCGGTTAGCATCATTTCGTTTGCATCGATGATCCTATCGGGTGTGTTCATTTATGTGTCGCATACATATCCACTCTTTGCTTCATCATACTTCTTCATGTACATCGGAAACGGCATGCTGGAGATTGCGCTGGCGATTCTGGGGGCACGGATCTTTGTGAAAAACACAGGTACGATGATGAACCTGTCCCATTTCTTCTATGGGCTGAGTTCAACGGTAGCACCTTTGCTGGCGACAGGGGTGATGTCGTTGCACGTGTTCGGACACGAACTGGACTGGCGCGGTATGTATCTGGTGATGTTGTCACTCTGCCTTCTGCCGATCATTGCAGCGCTGCGCAGCAAATTTCCGGGGGATGATCTTCCTCATGAAGATCGGACTTCACTGAAGACGTTAACACGTGATCCAGCCATTTGGCTGATGGTGCTCATTCTTTCTTTTGGCGTGGTATCTGAACTGGCGGTTGGGGGTTGGCTCGTTAACTTTCTGGAGAAAGCCTATACGTGGGACACGGTCAAAGCATCTGGGCTGCTGTCTGCGTTCTTCCTCAGTTTCTCGTTGGGCAGACTGTTGCTAGGGCCGCTTACGGACCGGATCGGATTCGTATTGTCACTGATTCTGTTCTCTGCTTTTTCGGCGGTATGCACGTTCATCGCCATTGCGGGCGGAGAGGGGCTGGCATTCTTCTTTGCTGTATCGGGAGCGGGTATTGCGATGATCTATCCAACAGTCATGGCATTTATCGCACGCAGATATCCAAATGGCAGTGACACGGCTATTACGTTCGCGGTTACCCTGATGGGGATTGGCAGCGTTATTGGCAACTATGCCATTGGCTGGGTCATTGAAGGTGTGAAGAATGCGTATGGTGCAACCACTCAACTGGGGTTATTGCGCGGACTTCAGGCAGGATATGGATTTATCGGCTTATGCGCCGTGATCTGTGCGGCATCTGGAGTGGTGTTGTACGGGTACTTGAAGCGGAAGCAGGAACTGATTTAGTTATCATTTATTGATCTAAAACAGAAAGCAGTACTTGATGTGCAACGGAAATAGAGTATTGAACTGACCATGCTTCTTTAAGCTAACGGGCAACGATAGTTGAAAATAGTAAGGAGCAGTTTGCCGGTTAGCAACTGCTCCATTTATTAAGATTAACGAACCCAATAGGTAGTAGGATTACCTTTGAAGAGATTATCTAGTGCAGTGACCAGAATTCAATTCGATCAGACAGTGGTAGGTAGTTTGGATACGCAGCCTCCTGTGACACATACCAAGTATATTAACGATGCGCTAGATTCCATCCTAAGTTTTATTCAAAAAATGGTTTTTTTCAATGTGAAGAAGCAATGGAAAAGCACTGGGATTGAGTAGTAGGTTTTGATCACACCATTGTGCTAACTGGAAACGTTATTGGAATGATACATATTAATGAGCAGGTACTTCGGTATCCTGCTCTTTTTATTAAGCTAACGGGCAGGTTAGTTCCAATATGTGTTAATATAGTTTCTGTAATACCAATAAATTAACATGGGCTAACCCAGGTGATTTGAATGAGTCTAACCCACGAATTTCTTCTTCTTAGCAGCGATTTTGATTTGAATGACAGATATGAATGGCACAGAACTAATCGGTATACATGGGCTGAAAAGTCTGAAGTGGTCTGGTGAGATTATTCAGTACATGCCGGACTTCTTGAACTGGTTACCTACTTATAACCCCGAAACAAAAGAAAGTCACAAAGGGATAAATTACTACGGGGTAACCGTTATTAATAAGCCGGGAGCAGAGAAGCTAAAAAAGATATTAGGTAAATGGCTTGAATTAATCGAAGAAGCACCTGACATATTCAGTTTAAGAGGAGATACTGTTTGGAAAGAAGAAGAGAATGAAGATGGCTACTGGGAACAGACGAGAAATTGGTTGAAGCGAGAAACAATGCAGAGTGAATTAGAAGTTTTAATTGACTTAGCTATCGAAGCTTCAGAGAATAACCAATTGATTATTCATTTTGGAATCTAAGATAGCCGATTAAGGTAAAAAATTATGAGCTAATAGGCTGGTTAGCAACCAGCAGTGATTGATGTGATAGTCGAAATTGATGGTTACTTTGGGAATGTACTGCTTACAGGCAAAACATGTTCAATCAGAGAATTAAGAAAGAAGTACAATATTGCCAAAAGACAATGCACAAACATAAATGATTTTTCAGCCGTCTTTTGCAGACTATTTGAATTTGAATTAATACCTGATGCATATAAAGAAGGGATTCGGATTGATTTTGTAATTGATACAGATATAGACCATATTTATACACCAAGGAATTCAACTAACAGGGAACGATAGTTGAATAAAATCTCATCTCAAAGCTGCCGCGGAAATAACCGGCAGTATCGTTGCGCTAACGGGCAGTTTACATCAATTGCCCCTTTCCGGTAGGTGATGAAGTTCGTCTCTGCCGAAGTATTCACCGGATCTCAATCTGGTTGAAGGGCTATGGAAATGGCTGAAAAGCGATGTCGTCCAAACCTATTCTGCAAGAAGTTTTACCACATCCGCATCAACGTCGCCACCTTCATGAAACGCGTCAATGCCAGGCCGATGGAGGTCATCGATAGGCTTTGTGTCCGCATGTAATTCAAAAGTTCAGTCTAAATATACGGTTTTTAGAAACCTTCCTTTCGTTCCTTTCGTAATAACTTCCATACAAAATAAATTCCTCATATATTCTTAACATCGATGTGATAAGTTAAGTTTACACGGAATTGCCTTTTACGGAAAAACAACTTAAATCGCTCGTATGAATCACCTCGAATCTAAAAAACTGCGCGCCGCCGCAAATAAGTCTTCCCTCATACCTGCTCATAGCAATGCGGATACAAATGCAACCATCTAAAGCACAAAGGACTGACGGTCGATGCGGAAAAGTATCATCAAAAGCTTTTTGGAAACCACATATGAAAGCATATTCAAATTAAATACCAAGCCTCTCGTCGAGGATGAATATGTCTATAAAAATGATCTATTATTTGATGTTATTGATACCTTCGGCTATTTGATCAGCAGAGACGGGGAGGGACGCCTCAACAGAGTCAGTGAAGGAATATCTTCTATCCTAAAAATAAAGGATTATGCCGGAAAAACGGTTGATCAGGTAATCAGAATCGCGGACAACCATGAACAATTGATAACGTTTACCGAAGAATCGGATCGAATCACGTGGGAATCCAAACAAAAATTTCAACTGCAAACCTCTCTTATGCTGGGCGGAAACTCGGCGACCTTTGATGTCGTAAAAATTCCCATTTTTAATCCGGACCATTCCCGCCGTGAAATCCTTACCTTTCTGTTTGACATCACGGCTCAAAAAGAAATGGAAAACAAATTGAGGAAAAGTGAAAACCGGCTTGCCTACGCTCAAAAGATGGTTCAGACAGGCAACTGGGATTGGGATCTCGTAAACCGCAAAATACACTGGTCCGACGAATTATTCCACATTCACGGCATAGCAAAATCCTCGAGTTTTTCATTGGATGACCTAAAACAGTCAATTCACCCGGAGGATGCTGATGAAGTATTCCGTTTTTTTGGAGACATCATCAACGGAGGCCAAGCATCATCGGAGATCGAGTACCGGATCAATCGTGGTGCCGGGGAAGTACGCACTTTATTGGGGAGGGCTGAAGTCGTAACGGATGAATCCGGCAAGACTAAAGAACTTCTCGGTATTGTTCAAGATATCACCGAGAAAAAAGAGATCCAGGATAAACTGCGGGAATCCGAACTGATTTATCGTAGCCTGGTTACGGAGGCCCTGGTTGGCGTCATCATCTTGCAAAATGGGAAGTTGACTTATGCCAACCCGTATATTATCCATAAAACCGGTTACAGAGAGTCGGACCTGCTCCAAATGGATGTTCTTCAGCTGTTGTCGCCCGAGTACAGGGATGCCATGAGAGAAAGAATAAGTGACATCGTGAACGGGTACCCGAAAAACAGTTCGGAACGTATAAAGATTATACAAAAAGACGGGCAATTAATGGATGTCGAAGTCTATGTGAAATTATTGATTTTGGGCGGGATGCCCTCCTTGGTAGGAACATTGGTTGATATCACGGATGAGGTGCGCGCGTCGGCCGAACTCCATCAACTGGCCTTCCATGATTATTTAACGGGATTGCCGAACCGGAGATACCTGGAAAACGAATTAACAGATACGATCAAATCCACGAACGAAAAACAAAGCAAGATTGCCGTTATGCAATTGGACTTGGACCGTTTTAAATATGTGAATGAAACATTGGGATATTCATACGGCGATGAGCTTCTAAAAATGGCGGCCAATCGAATAAGCTCGTGTATTGGCGCTGGTAATACGATATTGTCAAGGCTAGGAGAAGACAATTTTACGGCAATCGTTCGTGATCTGAAAAACGAAAAGCAAGTGAAAGTCTTGTCTGCAAAGATTTTAAAAGAGATTCAAAAGCCTTTCTATCTCGATCAATATGAGCTGTTCCTTACCACCAGCATCGGCATAAGCATCTTCCCTTCTGACGGTAACGACGGCGGGACATTGCTTAAAAATGCCGATATTGCGCTGGCTCGAGCCAAGGAAAACGGCAAAAACAATTACCAATTTTACACTTCATCGATGAACGTGAATACCTTTCGGATCTTTTCGCTTGAAAAAGGCCTGCGAAAGGCAATATCGAATGAAGAATTCGAGATCTACTACCAGCCCAAAGTGTGCCCCCGATCCGGAACGATCCTGGGCGCCGAAGCGCTCATTCGGTGGAACCATCCGGAGTGGGGCATTGTCTCGCCAGCGGAATTCATCCCTCTGGCCGAAGAGACCGGACTCATATTACCCCTTGGAGACTTGATATCAAGAACCGTATGTGAGCACCTATCCAAGTGGGATCGACTAGGTCTGAAAAAAGTGCCCGTATCGATCAATATCTCTCCCAAAAGCTTTTTGGAGAGAGACTATGTGTCGAATTTGCATGATACGCTCCAAACCTTTGACGTACAAGGGAAATGGATCGAGCTCGAAATAACGGAAAGCGTCTTTTTGCAGCATGAAGAATCGATTCAGGATACCATGGCCGAGTTGAAAAACCTGGGCATCAGAATGGCCTTGGACGATTTCGGCACCGGTTACTCCTCTCTGTCTTACCTGACTCGTTTTCCTATTGATATTTTAAAAATCGACCGGTCCTTCATCAAAGAGGTAACCGCAACAAACAGCAAGGAAAAGTCCATCACACAAGCGATCATCCAGATGGCCAAAAGCCTGAACATGACAATTGTTGCTGAAGGCGTAGAGACCTTGGACCAGCTTCAGTTCGTGAAAGAGCATCTTTGCGATCAAGTACAAGGCTACATATTTAGCCGTGCGGTTCCCGAGCATGATTTTATCATGTTGCTGAGCCTGGGTACACTGCCTCCCAAAGAGGCCACGTCTGAGGGCGGCCTTGACGGAAAAGACAGAAAATCCGGGAAGCGAAGGTATTTCACACCTCCCTTACATGCAGATATGACCATAGTCAAAATAAAGGGCGAAGATATTAAATTAGGCGTAACGGAAGTCGCGATTAAAGAAATAGGCATCAACGATCTGCATTTCGTATCGACGTTGAGTCTGCCTGTAAGTCGAGACTTTATGATACAACTCAGGGCCAAACTCCTTGATCGAACGTTCCGGTTCAAAGGGAACATTGTTTTTAAGAACGAATTGGACGATATAAATGAATATGGATTGGTCTTTGACCTTCATAATAAAGACCGCACTTTATTAAATCAATGTTTGATCGGTTTGAAACCAGGTTGAGATTTAAGAGGCAATCATGCACATCCTACTTTCCTCCCATTCTCCTTCCATGAGAGATGATTCTCCCTGAATTAGTTATCCTTGCTTCTAAAAGGTACTTTTAATGTATGGATGAACTATTTGAAGATGAATCGAATAGATATATGAAGTTAGTTAGGGAAATTCGAGATGCCCAAAGAAAAGAACTTGGAATCGATTATGTTTACTATTTTTACAATGAGGACACCACACATCAATTTCATCTTTGGATGGTTCCACGATATGAGTGAATGAAACAGTTTGGAAACTCCGTTGAATCCTTAATACCAGCACTTTTACATTCAAGAAATGCTATGAATGACGAAGAAAACATCAACCATGTAATTAAGTGTATAGGAAAACTTAAAAATGCTTTGAATTGACTTTGCTTATTCAATTAACGGGATACAATAACGTTATAAAACAAAGAAAGCAGCTGATCAAACGATCAGCTGTTTTCTTGTTCAACAAACGGGCAGGGTAGTATACAAGTTGTAGTTCAGTTATTTACAACAAATGGAACGTATGTTCTAATGAGAGTGGGTTGATTTTCTAACAATGGAGGGTTTATAACGTGACTCAAAACGGGATTGTATTGGTTGTGAGTGTTTCGATAATACATGAAGATAAGCTACTTATGATCAAAGAAAACAAAGCATCTGTTAAGAATACATGGAATTTCCCGTCAGGGAGAATCGAGTACGGTGAAAATATTCTAGAGGCGGCACGTAGAGAAGCAAAAGAAGAAACCGGCTATGACGTTAGACTTACAGCCACTACAGGTATTTATAATTTCATTAGCAGTACAAATCATCAGGTTATTTTATTTCATTTTATTGGTGAAATCATCGGTGGTTCTCTTCAGTTAGATACAACAGAGATCATTGATTCCAAATGGGTAGCACCTAAGGATCTGTTGACTCCAGATTTACTGGAGCTACGTGATAAAGAAGTAATTAAACAGATTACAGAAAATTTGATCTCTCAAAAGGAATATTCATTAGCATTATTCAACAGATATCTGGAGAACATGGTTTAAGCAAACTAGGGAGCATAGTGATATTGATCTTATTATTACACGTGCAGAACAATTCATCGTTTATCAGTATTTAAATCGTGATGGGATGTTATACAGGGCTGAGGATGGTAAGCTTAGGCTTTGGGAAGATGACGAGTCACCTTGGGCTTTTCAACTTATGATCATGGATACTGAAGAAAATTTTTGGATTATAAGAGGGATAAATCAATCAGAAGGTTAATGGCTGAAATCTTTTTTAAACCAGCACTTTCCAGAAAGTCATTCCTGGGTCAAATTTTTGTGAATTAAATAATTTAATGCTTCGTGTCTTATCTCATTAGGTACTAGGGTTCAAATCCAGGTTAGTTCAATCATGTCGCGAGTACCTCATAGTAACTCATAAAGGCAGGAAAGTATGCGAATCATGTGGAATAAATATACAACTTTATCTTTTTTGGAGGTTGTAAAATGGCGTTTCCGACACATATTGTATCTGCAGGTGGAATTGTAGAAGATGGACATGGAAATATCCTTTTAGTAAAAGCCCATGACGATGGTTGGGTGTATCCTGGTGGGATAACTGAAGTGGGAGAAAACCTGATTGATGGCGTCATTCGTGAAATCAAAGAGGAAAGTGGAATAGACGCCACGGTTAGCCATTTAATTAGTGTTGTTTCGAATACAGCAATACATAAGTGGTATGACGGTGTGACTGATGTCCCTACGAAGGTTATGTTTGATTTCGTGTGTAAAGCCGTAGGTGGAGAGTTAGCTACTTCTAATGAAACGAGCGAATGCAGGTGGGTTCCAAAGGAAAATGTACTGGATTTGATTACTTTACCTGGAATCCGCATGCGTTATGAAGCTTATTTGAACTTTAACGGCTCTGTGAATTATATAGAGTATGTCACTGCGTCAACGACAGAATTTAATGTCAAGCTTCAAAGGAGTATTTAGTGGTACGAGGAATCGTGTATTGAACTAACGGGTGACGAGAGTTGAATAAAGAAGAGAAGGCATATGATCAGAGCGATCAGTTGCCTTTTTTAAGCTAACCGGCAGGTTAGTTCGGATTGGTGATATCACTGCGCTAGATCACTAGAATGAACTGTGTGGTAAAATATAGGAGAACTATTCAAAAAGAATGGAGGAGGCAACAAATATATAATGGTCAATGATGTATACCAAAAACGTGGTCCATTCCTTTTGAAGAATAGAATAATTCAGATAGCATTTCAGTTTTTTATATCAGCGATAATCGGTGTTATATATGCATTGATGATTGCTAATGAAACTACCATTGAATATTTTAGTAAAATATTGCCGAGTAACGATGGACCCAATCTTTATCAATATCTGCCCATTGTGATCACTGTGTTCATTTACTCATGCTTCATTCAAAGAAAAGAACGAATTTTTGTGGAAAAAATCTCATTCAGTTGTCTTCATATTTTGATTGCAATACTAAGCTTTATTTCTTCTTTTATCGTTATAATGATGGTTCAATTCAGAATGATGTACTAATAAATTATTACGTTAAAGGGAAAGGTTAGTTAATAAAAACGCGAAAGCAGCCGATTTATGTAATCGGCTGCTTTTTGTTAAACTAAGGGGCGGAAAGTTGCCCTTTCTTAATAAATGAGTTTAAAACGTGATGAGTTTCGGTCGATCAAGGTTTACAAATCGATTATCCAGTTGCCCATCATTTTGGCGACTTCGGGATCGCGGTACGATAAGAAAAGACTTTCCCGCGTATCGAGGGTGGAAATTTGTTCGATATCGTCCGCGCTCAACTCAAAATCAAAAATGTTGAAGTTTTCGACGATCCGCTCTTTTTTGACCGATTTTGGAATTACAACGACTTCATGCTGAACAAGCCAACGCAACACGACCTGGGCGACGGACTTATTGTGTTTTGACGCGATCGATGTCAGCACTTCGTTGCCGAACAGGTTGCCCCTTCCTTCTGCGAATGGTGCCCACGACTGGTGCTGCACTCCCTGCTCCTTCATAAAAGCACCATTCTCAATCTGTTGATAAAACGGGTGCGTTTCGACCTGGTTAACGGCAGGCACGATTTGATTATGCACGATAAGGTCCATCAGACGGTCGGGCAGGAAGTTGCTGACACCGATCGCCTTGATTTTACCTTCGCGGTACAGGTCTTCCATCGCACGCCAAGCGCCGTAGTAATCGCCGAACGGCTGGTGAATAAGATATAGATCGAGATAGTCGAGCTGTAGCTTTTTTAAGGATTTGGAAAAAGCCAGCTTGGCGCGCTCGTAGTCGGCATCCTGAACCCAGAGCTTGGTCGTAATGAACAGCTCCTCACGCGGTATGCCGCTGCGCTTGATCGCACGTCCGACCGCTTCCTCATTCAGATAACCGGAGGCGGTGTCGATCAGACGGTAACCAGCCATCAGCGCTTCATATACGGAGTTCTCGCATTCTTCAGCATCTGGAACTTGGTAGACACCAAAGCCGATGATCGGCATTTTCACACCATTGTTTAATGTTACGTTTTGCATTGTAATTCCTCCTAGGGTTTAAATGTATAACAGCAAACGGCGCGTATCCCAGGAATCGGGCACTGCAACGCTAATTCCACATACGGCTGAATTTGCATTACAATAAGCTTAGAACCTTCGTGCTACACGAAGGCAAGCGTCTTATAAATTTTTTTTCAAGGAGGGTTTCACATGCATACGGTTAAAGAAGCCGCCAAAATAACGGGACTCACCGAGCACGCCGTGCGTTTTTACACGGATAAAGGCCTGGTGCCAAGCGTACAGCGCAATCAAAACAACATTCGGATGTTCGACCATGAATCGATCAACTGGTTGCATGGCGTGAAATGTCTCAAGCAATCCGGGATGCCAATTGAATTTATCAAAAAGTATATAGATCTATGTCTCGAAGGGGATTCGACCATCCCGCAACGCTTCGCACTCATGATGGAGCATAAAGAAGCGGCTCTCGTTCAGCTCGAAGAAGCCAAACGCCATATTGCGCATTTAGAACAAAAGACCGCGCTATATCAGGCTATTCTGGAGCACCGCTCTCCAGACACAACCAATCCTGGTAACTGGGACAAAATTCAACATATGCATGCGGACGTATTTTACTCGCCCTCTGTTCGTAAGGTGTGAGAGATAATCAAGCACATCAACAGGCTTGGAGAAACCCTCGGTCTAAAACTCTTCATTGGCTTGCAATGAACAAGATTCATGTCAGTCTAGATTGAACTAAAGGGAAACGATAGTGGAATAATATACTCATTAAATAGCAGGCACTTCGGTATCCTGCTATTTTTATTAAGCTAACGGGCAGGTTAGTTCATTTCTCACGTCGAATAAATCTACTACTATTTGAGCGGGCACTAAGTACAGGGAAGGATACCAAGAAGCATAGGAGGAGTAGGAAGATGATTCGGGGTGTAATTATCGAAGGGATGTCTACTGTAGGAAAAACATCATTATTTTCTGCTATAAAGAGACTACATAGTCAAACACCGAATAGTGAGAAAACTATAATTGCAATAAGTGAACACTATTCACAAGTATTGCATTCACACCAAGGTGTTTTAAGATCCATGGATAAGGATGAACATATCTCACTTCTAAATCGACATGTTGATTATCTTGAACAACAATACGATTGGATTAACTTTCTTGGTCATTCCAAACCATCAAAAGGTATATTTTTTCTTTTAGAGAGGTTTCATGTAAATCATAGAGCTGCATTTAAAGCCTCTCCGGAGATTGAGCTGCTTGAGAAACGTCTATCCAGGATGAATGCACATTGTGTACTCTTAACCTTGTCCCAGGATGCTGTTGAGCCTAGGTTTATTGAAAGTCGCGGTGAAGCGTGGAAGTCATATGTGATGGGAAAGTCTACTGTTACCCAAGTATGTGAAACGTTTTTAGATGATCAAGAAAACCTTCGAATGGCTGCGAAACAATCATTGATTCCAACTTTAGAGATTAACACAGATGAAGCGGATTGGGATGCTTATGCGAAACAAGTCCTTACGGATTTAGGTTAAACGATGGCGTTCAGCCAAGACACTGAGGCGTCCGGTCAGAGATCGGTTAAATCAAATGAGAAGCTTCATTAGTTTAACTAATGGGAGACAGTAGGTTCAAATAATCGATGAGACGAAGAGGGGGAAATCGAAATGAAGACGATCAAGTGTATGATGGATCACCTGTACTGGGCGGATGGACGTATCTTGGAAGCGCTCGAAGAGAGTGGGACGAAGAACAAGGACGTTCTGAAGCTCGTTCGGCATGTTGCGGTCGCGGAAAGAGTCTGGTTGTCCCGATTGCAGGGCAAGGGCAGTGCGCAGTATTCGTTGTGGGAGGAAGCGGAAGACCTGACGGTGATCCGGACGATGTTTGAAGAAAATGCAGAGCAATATCGCGTTTATATCGAAGGAATCAAGGCATCTGATTTGGACGAGATGATCGACTATGCGAATCAGAGTGGGGTGCCGTTCCGAACATCCGTCCGGGACATCCTGCTGCAGGTCCTCTTACATGGGCAGTATCACCGGGGACAGATTAACAGGGCACTTCGGATCGAATCGGCAGAACCTGTCCAAGTGGATTACATCACGTTCGCGAGGCTCTAAAGGGGGACAGCGTGGCGGCTTACAGAGGTCTGGATATTCATAGATAGTTTTTTAATAAGGGGAAAAGAAACCTATCCCGGTGACATCAACATTAGAGAAAATATCGCTTCAACTTGATTCCTCCTTAAGTAATTGTTATTCACGTAACATAAACGTTACAAGCCGGAAAAGAGTTTCCTTTAAAATCCATTATGAACGATGGTATTATTTTTTTCGTTACAAAAATGATCCGTTCAATTAACGGGCAGGATTGCTTCATCAATTATCGAATGCTTTAACGAACATTTCTACTAAGGGGGTTAGGCATGGAAATTAGGATACGAGAAATTGTAGCGAATGATTATACTGATGTTGTTTTTTTATGGAACGATGTGCTTGAGATTCGTAATGTTAATGATGAAAACTTTCGAGTTACTACAGAAAAAATGAATGAGGACGGGAATTACAAAACATTTGTTGCATTATCTGAAAATGCTGTCGTTGGTTTTGTAACTATAGTTCAGGCATTATCCGTAGGGGTTACGATTGGTTATTTACATATTCAAGCTCTTGCCGTTAAAAAGGAATTTCAGCATCGTGGGGTAGGTACAAAACTATTAAGACAAACTGAAAATTATGCTAAAGAACTCGGAATATCTAGTATTATTTTATGCAGCGGATTCAAGCGAACCGACGCTCATGCTTTTTATGAGCATAATGGCTATGACAAAGATTCATACTGCTTTGATAAGATTATTAACCTTGACTAATAAGTAATAAGTTAAATCAACCTAAATTTTGAATATATAACAGTTGAGAAACGATTTTTCCTTTACTTGAGAGGGGATTGAGACGTATAATCCGTTCAGACATCAGAGCAAGAAGAGGGGATAAATGATTATGAATAACGGGTTGGTCAACGCTATTATCGCGTATATCATGTGGGGGGTTCTCCCGCTTTATTGGAAGTTGTTTAGCGAAGTTCCGGCAGGCGAGATTTTGTCGCATCGGGTTGTTTGGTCTTTCGTTTTTATGGGTATTCTGGTCGCCGCCCAGCGCCGCTGGGGTGACATAAAGAAGATTGCGACTAACCGTTCGCTCTTGCTGTCGCTCGCTGCGAGCGGACTGCTGATTGCTGCCAATTGGCTCATCTTCATCTGGGCAGTCAACAACGGTCATGTTGTCGAGACAAGTCTCGGCTATTATTTGAACCCATTGCTGAACGTGTTGTTAGCGGTCTTCTTCCTTCGTGAGAAGCCAAACCGTGGCCAATGGCTCGCGATTGCCATCGCTGGCGTCGCGGTACTCATCATCGCGATTGACTATGGGCGGTTTCCGTGGGTCGCGATCTCGCTGGCCGCGTCATTTGGCTTGTACGGCCTGGCGAAGAAGAAGATCAAGCAGGACGCTTCTATAGGCTTATTCTCGGAGACAGCTGTAGTCCTGCCTGTCGCGCTCGGCTACTGGATCTATTTGGCCGTTGTGGGGAAAACGACGGCATGGACGCTGCCTGCACCGACGTTCATCGAACTGCTTCTTTCCGGCGTAGTTACGGCGCTGCCACTGCTCTTTTTTGCGCGAGCAGCCGCCCGAATGTCGCTGTCAACGCTCGGCTTCGTTCAATATATCGGGCCGACGATCATGCTGTTACTGAGCATATTCGTATTCAAGGAATCGGTCTCGCCGGTTCTGCTCGTTGGCTTTGCGCTCATCTGGACAGCGCTCGTTGTATACGCTACAGCATCGATTCGCGGCACGAAACTCGCGAAGGCGAGCTGATGATAAAGGACACTAGTAGGGATGAAGTGGAAAGCCCTGGAGCATCAATCAAATGAAAGGTGTGGGATTACCATGATTACAGCCACACTTAGCAAATGGGGAAATAGCAGTGCAATTCGCATTCCTAACCAATTACTTAAGCATCTTAATCTGGAAGAAGGCTCGGAAATTGAGATTCTGGTGACAGCAGATAATGAATTGTTGTTGCGTCCAAAAACCAAGCCTGAAGAGTCCAATGAGGAACTACGTAACCATCTAAAGAATTTGCTCTCTAAAGTGAAACAGGATACAAGACATGAAGAAATAGACTTTGGCACGGAAGGGAACGAGCTACTTTAATCATTCCCAGCGAGGCGACCGACCGATGAAGTAACGGGTTTTGCTGTTGTATGTTGCTTAATGAGCAAATCCCTATGAAATCAGTTCTACGCAATGTCCGTTCTATTTTGGCATAATTGAAGATTAGCAGCTGATCATATACCTAAATCCACGTCTAATTCAGAGACGTGGATTTTTTGCTTTCATACCTAAATAGCCCCTTCCATCCTTGACCCTTCAAATAAAGGTATGCATTAGGTGCTTTTGATGAAAAGAAAGATTTTTAATCCTCTGAAATTCTTTCCAATTATAGTATGATAAGACTATCGCTAGCTCCTTCAAACATGGCCTATATTATCTTTGCGGCGATCGGGCAAAGGCCATATCGAATGATCACGAAGACCATCCTATACATAAAGATAAGGAGATCCAAATATGACCGTTACTTCGATTATCGAACAAATCCGCATTATTGAATACGATCCCTCTTACGCTGCTGCACTCGCTGATATGTGGAATCGCAGTAATGAAAGTTGGGGAGGCGGCACCAACCAGAGAACGGAGGATACCGTTCGCCGAGAGATGGAGAGTTCGTCCAATCTCAATGCGTTTCTCGCCGTTCATGAGAATGAGGTTGTTGGTTTCTGCAGTTTCGCCCACTACCGCTATGACGAGAATGCCCTGTATGTACCCCTATTGAATGTGCGTCCCGATTATCATGGCTACAAGGTAGGCCGCAATCTGATCCTGAACGCCGTTCGCAAGACTGTGGAAGCGGGATGGCCTCGCCTGGATCTGTTTACGTGGGCCGGCAACACCAAGGCTGTACCAATGTACAAGAAATGCGGATTCTTTTGGGAGAAAAAAGATGATAACGTGCATCTGATGAACTTCATCCCGACGATCTTGCAAACGGAAGCACTTGCTCCTTATTTTGAGGAGCTGGATTGGTACGCAGACAGCACGCGTGAACTCGTCATTGAGCCGGATGGCCGACGGGAGCGTGGTTTCGATTTCTTTGATTATTCCTGGAAAAAGGGAGATATCTCCTTGCGAGCCGAATTCGAGAAGTCTGGTCGCGGGCTGACGGCTCTCGAAACACCAGATTACGAAATTTCCACAGAGATTGACGATCATGATCTCGTATTTGGTTCCGCATACAAGGTTAGCTATCGAATCAAGAACCGCTCAGCATCCGAGCTGGCGTTTGAGATCAAGGGCCAGAACAACAAAAATATTCGTTTTGCGCTGGACGCTGTACGAGTGGTTGCTCCGGGAGAAACGGTAATTGTGGAGGGCGAGTTCCACCTTGATCCGGTTACAGAGGAGCAGAGCCAGAATAAGACCCACCCCGTTGTCACCAGCACATGGCTGATCGGTGGTAGGAAAGCCGAGTTCCGTGTGGGCGTCGCCCCGAAATTCCCGGCCAAGATCAATGCAGTGCTGCCCGTGAAGGAGCTCTATACAGGTATCCCGGCCGAAGTGTACCTGAACGTGGAAAATAATTTTGATTCCGAAGCGGAGTTCGCTTTTGACCTGCCGGAGGATGAATTCCTGGAGTGGGCAGAACGCTCGGTACGCTTCACGGTTCCTGCAAAAGGCAAAGCATCTGTGCCGGTGTCCTTCACCTTGCATTCGTATGGTCTCTACTCGCGAGAAGTAGAGGTGACGGCTGTTCCGGCAGACAGGCAGGCGGTCTCTTTCACAACCAAGCTGTCTGTTCTCATGAAGGGAATGGAGGGCCGTTATGGTGGGGAGAACGGGGAACAGTGGGTGGCCGTGAACGGCGCATTCTCCCTCCATATGAGTAAGCAGGATAACAACATGTGGATTGAATACCCTGGTTCACATCACACGTTCTGGTGGACCTATCCGAAGCTGGGTAAGCCATTTGCAGAAGAATTTTCCAAGAAACAAGCCAAAGAAGTGAACATCTATCCGGAGGGAGAAAACCAGGTTCTCGAAGCACTGTATGAATCGGAAGACTTTCCTGGTTTGGAGATCAGGTCCATCGTCAAGCTGTCTGCCAACGGAATCGCGGCATTCCACCACGAAATTGGCAATACTCGCAGTGGGGAACTGGAAGAGAATATGTTCTTGATGACGAACTTCGGTTTCTTTGGGAATCGGCTTATTCTTCCGTACCAAGGTCGTTATGTGGACATGGGTGACGCATACTCTGGCGATCCGAGCCATTGGGACAGCGCCCAAATTACAGAGAACTGGCTGTTCTGCAAGGAAGAGTTCGGTGCTTGCGGTATCTATTGGGACCCTTCGCTGAAGCTGCTTCGTCCGGAACATACGCTGGGATTACAGCATGAGCTTGGCCGAATTCCAGCAGGAGCCGTTGTGAGAACAAAGGCGACCGTATTTGCTCTGAACACCTTTGCCAAATGGCAGGATTTCCGATCTTTCGCCCGAAAACAGCGGAGTGCATTTGTACCGACGCTGGACAACCATCTTGAACTAACACTTAGTGGCGGCAATCCGTTTGTTTCAGACGTACTCACAGCGGAATTGATCGAACGAAAAATGGTTCCGCTCGCCGGAAATCTGGAACTGTACGTGCAGAATGGTGGCGCACCTGAGCACTTAGCGGCCGATATGGAATTACACCGAGAGGATGACCTACGCTCTGCTCAGTTGGAATTCTTCCCTGAGGAAAAGGTTGCGACAGAAGAAAGTGAATTCGGCTGGAAGGTTCGGGCTGTTTATCGAGGCGAGGATCGTGTTCAGGAACGGACCGCCCTCTGGTATCCGCAGACGGGAGCAATCGTTGAATGCGTGATTGAAGAAGGTCCGGCAGGACCCGTTTACACGGTGAGCAATGGAGTTCTCTCCATGGCAGCTGCACCCGGCTTCGGAAGTGTCGTGCATTCCTTGAAGCACCAGGGCGAGGAATGGCTGGACAGTTCGTACCCGGAAGCAGCACCCCGTTCCTGGTGGAATCCATGGTATGGTGGACTTGGCGTGGGTATCCCCGGTATGAACGGTTTCAGCCGTCAGCTGGAGCAGAGAAGCGCGGCTTGGACGGAGCAAAAGGATAATCACGGTAACATCTGGAAAGGAATTCAGATCACAACCCGCATCGAGAAGCATGAAGCGAATCGGGGAATTACGGTACACCAGCATTATCTCATGCTGCCCGGCGTATCTGTACTCTGTGAATTGCATTCGGTGACCAACGAAAGCGGCTTGGCACTGACGGATTACTCGCTGACGGAAGATCATTTCTTCAAGCCTTCGTCTGTCTTTGCTGATAGTTGGCTCGAACACCCCGAGCAAGGACGGTTCCCTCTGGGGAAGGTGGACGCGGGTCTTCAATTGAAGGGGCTCTTGCGTGTAGGGGCGGTTTCGCGTAAGAACATGCTGCATGCAGTAGATGGATATCCAAACCAGAACGCTTCGGCATTTGCGAACAACCAGGTGCTTGGTCACAGCGTACATCAGCATCTGACTATTCCAAATGGGGATACGGTCTGGATGAAGCCGACCTATCTGATCTTGGGACAAATCCCCCTGAGTCCAGAGGATGTCCGTGACCTTTTGAAGCTAACCTTTGCAACTTCTACCGACGAAAAGGAGGCTTCACATGCCGATCATTGATATTCATATTCATTTGTCGGACATCGACAGCTTTCATCGAACGGCGATCGATTTATCGAAAGTGGATTACTCTGCCGCTGGCCTCAAGGCGGAGTTTGATAAGAACGACGTTATTCTTGGCATCGGAATGGGGGTTACGGAGCAGACGAAGGGAGCGTTCCCGGATTCCAATTCTCCCAACCCGATGGGACTTGATTTGGAAGAAACGGTTCCGTCATTCCTTATGGAATGCGTCGGCATTAATCCAAACCACCTTGGTGGTGAACACGCTCAGGCCGAGCTGGACCGGATTGAAGCACGACTGCAAGCGCCTGAAGTAGCCGGAATCAAACTATATGCGGGGTATTATCATTACTACGTATATGACAAGATCTACACTCCAGTCTATGAACTTGCAGCCAAGTATAACGTGCCGGTGGTTATTCATACGGGGGATACGTACTCCATGAATGGTTTGCTCAAGTATGCACATCCGCTGACCGTAGACGAATTAGCCTTTCAACAGCGCGGTGTGAATTTTATGATCTGTCATTTGGGAGATCCTTGGGTGATGGATGCCGCTGAAGTCGTGGCGAAGAACCCGAACGTTTACGCAGATCTGTCTGGTCTTGTGGTCGGTGATCGGCCCCAATTTGAACGGTTTATGAACGAACCCCTGTTCATGGATCATTTCCGCCGGGCCTTGGTATATTCGGATCATTACGAGAAAATGTTGTTCGGAACCGACTGGCCGCTTGCGCCAATTGATCTCTATGCAGAATTCGTCCGCCGACTCGTGCCGGAGCAGCATCATGAGAAGGTATTCTACGAGAATGCTTTTGGACTATTTCCACGCATTGGGAAGCGGATCGCGGAGCTGGGTTAAAGAAAAGATCCAAAAAGTGATCGATAAGCATATCAATGCTCTGGATGCGATGTTCGCTCTGAATCATCTATCAAGTTGCTTCTGCCACTTTGTGCTGGCAGGAGCTTTTTTATGATGGATGTTTTTTTTCGTGTTTTCGGAAAATATAGTTGAAGCCAATCCCTATTAACAAAGGATTACAATCGGACATATGGTTGAGTCATATGGGTGTTAATAGTATAATTCGGGGTAATCGGTAATGGATGAATTCTGTGAATGTAAATTGAGGATTAAATTGATGGGGGGAACTAATGGATGAATGACAAAACGGAAAACCCCAGTGAAGGTTTGGAACCTCGCGATCACACGGGTCGACCCGTGCGCGCCGACGCACAGCGCAACATCAATGCTTTGCTCCAGTCCGCAATGACGGTGTTTGCGACCTCGGGAGTGGATGCTCCAGTGCGGGAGATTGCGGAGAAGGCAGGTGTAGGTGTTGGCACCCTTTATCGTCATTTTCCACAGCGCTCGGATCTGATCGAGGCCGTATTCCGGCAGGAGGTCGATGCTTGTGCAGATGCGGCGGAGGAGCTGTCTGTCCAGTATGAACCCGGTGAGGCCTTGGCGAAATGGATGCAGCGCTACGTGGACTTCATAGCGGCCAAGCGTGGACTCGCGGCTGCTCTGCATTCGGGCAACCCGGCATATGAGACCCTACCTGCTTACTTTGATAAGCGGCTGAATCCTGCGCTGCGAACCTTGCTTGATACTGCTGCTGCTGCTGGTGAGGTGCGTGCTGATGTTGAACCGGATGAATTGCTACGAGCAGTAGCGAGTCTCTCTGCGACGGGACAGAAGGGCAATGCCATGCAGGCTCGGCAGATGGTTGCTCTGCTCGTAGATGGACTGCGCTATCGTGCGACTCTGTAAGCGAGAGACTGCTGCTGATATTTAAGGTTCCAATGCTATCCAGCTATCTGCCAAGTAAAATAAAGCTTGCAAATCTTGCTGATGGATCGAGCTTTCTTTCCAGGCTTGTGGTTCCTGGAAGGATTGCACAGAATAAAAAAACGGCAGCAGGAACGGGTCAGGTTCCTGCTGCCATAACAAGATATATACGATTGAATAGGGGAGCCATGCAGATGGCTTCTTTTTCTTTTATCGGAGGAATATGTTGATCATGATGATATCACCCTGCCAAGTTGATACGATCCATCAGTCAATCAATCAATCAGTCAGTCAGTCAGTCTCCTTATTTGGTTTCGATACGACCCAGCGGGTTGTCGTTCCCTGCCAAAGCCATACATGCTGAATCCCATGCGGAATCTTCTGGATAGAGTTCAGTACGGAGATAAGCCCAGGTGAGTTTCTGAACCGCAGCTACCCGTTCAAGGTTCTCATCTGTTGTCTCGGCGACATCGTAGCCGGACACTCCACCGAGTCCGTGCTCTGCGCCGAACAGAGTGAGCAGGGACTTGGGGCCGGGGGAAAGGAAATACGGATCGGTGTGCCAATCTGCGCCCATAACCGTCAGATGACGGGAGTTGTCCTTGTCCCCGGCAACAACGAGCGCTGGTGTTTTCATTTCAGAGAAATCGGTAGTAGAGAAGAAGGAATAATTTTCGATCGTGAATTCACTGAGTGCATCGCCGCCTCTGCCGGGCGCCGCAAGTAGTACGCCCGCCTTGATCCGGGGATCAGCCAAGTTCACTTCTGTTCCGTCATGAGGATCGGTGAGCCGCGCTCCTAGCAGCAGGCTTATGGTGTGCCCGCCCATGGAGTGGCCAGCTGCGGCGACTCTACCCCGGTCGAGGCGTCCGAGAAGCTGCGGAACAGTGGACTCGATTGTGTCTAGCTGATCAAGGATATGTGTCATATCCTGAGCCCGGGATCGCCAGTATAGCGGCGCCTCGGGATGATCCGAACCGAGGTTCAGCGTTCTCGAACTCAGATGGGTCGGCTGGATTACAACGAATCCATGTGCTGCCCAGAAGTTGGCGAGTGGAGCATATCCGTTCAGTGAGGAGAGATGATTGGATGGACCCTGCCCATGCGAGAGAAGGATGATCGGAAGTTCGCTTCCGGTCGCCGGTGCGGTGACCCGTATTTCCAGGTCTACAGCACGGCCGGGAACTGAAAGTATTACCGGACTGAACGAAAGAACTGGAGCAGGCGTGCTGATTTTTATTTCCATACTCATGGTATCTCCTTTTTTACATTCATTTGTGTGTTCAATGTGGCTATCACATACTTCGAGCCATACTCGTAAGCATTCCGAAATGAGTATGTTCCCGGCTTGAACTATTCATTCTGATCTACATTCTGATCATCAATGTATTGTTAACTGATGTGTAATTAAGCTTTGTTATAATTGTCAGATCGATGGAATCACCAATTCCTTATTTGGACTCGATACGTCCAAGCGGACTGTCGCTCTCTTCCAGAGCTGCGAGAGCTGACGGCCAGCTGGAATCGTCGAGGTCGAGCGCATTGCGAAGGTAAGCCCACGAGAGCCGTTGGATCAGGGCGACTCGTTCGGGGTTCTCGTCCGTCGTTTCCGTGACGCTGTACCCGGGGATTCCGCCAAGCGAGTGCTCTGCGCCGAAGAGGGTGAGCAGGCTCTTGCTGCCCGGGCTCAGGAAGTACGGGTCGGTAAACCAGTCAGGTCCCCGAGTGGACAGTAGAGACTGGTCATTGTCCCCCGCGACCACGAGGGTCGGCGTGCTCATGTCTGTGAAGCTCGGGTTCATGAAGGGGAAATGCTCAGCTGCGAACGGACTAAGATCAGCTCCACCCTTGCCAGTCGTGGCAAGCAACACGCCCGCCTTGATTCGAGAGTCCGACATGTCCTCTCCCGGTTCGCCGTAGGCATCAAGGACTCGGGCGCCGAGCAGCATGCCCACCGTCTGGCCGCCGAAGGAGTGTCCTGCTGCAGCGATGCGGTTGCGATCGAGGCGCCCACTGAGGCCGGGAACGGAAGCTTCAATGAGATCAAGCTGGTCAAGGATGCGCTTCATGTCTTCGACCCGGAAACGCCAGATCAATGGTGTACGGGGATCTTCAGGAGAAAGGTTGAGCGTCCTTGAGTCGAGATGGGTGGGTTGAATGACCACGAAGCCTTGAGATGCCCAGAAGTCGACCAACGGGCCGTAGCCGTCCAACGACCAGCCAAAGCCGTGGGAGAAAAGAATAATAGGCAATTCGTGCCCAATCGCGGGCGCAGACACTCGCACTTGCAAATCCTCATCACGGTCCGGGGCTGATAGCACTACCGGTTTCACCGAGACGACTGGAGTGGGCGCATTAACCTTAATTTCCATAATAATAGTATTCTCCTTTTTTGCATCAATTTGTGACTAGCGGCGCCTTGCTATGCTAAAGACAAGTATAAGCGGAATCATGTTCCAATTATATACGGAACATTGTTCCGTTTGCAATATTTTTTTCATAATACTCGTTTAGATTGAAAAAGGACATGCCAAAAGAGGTAATGGAGGTTTATCATAGGGGAAATAAACCACACATTACCTGAGGGAAAACAGTGAATACAACTTATGCCTAACCCGGAATGAGGAGGGTTCAGGAGAACAAAGGTTGAGTTACCATCTTCATGTATTTTATTAAGTCGTCCTTTGCATGTGGGTGCTGTTCCCAGACACCAAGGTTCCAACTCATATAACGGATGCCAAGATAACGGGACGCCAGGGAGAAGTATTTCTCGAATTGCTCTTGTGGGATATCGTATCCATAGGAACTTAGAGCCTCCCGATAAATCTCTACTTGTCTTAAGTGGCTACATCGCAGAGGAATATCGAAGAACACGGAGCCATACCTTGCTTCCTCCCAATCGATAAAATAGACATTCTCATTGTTATGTACCAGTATGTTTCCGGGATTCAGATCATTATGGATCATCGTATGCATATGTTCATCTCTGATTAGAACTTCAAGATCATCTACGATGCTACTGGCTACAGCTTCAATTTCCGATAGGATCGGTAATCCAAATCCCTCAATGAATGCCGGGCTTTCTATAGCGGTGGTCCACGAAGGTCTCCAACGATTTTCCATCATGTCGATGATATGATTTCGATCCACAGCGGATATCCAGGGCAGTTCTTTTTTCGACCCCATATTCGTTCCATGTATGTAAGCCAGCGCTCGTAATTCTTTATTCTGAAGCAGATCCATATCGAGATGGCTATAATCGGTTTGGTAGTCCACATCCTGAATGCAGATCAAGCTGCGATCTTCAGAATGAGGTTCATTTGATAGACTAAAAGGCACATTAGCTCCTTGTAAAAATAATCTGGACAAGGCAGAGCGTTCAATGAACGTGGCCTTCTTCGTAATGAGATAAATGTCCTTTTTCAATCCATTTACTAGGAATTCAACATGATGTCGAAGCAATTCTACAGCCTGAGATCCCGCTTGGATAGGGTTACTTTCAATGTTAAGGATGTGAGTATCCGAGGATACATACTGATGAATGGTTTGTTCTATTAATTGTTGTAATGTGATAGATTCCATACTTATCTGTTATCTCCTTTCTGCCTATTAGTTAAGTAGCTTACCAAGCTTCGCTGTAATTACAAATGGAACATTCACCTTGCTGATCCCACTCAACAAGAGCGTGCCTGTGTTTTTCAGGAACGTCCCTATTTTGCTATTGTTTTTTGTAAGAGCCTAATTAATAATTACGGAATGGTTATAGATTCGATAGAAGCGTAAAATTATTAATGAATCCCTCTTTTTGAAGAAATACCTCTTCGAATTCTTTCGTTTTCAAATCATAGTAATAGATTCCTCGTTCATGTTTGACGTTTGCATCTACATATTCCCCAAGGAAATAAAAACCTCGTCCATCTTTGGATAAGCACAATTTGCTGCTGGCCTTGATAGGAAGGGACATTTTCGTTCTTTCCCCTGTTCTGATATTCACCATACTGTATTCAATGGGATATTTATTGATATGTTTTGCCGTGGCAATCATGATCTGATCTGCACGCGCGGACAGAGTTAAGATTTGTTCCTCATCCAGTTCAATGACCTTACGCGTCTGCATGGAAATAGGATCTATTTCAATGATGGTATGGTTTGGAGGAACCATCGGTGTTTGCGCCTTATTGGACTGCTCCATATGAATATATTGCTCTTCTTCGGAATATTGAATGGCATAGGTTTTGCTCGTTTCCGGGTTAAAAG
This sequence comes from Paenibacillus vandeheii, assembly GCF_030433635.1. NCBI lineage: Bacteria > Bacillati > Bacillota > Bacilli > Caryophanales > Paenibacillaceae > Paenibacillus > Paenibacillus vandeheii. The sequence continues at coordinate 92,710 of NZ_JAROCD010000001.1, forward strand.
AAATATCCCATGTAGTTGTATCCGAATCATCGTCATTCAAGATGTTCATTTCTTGCGTTTTCTGATCAAAGAAAATGACTTTGACGGGACGTTCTCCCTTTTTAACAGCAGCGATAACCAAAGTATGATCAATGGTATCCGGAATAATTGAATTAATTGCAAATAAGCCTGAGCTTAATTGTTGAGTCGATTTTGCCTGAATATCATAGGAAAACAACTCGTCACCCTTATCTTTTCCTGCACCTGAATAATAGATGGTGTCATTTGCTAAGGAAGCTACAGTTAAAGGATATTGAGAGTTATAAGGCAAATCAGCCATTTCAGCTAGAGTCTTCGTTTGGATGTCGTATGTGTATACTCTCATGATCATACCATCATCGGTATCTGTTCCATTAACATATTCCGTGTTTGTAATTGAAAGATATTCAAGGGCTTCTTTTCCTGAGCTACACCCGGCAATGAAGAGAAGTAAAGTCATTACGACTGCAATAAATGGGTTGGGTAAAACCTTTCTTTTCATTATCTTTGCACCCTTTTCCCTAAGAAGAAACGATAGATTAATTCAAAGAGAATTATACCTTTATTTTACAAATTGAGTAAACGAAAAAAATATAATACTAGTTACATATAGTTTTGTTTTCATATAGAAGAATAGGAGATTATAAAAAAACATTTTCAGTGCAAACGTTTTTCCTGCTGAACAATTGATTGATATCTACAGATATAAAGTTATCCCATACAAAATTGGACACTAACATCGTAGAAACGGAAGGTGGATTTATTGTTAATCGCGAAGGCGAGAGAACGCATGATCAACATGTCGTTCAGAGTCAAATTACCATTGATGATCAGTTTACTGGTAACAATCGTATTGGTGGTAACAGCGGTACTATCTTACAGTGTAGCGGCGATCATTACGCTGGACAAAAGTAAGGATGAAATTAAAGCAACTTCTGACCGGATTGGTGCAGGCTTGCTCACCTCACTAACGTTGGAAGAACAATCAACGTTTCTAATTACGACGCATCGAACATTCCAGGATTTACTGGAGATTCGGAATACAGAAGGACAGAGTGACGAAACATTTTTCTCGGAAAATAGTGAACTCGTGGATAAGGCCAACGAAATTTTAGGAGACAGCTTCGCCGGGATGAAGGGCAACAGCGTTCTTATTTTGTTGGACCAAAAAGGCACCGTTGTCGCAGCAAACAATCCTGAAATACTCGGTGGGGAACGCGCCAGCCGTTCGTATTTCCAACAGGCCATGCAAGGGCAGAACTTCATCAGCGAAGGTGTGATCTCTGAATCGTTGGGGACACTGGGGACTGTCTCTGCCATGCCGATCTATAATGATAACAAGGAAGTGGAAGGCGTGCTCGCATCTACGGCCTCGACCTCATTCTTCGTGAACCAGTTGCAGGACATCAAAATTAATGAAGAAGGTAAGGTCATTATTCTGGATCGTGTAGGCACCGTGATGTTTAATTCCGCAGATGAGAAGACGGAGGGACAGAAGCTGGAATCCGGTGAGTATCAATCACTGGTTGATCTGCCTTCAAATGGAGAGCTGCAACAAGGTGAAATTAGCACGGAGGATAAAGTTGTATTCTATTCCAAAATCCCGAGAGCGGACTGGACGATTATTGTTGAAGATAAGTTAAGTGATGTACGGAAACCCTTGGTTGCTATGGCCAATAAAATGTATATTGTATTGTTCAGTGCCATTGCGGTATCTGTCATTTCAGGCATACTAATCTCACTGCTTGTCACCAAGCCAATCTCGAAACTGACTGTATTGTTCAGACAACTTGCTAGCGGAGATCTCACAGTACAAGCCAAGGGGAAATATAGCGGAGAATTCAAACAATTGGTGGACAGCTTTAACACGATGGCCGCGGGCAACCAACAGCTGATTTCGAGTATGAACCATTCCATCAGCGTGCTGAAAACAAGTACAACTGAACTTGATCACTCCACCCAGCAGACCTCGACCTCCATTGCCGAAACAACGACAACGGCGTTTGAAATTTCACGGGCGATGGAATCCCAGGCGAATGATACGGAAGCCATTGTGGATAAATTCATGAACGTGGGCAACAAGATTGAGAATGTGAACGAGATGTCCCAGGCGGTCAAGCAAAGGGCGGATGGAATTACCGAAGCATTCAAAAACAATCATGCTGTTATTGATGCACTTATCGCGGTGAATGATCAGAACGAGAGCGAAGTTCGCAATATCTCGCAGACTACTCTACAGCTCGCTGAGAGCTCGTCCGACATTCATCAGATCACGGGCACCATCGCCGAGATTGCAAATCAGACCAAGCTGCTTGCCCTGAATGCTTCCATTGAGGCTGCAAGAGCAGGGGAGCATGGGCGTGGTTTCGCTGTGGTCGCTTCCGAGATTCGCAAGCTTGCTGAGCAGACAACGTCACAATCCGAGGACATCAAACGAATTGTAGGCAGAACGATTGAACATGTTGATCAGAACAATCGCAGTGTACAAGCCATCGAGGCGATCACACAGCAGCAGAAGAGCAGTGTTAACCAAACCAAAGAGACCTTTACTTTTGTCACCCAAAACATGAATGACATGATGGATCAGGTACAGGCTATCGCTTCCGAGATTGAATCCATTGAACGCGATAAGGATGACGTTGTTGGTGCTGCACAGAATTTGTCTGCATCAGGGGAAGAAGTATCTGCATCCGTAGAGGAAGTGACGGCTACAATGCAGGAACAGTCCGGCATGACCGAGCATTTGGCAGATATGGTGCAGACCATTAATGGATTGACCAAACAACTTGCCGAAGAATCATCCCGGTTCAAAATAAAATAGAAACAAGAAACAAGAAACAAGAAACATGGGGCATGTAGCACATGGGTGTTAAAACTGTAACGTTCTTGGTTCATTTTGAACCAGCATACAACTGAACCTCCAAGCCCTGTTTAGTTAAGGGCGAGGAGGTTTATTTTTTTATAAAAAAAGATCTGATGACATTGGATAAATCCTTTATGTAAAAAGTGAGGTTAACAACGAAACATTTACTGTCTTATTTACGTCTGAATAGGAAAGTAATGTGAATTTAGAGTGAGAAGGTGGTAACTTGATGCAAACACGAAGAAAAGTATTCATTTCCTTCATCGCGTGTCTCTTATTCATTCCTTCAGTAGCTTCGGCTAAAGAAGCTCAATTGAAGGCACCTGTGGTCAAAGCAGTGAAGGTGAAAAAAATCTGTCCTTCAGCCAAGATTGAAAGTGAGAAACAAAAAGTAGATGGAGATAGAACAGTGAAAGACGTAGTGATTCTTGAACCACTTCAAACGCTCATAGACGAATATGAACTGAATAAAACAGAAGAAAAGATCGAAGTGAGTATTATGCTTAGATATGATCTAAACATATCCAAACAAAAGTTTTTGAAAACGAAATTCTCTGCGTTCAAGGACACTGTCACCGACAAGGAGGGATTCGGGGGATACAGTTTTTTTGCCAAGTTGACGATTACCGAAATAGAGGAAGTGAGTACATGGGAGGCAATCTCTACCATCTCACTCCCATCGGACACGGTGTCCATCTATTAATTATGTTGAGAAGCCTTTATTACGCTGATTCTAGGGGGATTTGCGGAGTTAAGGGCTTCTTTTATGATTTTTCAGAACTATAGGAGCACAGCATATATCCAGTTCCTCTGACAGAGATAATAAATCGGGGCTTTCTTGGATGGTCCTCAATTTTTTTGCGAACTCGGTTTATGTATACATAGAGCAAATGAAGATCTATATTTTCCTCTGAGAGCCACATGAATTTATAAATCGAAAGCAAGGGGACTATTTCATCAAGGTTATAAGCGAGCCGTTGGAGAAGACGGAGTTCTAGTCTGGAAAGGGAGAAAGGCAGACCGTTTTTCATGAGAATAGATTGATCGATATCAATGTAACAGTGATTATCAAGGATTATGGGCTTGGTCGATAAAATATCCATTGTTCACCTCGTTATAATCTATAAACATTATTTTCCATAAGTGTATTATAGATGATGGATTTTGGATTGGAAAGTCCTTGTTTAACGAATTTTATGGAGAATCTATAGAATTGTTTATAACCTAAACAAATTGTGAGATATAAAAGGAAAAATCTAATGTATGCTTGTTTTGTGAAAATAATTAAACATCTAATGAAACGAAAATCAGTACTGAACTCATTTAAAGAAAGGTGGGGAATCCTGGTGTTCTAGTTTTTTATTTCGAAAATAGTACTTGAATTTCAATATACTAATAAGGAGGAGTCCAGTCCATGAATTCAAAGAAATTTGTTAAGCGTATTAGTCTTTGCGTCTTATCCTGTCTTCTTGTTTTGCCTGCAACTGTTAGTGCTAATGGGGTTCAAATTACTCCAGATCTTTCCTTCATCAAATCTCTGCCCACTTCTGAAGTACAAGTCAATCTAATGAATTCTGAATCCGATCTGACGGAGAGTAGTCTGTCTATCAACCTTAATAGGAATGAATATAACAACTATGCAGTTCCTTCAAAAATTTTGGACAAATTGAAAGAAAGACTTCAGTCTAAAGCATTATATGCACAAGAAAAAATTGAGGTAAGTATCATGCTCAAGTATGATGCAGTTGTAACGAAGGAAGAATTCATAGAAAGAGAATCGGAAATATTCAGCGGCAATATCACAGATTTGGATGGTTTTGGTGGTTACAGTTTTTTTGCCGCATTAACGACTGACCAAATAGAACAACTGGTTCATTTGGAGGAAATAGCTTCCCTTTCAACCCCAGACGATGTAGTTTCTGTATATGGTGAGCCGGATGAACGACAATCAGAGGTCTATTTGAATGGTGCTACCGAGATGACTGGAATCAAAAAGGGAAGAAGTGACTATGGCGTAACAGGTAATCGTGATGGAAAAGCGTCATATTCCAAAAATGATTCAGTTATTGCAGTAATTGATACGGGTATTGATGGTGGTCATATTGATTTGAGTGGAGGGAAAATTTTAGGTTGGAAGGACTTTGTAAATACATCCTCAACTACAGCCTATGATGATCTGGGCCACGGAACTCATGTTGCCAGTATTGCAGCTGGGACGGGAGCAGGAGATCCCGGAGTAGAAACCGGAGTGGCCCCAGGTGCAGCTCTAGTAGGAATTAAGGTATGCTCTAGTAATACAAATTGTTCTATCCAGAACATACTGAATGCGATGGATTGGATTATTGCTAATAAGGACACATATGGAATTGATATCATAAATATGAGTTTGGGCAGTTCAGGCTCGGCCAATGCAAGTTTCTGCAACAAGGTGTCTAGTGCGGCAAACAATGGAATACTTACAGTAGTGGCTGCCGGGAATACACCAGGAGGATCTGACTATGGCTCACTTAATCATTTTGCCAAATGTTCAGACGTGTTGTCCATTGCAAATGTGGCTGACCCTTACGAAGGAGGCTGGTATCTAAATTCTTCCTCCAACCGGGGAACAGGATCGGAAGGTCCTACACTTGCAGCACCTGGAACTTCTATCCGTGCGGCTAAGGCGAACTCTACTAGCGAATACATTACCTACACTGGAACTTCAATGGCGTCTCCTATGATTGCCGGATTAGCAGCTCTTATGCTTCAAGCTAGTAATGGGAGTCTTAATTATGATTTTAAGATAGAAGATTATGGGATGTCAGGATATGATAAAGTATATGGCAATGGACTCATCCTAGGACATCAAACTATTAAAGCAGCTTCGGGTTCTTCAACTGGTTCCTTTGATAACTATCGTAATCATATTAGAGCACAGACAAATATAGCAGCGAGCAACATTAATTTATATAGTATTAAGGTTAACAGCACAGACGCTTTTTTCGCCAACACACTGATTATTAATAATGAAAATGGTGCAGACCTGGATTTGTATATATGGAAACCGGGAGTCGAGCCTATTCAGAATGGTCAACTAAGACTAGATTTGGCTATCCAAAGTAGTACAGGAAATCTTCCTCAGGAAACGATCAGTTTTAAGCCGACTGCAACGGGTAGCTACACCATAGGAGTCTTAGCTTACGATTCTGCTACGTATGCCTTGGATTGGGCGGGGCAAATATCGATTCCGTGACAGGTTTATAGGATGAGAAATTTATAACAAAAGCCGGTCAACCCTTATGGGTGCCGGCTTTTGTCCTATTTGTAGTTTCAAGATCAGTGAGGTTATCGTACGAACCAACTGAGCGGCTGCGGTGAAGTGTCTGCGGTATCCCGAAGATCATGGGCCTTGACATTGCTGCCGTAGATCATGGAATCACTGCTCAGTCGATAGGAAGGGAAGCTGTTCTCTGATTGCAGGCGAAGGCAAGGCTCGAAATAGATCTGTTGCTGTTTGTTAATGAGAAAAGGAAGCGAATCCGATTCAATCCGAATGTCATCACTGTCCGGCTCGCTAACGATCAGAAGCACTGCAGTACCATCACATCCGCATCCATCGGTGTCATAAAACAGCTTGAAATAGCCTGGCCGATCTCCCAGCATCGCGTTAAGTCTTGATTCTGCCAGCGGACTGACCTGAATGATCATAACGTCGTTCACACTCCTCTAATCACCTTATGAATTCGCTTACAATCTAATATATGGAACATGAATGCAGAATAGAAGGTAAAATAAATGAAAAAGAAGCTAAATCCCCTTCTTATACAGGCTTATCTACAAGGAAAACAGATATTACATATCTCAATGAGTAAGGAGTATATTGCGGACATCCCCATGGAGAGACGTCGCTGGTTCAGTCAAGCAACAGTACACAGATCGTGAATGCCTACGACAAGCTGTTTATTTGACTGGTGAATGTGCCTCGGAATGAAACCCATTTCATCCCGATACCTTATCTGGTATGATAAGCAGGAATATTAGAGAAAAAGGATGGTTCCACATATGACACCGATTACTATATATGACATCGCCAAAGAAGCGAACGTATCCGTATCCACAGTCTCCCGTGTGCTGAATGACACGGCACCTGTGCGTGCAAGCACAAGAGAGAAGATCATGTCCATCATTGAAAAACACCAGTTCCAACCCAACGCGCAGGCGCGCAGTCTGATCAAGAAAGAAACGGGAACGATTGCGATCATCCTGCCGGACATTACGAATCCGTTCTTTCCGGAAGTGTTCTGGGGAGCGGAGAACGAGGCACGTGGATTGGGGTATACATTCTTTCTGTGCAATACGGCCGGGGATTACAGCCGGGAGTCCGAGTATTTGTCCATTTTGCGCGAGAAGCGGGTAGATGGCATTATTTTTCTCGGTGGACGAATCAATATGCAGGTCTGTCCGGATGACATGGCTCAGGAATTGATTGATATGGGCAAACGCATGCCGATCGTGCTGGTTAATGGCAATATTGCCAAAGGTGGATTCCACCGGGTGTACACGGATGAAGGGGCAGGGGCTGTTTTGGCTGCTGAGCATTTGCTCGAACTGGGACATCGGGATTTTGCTTTTGTGGGCGGTTTGAAGGAGTTGTCTACCACGATGGTTAAGGTCAAAGCCATTCAGAAAAAACTGCGTGAGCATGGACTCGAAATTCCCAAAGAACGCCAACTGCTCGGAAGCTTCTCCATTGAAGACGGCAAACGAGAGATGTCCAAGCTGCTGGATCGCGGGAATCCTCCAACTGCGGTGATCTGTGTGAACGACTACACGGCCATTGGTGCGATTAAGGCGACCATTGAGCATGGCTTATCGATTCCCAAGGATATTTCCATTGTCGGTTTTGATGATACGCCGCTCGCCAGCGCGGTTATACCGGAATTAACGACCGTATCCCAGAATACGTATCAGCTGGGCAAGCTGGCTGTGGATAAGCTGCATGAGCTAATTAATCAGGGCAATCCGAAGAAACAAACTGTTCTGCAGCCAGAGCTTGTTGTACGCCAGAGTAGTGGACCCGCACCACGATAAATGGGGAATGTTTGGAAAAGAAAGCGTTGACATTCCTTCGGAGGGTGAAATATAATGAGGTCGTGAATGAAACCCCTTTCATAAACTGGAACGGGTTTTAATTTTAAACTTTATGAAACCCATTTCATGAAACGGGTTTCAGTTGTCTGATCTTCCATTCATATTTCGAGGGGGCGTACGGTATGAGAAAAAGTTTAAAGGTCATTTCGTTATTGATGCTGGTCATGGTCATGGGTCTGACAGCCTGTAGCAAAGGGGATAGCGGTGCAGCGGGCGGCAAGGTCGATCTTAGCATGACGATCTGGGGCTCGGAGGACGAGAAGAAGATTTATCAGGAGAGACTCGACATTGTGAAGCAGACCTATCCCGATATTAATGTGAAGCTGAACGTCGTTGCCGGGGACTATGACCAAAAGGTTCAGACCATGATCGCCGGAGGAACTGCACCGGACATCATGATGATTGCCGAGAACTATCAGGCTTACGCCTCCAAAAACCAAATTGTTCCGCTGGATGACATGATCCAGGCCAACAATGTGAATATGTCAGAGCGTTATTCGGACGACATTGCAAACCTGATGAAATTCGATGGTAAACAGTTCGGCATGCCTGACCGCGCAGGCGCGATGGTACTCTTTTATAACAAGGATCTGTTCGACAAGGCTGGGGTGGAATATCCGACCAAAGAATGGACGCAGGAAGATCTGCTCGCCGCTGCTCAGAAGCTGACGGTGAAGGAGAATGGCAAAACGGTTCAATGGGGTTACTACCCGGGCAGCTGGTGGCCGCAATGGATGCAGCTGATTTATCAAAATGGTGGCTCCCTGTTCGATGAGAGCGGCAAGCCTACCTTTAATACCGAACCTGTACGTAAAGCGCTGCAATTCATGAATGACCTGACCTTCACACATGGCGTGGGACCAACACCAACGGAAATTGCCGACATGGGAAATATCGGTGCTGACCCATTGTTCGCCCAAGGCAAGATCGCCATGGAAACGACGGGATTCTGGAATATTGGATCACTTGCCAAGGTGGAAGGCATCAATTGGGACATTTCACCGATATGGGGAGAGACCAACGCGTTCTTCAATGGCTTCACGATTACGAACGCATCCAAGCATAAGGAAGAGGCATTCAAAATCATTGAAGCGCTGACTACACCTGAAGCACAATTGCCGATGATCAAAGCGGGTCAGGATGCCCCGGCAACAAAGGCCGGTCTGTCCAGTGATGAGTTCCTGAATGTGGAATACGGCGGCAAGAAAATCAACATGGCCGCTTTCAGCGAGTCCACCATCTATGCCGAGCCGTTCAATCCGCAATGGAATGAAATGATGAAGCTCATTAACGACAAGCTGGGTGTCTACTTCAACAATAAAGCCTCACTGGACGATACAGTAACTGAAATTCAGAGCGGACTGGAAAGAATCTACAAATAGCATCGACAGGGGACAGACGGAATTCGGCATGAATCCGGGTTTCGTCTGCTCGCTTCGTTATGGGAGGGCTTAACGTGAAGAAAAAGGACGGGAAATGGTTTTATATCTTCATCTCGCCTTGGCTGATTGGATTCCTTGGACTTACCCTGGGTCCGATCCTGTTTTCCATCTACATGAGCTTCACCAATTGGGATCTATTCCAGTCTCCTGAATTCATCGGTGTGGACAATTACAAAAACCTGCTGACCGATGACCCGATCTTCTGGAAATCCGTAGGCAATACCTTCTTCTACGCATTAATATCGATTCCGCTGGGCATGTCCATCTCGCTCTGGATCGCATATTATCTCAACAAAAAAATTAAAGGCATTACCTTCTTCCGCATCCTGTTCTATCTGCCTTCCGTCGTTCCGGTGGTTGCAAGCTCACTGCTCTTCATCCATCTGCTTGCGCCAACGGAAGGGTTAATCAACCAAGGACTTGCCATCTTCGGCATCCAGGGTCCTGCGTGGCTGCTCGATCCAAACTGGGTTAAACCTGCCCTGATTCTCATGTCACTATGGGGCGTCGGGGGCGGCGTGGTACTGCTGCTGGCGGGTATGAAAGGTATTCCTCAGGAGCTGTACGAGGCCGCCGCCATTGATGGGGCGAAGAGCTCGCAATCCTTCTTTCACATTACATTTCCGATGCTGACTCCTGTCATCTTCTTCAATCTCGTCACCGGGATGATCGGAGCGCTCCAGACGTTTGCACAGGTATTCATCGTCACAGCAGGTGGACCAGACAATGCCAGTCAGATGGTCGTTCCTTACCTGTTCCAGAATGCGTTCCAGTTCTACAAGATGGGATATGCATCGGCCATTGCCTGGGTGCTGTTCATCATCATCATGGCGTTGACCCTGGTTGTGTTCCGTTCGTCGGCGCTATGGGTGCATTACGAGGAGGGAAAAGCCAATGAGTAATCCATCCACTGTGGAGAAGACGATATCCTATATTTTTTTGATTCTGGTCGGAGTGCTGCTTGCTTCCCCTTTCCTGTACATGATCTCCATTGCATTGGCGAGTGACGCTACAACCGTAAAATCAGCCTTTACCTTTGTCCCGTTGGAATTCCAATGGTCCAATTTCTACACGATCTTCACGAATAACAATCTGGGTACTTATTTGAAAAATTCAGTCATTATTACCGTGATTACCATTATCGGTTCGGTATTGTCCGCATCAGTCGTATCTTACGGCTTCGCTCGGATCAAGGCGAAAGGCAGTCGGTTCCTGTTCATTGTACTGCTCAGTACGATGATGATTCCGGGCGAGGTGACGATGGTGCCGCAGTTCATCATCTTCCGTCATCTGGACTGGATCAATACATTCTATCCACTGATCGTGCCGAGTTTTTTCGCCGGAGCATTCAACGTATTTCTCATTCGACAGTTTGTCATGAGTATTCCGAAGTCGCTCGATGAAGCCGCCATGATCGATGGCATGGGACATCCGGGAATTTACTGGAAGATCATTATGCCACTGACGTATCCGATTCTTGCCGCCATCGCCATTTTCTCATTTTCCTATAACTGGGGGAATTTCATGGGGCCACTCATTTACATCAATGATCCGGAGAAAATGCCACTCGCGCTCGGGGTTCAGCTTCTGACAACGGTAGGTGGCGGGCAGATGCCTCCGTGGAACCTGGTCATGATTGCTTCGCTGTTCCTGACCATTCCGATGGTGCTGGTCTATCTGTTCGGACAGCGCTATGTCTATGAAGCGAATATCAGCGGCGGCAGCAGTGGAATCAAGTAACGGGAGGTGCAGCAGTGCAGAACAAGCCAAACGTGAAAGCCAGCGACCGAATACGATACGGCACATGGGGAAAGGGGCGCATGAATCATGGATGATAACAAACCCCCTTTTGAGAATGACAGGAAGGATAACAATGCTCATACCAAGCATGATCACAAGAATCTGATCCAGACTGACAGGAATGAACATGACAAGTATCGCCGATGGCGCAGCCGGAGCTACACCCTGATAGGTGTCGCCCTGATCGCGCTGCTCGCAGGAGGAGGAATTATCATCAATCATTTTACCAATGAATCATCCAAAACACTTACATTCCAAGGGGAGCCGGTACGTCTAAAGTTAGACCAGTCCTATGACCATTTTGAAGGCTGGGGCACGTCGCTCGCGTGGTGGGCCAACGATCTTGGAGGATGGAAAGATCAAGCGAAGGTCAGTGAAGTAATGGATATGGTGTTTGATGCAGAGAAAGGTCTAGGTCTGAATATTGTGCGTTACAATATTGGCGGTGAGGAGAATCCCGACATGAAGGCGCTTCGGCCCGGAGGAGATATTCCCGGCTTCCAGCCCGAACCCGGCGTGTGGGACTGGGAGGCGGATGCAGGCCAGCGGGCTGTATTGCAGGGTTCTCTGGAACGTGGGGTCAACATTACGGAGGCATTTTCCAATTCACCACCTTACTGGATGACGATCAGTGGCTCGGTTACGGGGGCTGTGGATGGCAGCAACAATCTGCGAGAGGATCAGTATGAGGCGTTTGCCGATTATCTGACCGAAGTCGTGAAGCATTATCGCGATGAGTGGGGCATTACGTTCCGCACACTTGACCCACTCAATGAACCATCCTCGGACTGGTGGAAGAAAGGCAACATGCAGGAAGGCAGTCATTTTACGAACGATAAACAGGCCGAGATTATCAAGAAGGTAGCGGCATCGCTCCAAAGTAAAGGACTGGACGGAACGGTCATCAGTGCTGCGGATGATAACAGCATTGACGAGACGGTGTACAATTTCAGCCTCTATGATCAGGATACGCTCGATGTGATCGCCCAGATTAATACCCATTCTTATAATGGAAGCAAATTGGAGGAACTGCGCACATTGGCTGAACGGCATGGCAAGAAGCTGTGGATGTCCGAGTACGGAACGGGCGGCAGCGAGCCGCACAGTCATGAGGACATGACTTCCGTGCAGGAACTGGCGGAGCGTATTATGTTCGATCTCAAAATCATGCAGCCTTCTGCCTGGGTGTATTGGCAGGCCGTTGAAGATGAAGGAGCCAACAATAATTGGGGCTTTATTCATGCCAATTTTAATGGAGAAGAGCAGTACGAGCTGACCAAACAGTATTATGGCATGGCCCAGTTTACGAAGTTCATCCGTCCAGGCGCAAAGATTATTCCAACAGATGATGGGCGAACACTGGCTGCATATGACGCTGCTAGTCAGAGGCTGGTGCTGGTAATCCGCAATGAGTTATCTGCCGGAAATACAGCATTTGAACTGGGGGCGTTTGACCTCAATAGTACGTCTACGGCACAGGTGTACCAGACGTCACCGGATCGCAATATGGAGCAGCTTGAAGATGTTCCGGTGTATGCCAATGGATTGGAAGTATCGACTGCGGACAATTCTATCACCACCGTGGTATTGGAAGGCATAACAATGCAGGCGAACTGAGGGTTAAGCAATATCTCATTTTGAATTACAGGACATATGAACTTAAACACAGAGAAGGAGGGCTTATCTTTGACAGAGAAACCACCCCTTTTGCTTCAGGAGCAGGAGAAGAGTATACAGACCCGCACGGACCACAGCGTTCGATCTGAACTAACTTACGATCAGCGCAGCTTCATCATGAATGGAAAACGAGTCTTTCTGAACAGTGCTACGATTCATTATTTCCGCATGCCGAGGGAGGAATGGCGGGAAGTATTAATGAAGGGAAAGCTGGCTGGCATGAATTGCATTGATACCTATTTTGCCTGGAACGTGCATGAACCGGAAGAAGGACAATGGTCGTTCGAAGGTGACCATGATTGTGGAGCTTTTCTGGACATCTGTGCAGAGTTGGGAATGTACGTAATCACGAGACCGGGACCGTTTATTTGCGCTGAATGGGATTTCGGCGGCTTCCCGTATTGGCTGGAAACGAAGCCGGGAATCAAGTTCCGACAAAATAATGAAGCCTATCTCCATTATGTAGATCTGTATTTTGACCGAATTATTCCAATCATCCGCGAGCGCCAGCTATCTGCCGGAGGCACAGTTATTCTCGTACAGGTCGAGAATGAATACGAATATCTGATGGATGATGCAGCAGCGAGTGCCCATATGAACCATCTTCGGGACAGTTTGCTTCAGCGCGGGATCGACGTACCGCTTATCACCTGTGTGGGCGGGGCGGAAGGCACGATTGAAGGTGCGAATTTCTGGTCAGGGGCTGACGGGCACTATGCGAAGCTTCGGGAGAAGCAGCCGGATACACCGAAGATTGTTACGGAATTTTGGACGGGATGGTTTGAAAATTGGGGTGGGCCTTCAGCCATTCAGAAGACGGCGCCATTGTTTGAGAAACGCATGATGGAAATTCTTCGTACCGGCTATACCGGAATCAGTCATTACATGTTCTACGGCGGGACCAATTTTGGTGGATACGGTGGCAGAACCGTGGGCAGCAGTGATATTTTCATGATTACCTCCTACGATTATGATGCACCGTTGAATGAGTACGGGCGGGTAACGGATAAGTATGCTGTAGCCAAAACATTATCCTATTTCATCCATGCGTTTGGAGCACTGCTGATGGAAACGGAGGAAGTACCAGCAGAGCAGATCTTGGTACGTCATCCGCAAGGCGTTTCTGTACGAGGCAGGTCTAAAGGCAACGAAAAGATATGGTTCATGGAGAGTCACAAGGATGAGCGTGAGACGTTCCATGTCACGCTGGAGGAAGGCCGAACACTTCCTGTAGCCCTGAATCCGGGGCAGATTATCCCGATACTGGACAGGGTAGAGATTGCCGAGCATGTATACTTGACAGGTGGCACGATGATCACGGGTAATGAAGTGGTAAACGGAGAATTGACCCTGTTTATCGTTGCGGAAGCGGGACAGCGTTCCGTCATTGAACTGGAAACGAAATCCTTGAATGTCCGGGGCAGCAGCATGCAAGTGCTGGTTGAACATGATCAGTTAAACGGAGCCTATCGCTTCGATCTGGTGCATTTCCGTGAGCCGGGCATCATTCATCTGGAGGCAAGTGGCGTCCCCATTCGGTTCGTGGTTCTGGACAAAGAAACGATGGATCGCACGTGGAGAATTGATGGAGGAGGCGAGCTGGATCACCTGCGTTATGCTATCGGATTTGATGATGTTGATGTCTCCCTTTCCGCGCAGGTCACGGGGATGATCTCTGATCTGAATCGGACGATTATGCTTCTCGGCAGCTGGACTGATGGTGAACGGACGTTGACTGGACGTGAGTTCATATACGGAGAAGAAAACGATTCGCAGCACGGCTTACAGGATGATTATGTTCAGGAATCATCCGCAGCAGTTCGGCATGCGCAGTTAACAACGCCGCCAATGCCACCGAAACTGTCGGATTCCCCTGAGCTGTCTCGTGTGACATTGACAGCGGAACAGCGTGCTTCGAGTGGTAAACCCGAGCATTTTTCCCAGTACGGACAGGATTTCGGGTATTTGTTGTACGAGTGCGACTTCGACCGTCCGGTGGATGGAATCACCACGCTCATTCTGCCGGATCTTCAGGACACAGCCAGAATATATGTTAATCGTGTGGAGCAAGCGCTGGTGCGTCAAGTTGGTGCAGCCGGTGTTCAGGTGCAGACGACGAAAGGAAAGAATACACTTCAGGTGCTGGTTCAACATATGGGCAGGCTGAATTTTTCTCCATACTTGGGCGAAAGCAAAGGTCTGGCAGGACCTGTGTATATCGGTGGTTCCGTTCAGGATATCCGCCGGAATTGGCAGACCGAGCACGGGGTAGTTCACCTTGATGAAGTGAATCAGCTTCAGGAGGCTCCGCTTCTGAGCAGAAGCTTTACGCTGGATGGCATGGACCGTGCGATTCTCGTTGGAGCGGTGAGCCAGGGGTTGCGCATCAATGGTAAAGATGTGCCGATGGAAGGGTATCAGGACTGGTTTTCGTTCAACACATTGGATCTTTCCATTTACTTACGACCGGGAGAAATCAATACGCTGGAGATGCCTAATAGCAGAACACCCTTGAACCGGTTGGAACTGATCCTTTACCGGAGCGAAGAGGAGTTGAAGGATTGGCGCATGGCAGGTACGGATGCCTTGCTGCCGCAACAATGGGAGACCTATGAGACATCAAATGAGTCAGGTGATCTCACTAAAAGTGGGAAGGCTGCTGGCTATAGTGGCAATCGTAGTGCCATTTCTGTGGGTAGCGATTCGCATGGTCAGCCTGTTTGGTACCGCTGGCGCTTCTCCAAATCAGCTGTGCCAGAACAGTACCGAGTGAACCTGATGCTTCGCCTTACCGGGATGAGCAAGGGAACACTTCATCTGAACGGGCACCATCTGGGACGTTACTGGCAGATCGGTCCGCAAGAGGATTACAAAATTCCGTTATCCTGGCTGCAGGATGAGAATGAATTGCTGTTGTTTGATGAGGAAGGCCGGAAGCCAGAACGGGTGCGCTTCTTGTATGATAACTTGTCCCAGTATCCATGGGTTGTGGTCGAGTAAATCTTCTTTTCATTGTACCGAACAAGGGAACTGGGTCTGTTCTAATCAGTCGTGTCCTGTTCTAGATCGTCGCATTTATTCGCTTCTCTTAGCGGGGACTGCTCGGATGATTGAATCTATAGATTCTGAATCTCCGGGCAGCTCTTGCTCAGTGAATAGACGACAAGGATAGCTGCTATCAATCTTTTATTGAAACCGTTTATATAATGAGGGGGTTATGCGGTTACGCGATCTGTGAGGGAGGTGATGTTAGGCAAAAGGTATGCCTGTCCCACATTTTGGATAAGGAGATGACCCATGTTCACAACGAAAAGATGGAGTACAAGGTTATTCAACACTTGTAAGTCCGGCATGATCATGCTGCTCGGGGCACTGCTTCTATTCATCACGTTATTTCCCAATACAGCCAGAGCAGCAACAAGTGTCTACACGATCTCGGCTTTTACCAATACGAGCGAATCCAATCTGTATATCTACGAATCCTACAATGCGACGAATTATGGTTTGCTAAAAGGGCCAGCTTATACACCCCCGGCCAATCTGATCCGTGATCCCAGCATCATGAAGCATACGGATGGGCTGTATTATGTCGTTTATACCACGAACTGGTCAGGCAATACGATCGGCATCGCATCAAGCAAGGATAAGGTGAACTGGACGTTTGTCCGCAATATTACCCTATCTGCACCCACCACGATTGCACATACCTGGGCACCGGAATGGTTCAAAGACAGCAATGGCAGTCTGAACATCATCGTGTCCATCTCCCCAGGCAACTATGAGAACTTCAAACCTTATGTCATCACGGCGACCAATGCAACCCTGTCTTCCACAACATGGTCTGCTGCCACAGAGCTCGCAGGCATTGCACCCAACTACATCGATACCTTCATCGTCAAGACAGGCTCAACCTATCATGCTTTTACCAAGAATGAAACCACCAAGTATATCGAATATGCTACGGCTACTTCCCTCACCGGACCTTACACGTTCAAAGGGACAGGGGATTGGGCAGGCTGGGGCTCCTGGGTAGAGGGACCTGCGCTTGTCCAGCTGGATAACGGTTCCTGGCGAATCTATTTTGATGCTTACTCCACACAAAAATATTATTACAGCGACTCTGCCGACGGGTTTCAGACCTGGAGTGCAAAGCAGGAGCTTGCCGGTCTGACCGGATTGGTTCGGCATATGACCGTGTTGAAAGAGACCGGGCAGCCAGGCGATATTCGCAAGCTGGAATCCTACAATGTGCCGGGCAGCTATATTCGCCATTACAACTACCAGGCCCGAATTGATACCAACGTTAGCCCTCCGGAGGATGCACAGTTCCGAATCGTTCCGGGGCTTGCGGACGCATCAGGGGTCTCGTTTGAATCGATCAATTACCCGGGCTACTTCCTGAGGCATAACAATTATGACATTGTACTTGTGAAAAATGATGGCAGTGCGACCTTCAAAAGTGATGCCACGTTCAAGCGTGTGAATGGTCTTGCCAATTCTTCCTGGACTTCATACGCATCATTGAATTACCCAGACCGTTATTTGAGACATGTGAACAACATGCTGCGACTGGAACCGGTCGTAACGGCGGTTGACAAGTCGGACGCCACTTTCAGGGAGATGGCACAGTAATCTTCTGAAATCTTCCAAAAATCCTCCATATAGATTGAACTCATTTACCTCGTGAAAAATGGAAATTATTTTATCTCAGAAGGAGTGAATTGAATGAAGTGGTTGAAACGTTTGGGCACCCTGCTAATGGCAGGAAGTCTTATAACAGGGAGCTTGGGTACGGAAGCATCCGCCGCGGGTTCTTATACAGCTACAGCTGATCCCTCGAAGCAATATCAGACCATTGAAGGTTGGGGAACGTCCCTTGCCTGGTGGGGCAAAGTGGTCGGAGAGTACTCCAACCGAGATGAATATGTAGAAAAGATGTTTAGCCCAACAACTGGACTAGGTCTGAACGTCCTGCGTTACAACATTGGAGGCGGCGATAATCCTTCATCCAATGCGCTGGAATATCGCAAAGCCGTGCCGGGATATCAGCCTTCTCCTGGCGTGTACGACTGGAATGCAGATGCTAATCAGAGGTATATGCTGCAAGCCGCCAAATCGTATGGGGTCAACGTCTTTGAAGCCTTTGCGAACTCGGCACCCTACTGGATGACCATTAGCGGAAGTGTGTCCGGTGCCGCGAATGGTGGCAACAATCTAAAGCCGGATTACTATGATGATTTTGCTGATTATCTCACAGAGGTCGTGAAGCATTTCAGAGATAACTGGGGCATCACGTTCGATACGGTAACCCCGCTTAATGAACCGGTTTCAACATGGTGGAGGCAGGGCAATGATCAGGAGGGCATGCACTTTGACCGCGCAGATCAGAATACGATTTTGAGCCAGGTGCAAGCCTCACTCACAGCAAAGGGACTGTCAACAAAACTGAGCGCACCGGAAGAATACAGTCTGGATGATTCACCAACTTCCTTCAACAGTTACAGCAGTGCAGTAAAGTCTGCGATCAGTCAGATTAACACACATACCTATGGGGGGAGCAATCGTGCATCATTGCGAAATACAGCGACTTCAGCGGGGAAACATCTCTGGACCTCAGAATATGGAGACGGGGATGCCAGCGGATTAACGATGTCACGCACGATCCTCAAGGATGTACGCAACATGGGGGCGAGTGCGTGGGTGTACTGGCAAGCTGTAGATAGCGCTGATGGTTGGGGATTTTTCAAAAACGTACTGAATAACACGCAAACGACCAGCTACACCGTGAATCAGAAATATTATGTAATGGGCAATTACAGCAAGTTTATTCGTCCCGGAACCAAGATCATCGGCATGAGTGATGCCAATACGCTTGCCACCTATGATGCTGCTTCAGGTAAAGTGGTACTGGTCACCACCAACTCGGAATCGACCGATACAACGGTGACCTATGATCTGAGCCGATTTACAAGTCTTGGATCTTCCGCTCAAGCTTATCGTACATCGTCTACAGAGAAGTTGCAGCAACTGACCAACATCAACATTCAGAATAAAAAGTTTACAGCAACCGCCAAAGCGGGCTCGGTTACAACCTATGTCATATCCGGCGCGACGTATAATGGCAGCACAGGATATGAAAGCGGGGCCATCTACAAGCTGATCAATCGAAACAGCGGCCTTGCTCTGGATGTCAACGGCGCTTCAACTGCCGGGGGTGCAACCATCATCCAGTGGAATGACAACGGAGCGGCCAACCAGCAATGGAAGCTGGAGGCGGCTGGCAACGGGTATTATAACATCCGCAATGTAGCCAGCGGGCTTTTGCTGGATGTGAATTCGAGTTCCACGCAGGGTGGAGCTGCACTGATCCAGTGGCAGGATAACGGCGGCAACAATCAGCAGTGGCTGCCCGTGGACGTTGGGGGTTATCTCGTTCTTGTAAACCGCAACAGTGGTCTAACCGTAGATATCAATCAGAGCTCCACGACCGCAGGTGCCTCGACCATTCAATGGGCGGACAATGGCGGAGCCAATCAGCAATGGAGCCTTGTTAAGGTCAATTAGCTTCTGTCCATGTTTGGAGCACTGTCAGGAGGGAGGAAGGGTAGAGGATCATTTGAAGTGATGAAAAAGCCGCGGTGCTCCGCGGCTGCATGAAGGCGGATTATGATCCTCCCTATGTATGAGCAGGCTAACCAGAATGTGCTGGTTAGCCTGTTTCGGGTTTGTTTGACCGGAGTGATCGACTTGACCGACTTGGTGTGGCACCCTTCCGTCATCTTCAATCTTCGTTTAATCCGGCTTCCAGCGTCTTACCAATGGCTTCCAGTCTGGACGTGACGCCAAGCTTGCTATATATGCGATTGATATGCGTTTTTATGGTGCCTGTCCCGATATTCATGCGGCTCGCAATTTCACGGTTTGCATGTCCATGGGACATATGGATCAGTACCAGCCGCTCTTTCGGGGTGAGTGAAGCGATGGTTTCCATCAGGTGGGGAGCCGTGGAATCCTGTCCGAAAAGAGGGCGGGGATTGAAGGCCTGAAGTACCTGCTTCACATAAGAGGTGGACGGTTTATTTCTGATGCTCCATTCATGGCTAGGCTTCAGCTGCATATAGGACTGGATCAACCCGGCTGAGGCGGCGCTCTCCTGCAAGAACAGGGTAATAAAGTCTTCGGCCTCTGCCAGATGAAGCGCTTGGCCTATATAGATCAGTGCGGCATCCATTCGTCCCGAGCCGGAGAATGCCAGTGCATGAAGCAGATTGGCTTCAATGGCTTCGATGGGGCGTTTCTCCTGTTCAGTCAGTTGATCAAGCCGTTCAATCAGTGGCAGGGCCTGCTCTGTTTTGCCCATTAGGATGAGAAAGCGTGCCAATTGCAAATAGATATGCAAATGATAGATGGAGATGGGATCTGTGGCAGCAAGTTTCCACCGGCCAATCCAGTCGATGGCCTGTCTGGTATCACCATTCATCAGGAGCATGCGAGCGAGCTCTGCCTGCACGTGAATGACGGCATCATCCATCTGCTGTTCTTCCAGTTCAGCCACTGCTTCGTTCAGGTATTGCACCGCTTCTTGATGCCGCTGCTGAAGAGTCAGGCTGCGCGCCATGTAGATCCAGCCGGGAAGGCGGATGCTTGCGCGATGTTGTGTATCTTCAAACAGATCAGCGGCTTCCATGCCCAGTTGAATATAATGCTGTGCTTGATCCATTTCATTCCAGTGATAGTGCAGCTCGCCAAATCCAATATAGAGCCAAGCCAGCACAGGCTGATTCAGATTGCGCATCAGTTCGATAATGTGCAGCAGAAAGGGCTCTGCGATAGGCTTGGCAAGCTGCCCGAATTGACCGCGGAATGCACCAAGCATGGTAGGATGGGCAGGCCCGTCAAACATACCAAGAATAAAGTTGCCCATATGGGGCAGATGCTCCTGGAACTGCTGAAGATTGTTCAGTGCAGCCAGATTGTTCTGTTCGTTGAACGTCGAATAGAGCGAACGCATTAGCACCAGATTGCCGGATACCGATTGTCGCTCGGTTTCAGTCCAGTTCGCCCCGTCTGAGGCAAGCCTGCGTTCCATTTTGTGCAGTTCGGATTCAAAGCGTACACTTTGGCGTCCGAATAGGAGCGAGAGCATATAAGAGAAGTGCAGGGTGGGCCGGGCAAGCAGCACGTATTCAGGCAAAGCCCCCAGCCAGTTGCCAATCGTCGACCATTCACGCATGAGGGTACGATCCGCCATGTTCTCCAGCAGATCAGCCACCTGATCATAGTCGCCTGCGGCTAGCCATTGCTCTATGGCTTCTTCGGGCATGTGCTGTGACATGCACCACTCGGCAGCCCTGCGGCGTCGTTCATTCTCCCTGCCGGGATATAACTTCATGAGCTGAGCGAGCAAAAACGCGGAGAACAGGGGGTGAAAACGATACCAGCCTCCTGCATCATGTAGCGGAATCAGAAACAGGCCTGATTTCTCGGCTTCTTCCAGCATAAGTCCGGGCTGTGGGTGCTGGCTGACGGCTCCGCACAGAGCGGCGTTGAAGCGTGGCAACACACTGCAGTCCATCAGAAATTGCTGCATTGCCGGAGCAAGGTCGCGGAATACTTCCTCCAGCAAGTAGGATTCAAACAAGCGAGGGTTACTCGTAAGCTCTTTGAGCACGTGGTGTGTGCTATGCTTTTCCATCGCGAGAGCAGCAAGCTTCAATGCAGCAATCCAACCTTCGGTACGATCCACGAAGGAACGTGAGGTCTGTTCGGGCAGCTCCAGTTTCATCAGATCACGGAAAAACATAATTCCTTCCGCCTCCGTAAACCGCATATCATCGGCTTCGATCTGGAGCACTGCCTGTTCAAGCTCCAGTTTGGCAAGCGATAGATCGGGCAGTTCACGGCTGATCAGAATAACATGCAGGCTGGCAGGCATGAATTCAAGGAAATAAGCAAAGGCGTGCCTGATTTCATCCGCCTGAATGAAATGGAAATCGTCCAGCACGATAATCAGCGGCCCAGTCATTCGACTGAGTTCATTCAATAGATATACCGTCGCCATCTCGTTGTCGCCACTGAGGAGCAGGTGATTGAACGCATTGATCTTCACACCGAATTCAGGCAGGGCGGTTTGAATACCGGCTGCGATATATTGCCAGAATCGGATAAGCTCGTTATCTCCGGCATCCAGTGATATCCACACCAGCGGCTGTGTGATCTGGCTGCACCAGCGGCTGACCAGCGTTGTCTTTCCATATCCGGCAGGCGAAGTGACCAGCGTTAATTTTCGAAAAAGTCCTTTAGCCAGTAAATGGTTCAGACGTTCACGCTCCAGTGTGGGAATATGGAGGTAGGGCAAGCTCAGCTTGGATTGAAGGGTCATCAACATATATGTTTCCTTTCCTGATCATTCGGAGTATATCCCCCATAATTCGACAAAAACACAGGAATTCCTCTTCATCTGCTTGTCCTTCCGAATTCGCGCATGCTATATTGGAGAGATGTGAGGAGATGAGGATATGAAGCTGGTGTCCTGGAATGTCAATGGATTACGGGCGTGTGTAACCAAAGGATTCATGGATTATTATAACGAGAGTCAGGCCGATATTTTCTGTGTGCAGGAAACGAAGCTTCAAGCTGGTCAGATCGAGATGGATCTGGGGGAAGACGTGTATCAATACTGGAATTATGCGGTGAAAAAAGGATACTCCGGCACCGCCATATTTACTCGAATCAAGCCGTTATCCGTCTGGTACGGGATAGAGGAAGACAGCGAGCCGGAGGGTCGGATGATTACGCTGGAGTTTGACCATTTTTACCTGATCAATGTGTATACCCCCAACGCGAAGCGGGATCTGACCCGACTTCCTTACCGACTGGAATGGGAGGATCGATTCCGGGAATATGTGCTGCAATTGGAGCAGACCAAGCCGGTGATCATGTGTGGAGACCTGAATGTAGCCCATCAGGAGATCGATCTGAAGAATCCAAAGTCCAATCTGGGCAACTCGGGATTTACGCTCGAAGAGCGAGCCAAGATGACCGATTTGCTGGCTGCTGGATATGTGGATAGCTTCCGCCATCTGTATCCGGATCAGACGGATGTTTATAGCTGGTGGTCTTACATGCCGAAGGTCAGAGAGCGGAATGTGGGCTGGCGTATCGACTATTTTCTGGTGTCCAATCAACTGACTTCGAAGGTGAAAGACGCACATATCGATTGTCATGTCATGGGCAGTGATCATTGTCCGGTGGGTCTAACACTGGAGCTGTAGTTGACGAGATAGCCCGGGAAGAAGTCAGTTTAAGATCATTAAAAAAGTGCAACCGCAAGTTTCCGTCATCGGAGATTTGCGGTTTTTTGGCATGTTATCCATCCCCGCAGGACAGGAAGGCTTAACATCTTTTTACGCCACAGGTAGGGGGAGAAACTGGACTTTGGTTGGGGAACGAACTGGACCCTGGATTGTTCCGTTTCCACCAGTTCTTGGGTAGGATTGAAGTATACATATAGTGAACCTGGGAGTAAGGGGTAGAGAATGAATGAATAAAGGATTACATCGAGGATTGAAAGTGCTGGGAGGGCTGATGCTGGCCACAGGACTTGTTCTGCTGACGGGTACGGCATATGAGGCTTATCAATCGACGCAGGATATGAAGGCTTATTCCCCGTCAGGGACATACGACGAAATGAGCGGTTCCAATATGCATCTCTACGCAGCTGGAAAAGATGGCGTAACGATGGCGTTTGCCTCAGATAGGGGTGCACCTAACCCTTATATGGGTTTCAGTTCGTTGTATCAACCGTTGAAACCGCATGTGAAACTTGCAATGCATGATCATTTTGGTTCCGGGTACAGCGACGTTACGGATCGCCCTCGCGGGTTGGAAACCGTGACGGAGGAGATTCATCCGTTGCTGCGAGTATCCGGTCAAGTAGCGGCAGAGTTTCTGAAGATAGCGCACTCATTCAATGAATAATGAACGGGGGAGCTGGATGAAAAATATAAGCGTTGTCGCCCGCTTTCTGTCCATCCTATTGGCAAGTTGCCTGTTATCCTTAACGGTTTTGATCGTATCGGTTGTATGGGCAACGTCCCCTGTGAATGCCTTTCCAGATATCCATTCGATTGAACATGATTAGACTAAGGGGGAACGCGTTGCAAATCCGATAGTGAATTTCTGTTGAAATAGCCTTTACCTACTGGAAACCTGACAAGTTACATGGTATGTTATATCATTATAATAGAGTAGTAGGCAACTATAGATGAAGACAGGAGAGGATTGAACATGATTAAAGTTGGTATCGTAGGGTACGGTAACCTGGGTAAAGGTGTGGAGAAAGCCATTTCACAAAATGAGGATCTGGAACTGGTTGCGGTCTTTACGCGTCGTAATCCGGAGCAGATGGTCGCTGAAGGCACAGAGGTTCGTTTCGAGCATATCTCTGCGGCTGAGCAATACATAGGCAAAATTGATGTCATGATTCTGTGCGGTGGCTCAGCAACGGATCTTCCGGAACAGACGCCTGCCATCGCCAAATTGTTCAATACGGTAGACAGCTTCGATACACATGCCAAAATCCCTGAATTCTATAAGGAAGTTCATGCTGCGGCAGAGCAAGGCGGACATGTGAGTGTCATCTCGACAGGATGGGACCCGGGCTTGTTCTCGATGAACCGTCTGCTTGCGCAATCCATTCTGCCAGAAGGCAAAGAATACACATTCTGGGGCAAAGGGGTCAGCCAAGGGCATTCGGATGCTATCCGCCGTGTTCCAGGTGTTAAAGCTGGTGTTCAGTACACCGTACCTGTCGAAGAGGTGATTAACCGCATTCGTGCCGGAGAGACACCTGAACTGTCCACACGCGAGAAGCATTTGCGTCAATGCTATGTGGTGGCTGAAGAGGGTGCCAATCAGGATGAGATTCGTGAAACGATTGTATCCATGCCGAACTATTTCTCGGATTACGATACTACGGTGACGTTCATTACTGAAGAGCAGTTAAAGGCTGAGCACGAAGGCATGCCGCATGGCGGGTTTGTCATTCGCAGTGGAGTTACAGGCGCAGGCCAGAAACAAATTATTGAATTCGGTCTGAAGCTGGACAGCAACCCGGAATTCACAGCGAGCGTGCTTGTGGCGTATGCCCGAGCTGCACAGCGTCTGAGCCTGGAAGGGCAGAAGGGTGCGAAGACGGTATTTGATATTCCGCTGGGTCACCTGTCTCCGAAGTCGGCTGAGGATCTTCGCCGCGACCTGTTATAATACGGTAGTGCAAGTCACAGGGCATTGCATTTGAACGGCTTGTTATCCTTTGTAAAATAGAACATAGTAGCCCGCCCTTCGCCTAAAGAAGGACGGGCTATTTGCTGTACAATCCTGCTCTACGCGTATTGGCTGAATCATGCCTAAGACCAATGCTCAGGCATATGCAGATGGACGGGCAGCTTGGTGCGGGCGTTGCCCTTAGCTGCATTGATCTGGGATTGTGTCAGGAAAATGCCGCCGGTCAGATCCGCTCCGCCAAGATGGGCATCACGCAAGTCGGCACCAATCCAATCGGCATGTCGCAGGTCCGCATTGCGCAGATCACAAGCAATCATGAGAGCACCCCGGAAGCTGGCGCCCCGCAGATCAACCCCTGCCAGATTCGCTCCTAACAAGTCTCTTCCAGTACGTTTTTGGCTCTTCAGCTTTCCCTTTCCATGTTCACGACTCATGGGTGGTGCACTGGCGCGTACCAATGTACTTGCCTTGACCAAAAGCTCGTTCACCATCGCACGATGAGCAGGAATGTCCAGGCGCAGCAGGGCCGTTGGCTCCAGATTGGCAAGATGCTGTATCTCCTCATATCTTTCTCGCAGAGCGGCATGAAGTGTAGACGTTTCCGGCCGCATCAGCATTTCATTCAGATAACTGAGCAGCTCGTGAAGTTGTCTCAGGGCAGGCAGGCAATCGAACATCTCGCTTGCGGATTCCGGATGATCTCGCCAATCCTTGCCTGCATAGGTTATCTGGGACAGCTTCTGTCCGGCGCCAAAACAGTCATACACGGTGCAGCCCTTGAACCCTTTTTGCCGGAGCTGGGTATGAATTCCGCAGCGATGGTCTGTACGCAGGTTGGGACAGGGAGTACCACTGGATTTGTCAAAAGCAAAATCGGATGATTTGCCATAGGGCAAGGCAACACAACACAGACCGAAACATTGCTCGCAGTCCGCTCTCAAATGAGGACCGGCTGTGGTCGCGTATGGTTGGTTAGACAAAATGCACACTTCCTTTAATAGTAAAAAAACAGATTGAGTCAGTTCAGTACCACTTTACCATTACACTGGGATTCGATCAATTCGAATCAGGAGTCTTGTTTTCTCTACCGGGGGGTAGACGCCGGCTTTGCATTTTAATCTTAAAATAGGGTTATTCAATTTGCAGGTACTACACTGCTGGTCATGTGGGGGAGAACAAATGCGGATAAGAAAGACGGGAATTAGTTTGTGGATTGCAGTATTGGTGACAAGTCTGTTGTATGGGTATGGACCGAGCGTGCATGCCGACGCCGGTGGTCGAACGTGGGAAGTGGATGTCACCAGATATGACGGGTTTTCGGTCATTGATGCCAAGCCAACGGAGGATGGCGGATATATTCTGGCAGGCAGGAGCGGGAATCAGAGTGCGCTGCTGAAAACGGATGCGGAAGGTAAGGAGTTATGGCGTAAACAGCTGACCGAAGGAACGGAGCCGAGATACGATGTGCGAGCTGTTATTCCGCTGCGGGACAATGAGTACATGTATGCAGGAATCGATAACAATGATCTGAATCAATCCGTCATTGGCAAATTGAATGCGGATCATGAGATTGCCTTTTCTGTAGAGGTCGAGGGCAGTGTAAGCTCCTTGCTCAAGACAGATCATGAACTGATCTTGTTAACCGGTTATCGGCGTTCTGCAAACGGTGAACTGGACCCGATGGCAGTCATGCTGAATCCAGGGAGCAGTCAGATATTTAATACAACCTATGCGCAGCCCTATAATCAATTTATACACGCCAGCCTTCGCTCCTTTAAGGGCACCCACCTGCTTGGAGGTTCGACCCAACAGGATGGAGTCAGCTGGTATACCGATGCGCTCCTGACAGAAGTGGATGTGACAGGTGTGCAGATCAATCAGAGAACATATGGTACACCGGATGCAAGCGAAACGATTGAGGCTATGGCGCCGGTGAATGATTTTGGGTATATTTTGACGGGAAATGTGGTCGTTGGCTCTAAACAGGAGATCATGCTGCTTAAACTGGATGCCAATCTGGACCAAGAGTGGATGAGGACATATCCTGTAGGAAACCATGGTGTGGACGTAAAGCTGGCCGTTGAAGGGGGATATGTGGTATCAGGCACGGACAGCGATCTGAACATGCTTGTATTGAAAACTGATGAAGCAGGTAATATGCAGTGGGTCCACCAGCTATCCGAAAAGGGATCAGGTTCAAGCACCAAACAAAACCCTGATGGGAGTTACTCGTTTCTAGGCGGGGACGACAATGGTGGATGGTATACCCTTCGGGTTACTGCGCCTGAACAAATTGCCGTGGACGATCAAGCCAATCTTATTGTAGGCACAACGCCCGATATGGAGTTTTCAACCAATGCTGGCGTGAGCTATACTTCCTTTGCCGTTGAACCATCACCGACTTTTCCCGGGAATGAAGAGGTGTGGGTAAGGTATCGGAAAGACAGGGAACAAGGTTATGGTGCGGGCCAAGTCCGGGTTCTACAATTTACTGCCAATGCAGCAGATGCCCGTTTACACAAGCTGGCTTTCGATGGATTGCCCTTGACCGGATTCGATCCCGAGCTTGAAGAGTATACGATTCAAGTCTCGAAGGATGCATCATCCATTACGGTAACGGCCAGTACGTATGAGCCCGCTGCCAGTCTGCTTCTTGATGGACAGTCTGCACAATCGGGCCAAGGCGTAAATGTGCCTGTAATTGCGCCAACGCAGGACGTCGTTATTGAAGTTACAGCGGCGGACAGGATCAATCAACGAAAGTATACCCTGCATGTCGTTCAAGAGACTGATCCGGCTACAGGGGAACCGGGAGGGCCCGAGAACCCGGAGAACCCGGAAAACCCGGAAAACCCGGAAAACCCAGGAAATCCAGAGAATCCAGGGACTCCAGAGGAACCTCCTGTGCAGCCAGGGAATCCATCTGGACCATCGGTTCCAAGTGTTCCCTCATCTCCAATGGGACAGCAAACTGCATCGGCTGCACCTGCCATCTCGTCCAACTTAACAGGACTGAACGTTTCGCCAGGCAAACTTGAACCTGCATTTTCCCCGGAGCAGTTTCGCTACCGGCTAACATTGCCAGCAGATACCTCGGTGGTAACCCTGCATTGGCCTGTGATCGGACAGAGTATTACGGTGAACGGCTCCCCGGCGCAGCAGGGCAATATTACGCTGGTGAACCTGAACCATGGCAGCAATCCGGTTACGATCGGTGTCAAGGGCTTGGATGACGAGGCCAAGGAATATTACATTGATATCGTTCGGGGTGAGACGGTGACTTCTGAATCGGAGGAGGGTCCTGGTCTTGGGGAAGATCTCACTGCCATTGAAGGCCAGCCGGATTGGGCTGATCGGGCGATGGCGATTGCGGCTCAAAAGGGCATTGTGCAGGGTTATGGAGATGGCACCTATAGACCGCATGGGACCCTTACCCGGCTGGAATATGCCGTTATGCTGCAACGAATGCTTCAATTGCCTTTGAGAGAAAGAGAGACAACACAGCGTAGCTTCAAGGATCAGGAGAATATTCCGGATTGGGGGCTCGCGGCCGTATCAGCGGTGAGTGAAGCAGGCATTATGCAGGGCTACCCGGATGGAAATTATGCCCCTGATCTTGCCATAACCCGGGCAGAGATGTCTGCCATTGTAGTTAGAGCATTTCAGTTGAAGAACGAATCGGATTCGGCGAATTCTGCGTTACCGTCATTTCTTGATGTGGATCAGGTGGCCCTGTGGGCACGCCCCTACGTGCAAATCTTGCAACAGCATGGTATTGTCAAAGGCAGAGCCAATAACAGGTTTGCTCCACAGGATAATCTCACCCGTGCTGAGGCGGTAATGGTTCTGCTTCGCATCCAGCAGATGCTGGATTCATAACCAATCACATGTCACATATAAAATGAACATACACTTGTGTTGCATCCTAACGAAATAAACATAAAGGGCAGCTCTCCCTGGGGAGAACTGCCCTTTATTTATCTTAGAAAAAATGGCATTACACTGGCTGGCAAATTCCTGTGGTGAATGGTTTGCCTAAGTTAGACGATACCTTGCGCGAGCATGGCATCTGCCACCTTCAGGAAACCAGCGATGTTCGCTCCGGCAAGCAGGTTACCTGCACAGCCGTACTCATCCGCTGCCTGAACACAGCTAGTGTAGATGTTCGACATAATGTCATGCAGCTTGGCGTCCACTTCTTCAAATGACCAGGACAACCGCATGCTGTTCTGTGACATTTCAAGCGCGGACACGGCTACTCCGCCAGCGTTAGCCGCTTTGGCTGGTCCAAACAGCACGCCTTCTTTATGGAACACATCAATCGCAGCCAAAGTGGAAGGCATATTCGCTCCTTCACCGATGGCTTTAACTCCGCCTTGCACGAGCAACGCAGCAGCCTGTTCGTCAATTTCGTTTTGCGTAGCACAAGGCAGCGCGATATCACAAGGGATAGACCAGATGCCTTCACAGCCTTCGGTATATACGGCATGTGGATGCTCTTTGACATATTCGCTGATCCGCAGACGATCAACCTCTTTTAATCTTTTTACGGTATCCAGATTGATTCCTTGAGCATCATAGATGTAACCACCGGAGTCACTACACGCCACAACATTAGCTCCAAGCTCCTGAGCCTTCTGAATGGCATAGATGGATACATTACCCGAACCGGAGACAACAACCGTGCTGTCCTTGAAGCTCAGTCCTTTGGATGCCAGCATTTCCTTCACAAAGTACACACATCCGAATCCGGTAGCTTCCTTACGTGCAAGACTTCCTCCGTATAGGAGCCCTTTACCTGTAAGTACGCCGGCTTCATGTCCACCGCTGATACGTTTGTACTGTCCGAACATATAACCGATCTCCCGTGCACCTACACCGATGTCGCCGGCAGGTACGTCCGCATCGGAACCGATATATTTGTACAGCTCGGTCATGAAGCTTTGAGTGAAACGCATAACTTCCAGATCTGATTTTCCTTTTGGATCGAAATCGGAACCACCTTTACCACCGCCGATGGGCAGACCAGTCAGGGCATTTTTGAAAATTTGCTCGAACCCGAGGAACTTAACGATTCCCGAGTAAACGGAAGGATGGAAACGAAGTCCGCCTTTGTAAGGGCCAATTGCGCTGTTGAACTGAACCCGGAATCCCCGGTTGACCTGTACCTTACCTTGATCATCTACCCAAGGCACACGGAATGTAATGACACGTTCTGGTTCAACAAGCTGTTCAAGCAAGCCATTTTCCCGATATTTCGGGTGAGCTGCAATGACAGGAATAAGCGAGTCCAGGATCTCTTTGACAGCCTGATGGAACTCACTTTCCTGTGGATTTCTGGCGATAACCGATTCGTAAACGGAATGAACATACTCTGCAGCAGTTACTTGAGTTGAATCCTTAGTTATAGTCGACACTTTTTCAATGCACTCCTTTATTGTGTTAAAGTCTTGGGATGGCTATTTGTATAAATTGCATAAAAGTTTGTAGTTAAATATACAGGAAACCAAATAAAAATACGAGATGGAAATCCATAAAATGTTTTTTATGACGTTATTAAAATCTTCTATGGATCTGTCATATGATGTAAAGGTTAAGTTTGGAAGCTGGATGGACTGCCCTATTATCGTTATACAACGTAAAGTTAACGGAATAGCTGGATTAAAAAATTAGTTTTGGTAAGATGGTAGTAAGACCGCGGGATCCGTGGTTTTTTTATCTATATGAAGGAGGAGAACAACATGATGAAGAAAAACATGCGAATCAACATGGAGAACAGGGCTTGTATAGGAGGTGAGATCTATTATGAACCATAGGTCCTCCTTTCAAAACTGCAGAGAAATGCTGGTGAACCAGCTCATTATATTCGGTGAAGAGAAAAGAACATTTCTCGACGCCTATTTTGACGTGCGTGATCCGGAACGTTCGCAGATGGAACGGCTGCTCGCGGCCTATACAACGTGTGTTGAGAAGCTGCTTCTCGGTTCGGATGAAGCTCTGGACTCGGTGGTACTCATCGGTAGCTTGATCCGGTTTGAATACGTTGATTTCCACACATCCGATTCATTCACCATTGGTATGCCGGATGACGCTGACCCGGATGCGGGGCGTATTTCCTTCCTCTCCCCTGTGGGCCGGCAATTACTGCTTGGACTTAAGGGAGAAGTGAGGTCGATTAATATACCAGCTGGCTCCATGCGGGTACGTATTATGGATATTACGTTGAACAATGAATCCTTGAACCGGATGCCGAATGGGGGTGCAGATCATGCACTTTAAAGAGACGGATTTGCCGGGAATTGGACGTAAGTATTGGCTGCATACACGCAGCGGTGAACATCTGGTCATCGTCATTCATAATGATGAGCGGCGTGACCTGTTTCACATGGAGTCAGGCGATTCGCCTGAAGAACTGGGAGACATGGTGTCACTGGTCACACTGGACGATGATGAGGCACGTGCGGTAGCGGCTATTGTTGGCGGCATGACGTACAAACCAACGTTTCAGGATGAGCGTGAAGTGATGCTGGAGGGGCTGTTAATTGAATGGCTCCGTATTGAACCGCATTCAGAGAGCATAGGAAGAACGATCGGAGAACTGAATATTCGCCAGGCAACAGGTGCGGTTATTCTGGCTGTGGTCGAGAAGAACAGGACGAAGCAGTTTAATCCGGGTCCGGACTATACCTTTACTGCGGGGGCTACGGTTGTTGTCGCTGGGGAACGGGATCAGATCAAACTGTTAAAACGGTTGTTATCCAATGGACGGCTCTAGCCTATGGATATGCTCATATTCGAAGTGGGAATTGCCGTTGCGCTGATTACACTTACGGGGCTAATATCTGCAAGATTACGATTTTCGGTCATACCTTTCTATATCCTGATTGGCATGGCTGTTGGACCGCATGCACCACAGATCGGCATTGTGGATCTGCGTTTTATCGAAAGCTCGTCATTTATTGAATTTATGGGCAGGCTGGGCATTCTGTTTTTACTTTTTTATCTTGGGCTTGAATTCTCGGTATCCCGTCTGCTGAAATCAGGCAAGGCCATTCTGACCGGAGGCATGTTCTACGTTGGACTAAATTTTGCTTCCGGTCTTCTGCTGGGCTGGTTTATGGAGCTGCCACTCAAGGAAACGTTGGTTGTCTGTGGCATTATGACGAGTTCTTCCACAGCTATTGTGGCTAAAGTACTCGTGGATTTGAAGCGCACGGCGAACCCGGAGACGGAGATTATTATGGGTATGATCATGTTTGATGATCTGTTCATCGCCATCCATATCTCCATACTGACGGGGCTTGTACTTAGTGGGGCTACCTCATTCCTCAGCGTCTTGCTCGTATCCCTGTCAGCGCTGCTGTTTATTGTGCTGTTTCTAATCATAGGCAGGAAATGTATCAAGTATATTGATATGGCACTCAACATCAAATCATCGGAGTTATTTTTGCTTACGGTTATGACGCTGCTCTTCCTGGTGGCGGGTTTCTCGGAAACGCTGCATGTGGCTGAGGCGATTGGGGCTTTGATGATGGGGCTCGTTCTTGGGGAATCGAGACATGCCAGCCGAATTGAGCATCAGATCATGCCGTTCAAAGATTTCTTTGGTGCCATCTTCTTTTTCAGCTTTGGCCTGACCATTGAACCTTCGACCCTTGGTGGGGCCGTTGGAATGACCGTCATTGCGGTTATTCTGACGATTGCCAGCAACTATGGTGCGGGGATGATCGCGGGCCGATTGGCCGGGATGACACCAAAGGCTTCTCTTAATGTGGGATTCACGCTGGTGTCCCGTGGAGAGTTCTCCATCATTATGGCGAACATCGGCAAGGCCGGAGGCCTGATGGCATCCATTCAGTCTTTTGCCGTATTATATGTGTTGATTCTTGCAGTGCTTGGCCCGATTCTGACCAAAGAATCGCCCTGGATTTACAGTCAATATGCTCGTTTGAGGAAAAGAATGAAACGAAGGCAGACAGAGTGAATCTATGGAAACTGTTATTGCCTTTGTGAAGAGGATAGGTTAACAAATTAATGTGACTCTGTATTGAGTTTCTGGGCTCCGGTCTATAAGCGTCACGCCGCTTGGAGAAGATAATTTCTCCCCGGTGTGGCGCTTTTCTTTTTTCGGAATAGATGAGTACATTAGCGGGTCTAAACACCTAATTCAAGTGAGATAAACATGTTGTTTTCATGCTCGTGGAAGGATCAAGACTTGGACGGGACTTTGGATGCTATTTAGCTGATTAGATTGAAAATAATCATAATTTATGTAAAATAATGTTATATTCAAATCTAGTAATCTAGTAATCAAGCATGTATCTGACGACAAGGAGGATTCTGGCATGAATCAAAAAAGCAGATTTCCACGGTTAAAATGGGTTGGTTCAACGTTATTGTTAGGCTTAGTGCTGTTTGCATTACCGGCATCTGCCGCTTGGAATGATACATACAAAGGTTACGCTACTTATACAGGTTCAGGATACTCGGGAGGGGCTCTGTTGCTGGATCCTATTCCTGCGGACATGAAAATTACGGCACTTAATCCATATCAGCTTAATTATAATGGCATCAAGGCTGCGCTGGCTGGAGCGTATCTAGAAGTGCAAGGTCCCAAAGGCAAAACGACCGTATATGTAACGGATCTGTATCCTGAGGGAGCCAGTGGTGCGCTGGATCTTTCACCAAATGCCTTTAACCTGATCGGGGATCCGAAGGCAGGCAAAATCGATATCAGTTGGAAAGTCGTGAAAGCTCCGGTCAAAGGTAACGTTTCCTATCGGATCAAGGAAGGCAGCAGTCAGTGGTGGGCAGCGATCCAGGTTCGTAATCATAATTATCCGGTGCTAAAGCTCGAAGTGAAGCAAAAGGACGGCACATGGCTCAATCTGGAGAAGCAGGACTATAATCATTTCCTGGGAACTGGACTGGGCAAAGATAAACTGAACATTCGCATCACAGATATTCGCGGTCAGGTAGTGAATGATACCATTCCGGCTTTGCCTGAAAATGGATCGGGTGGAGCATATATTGTACCGGGTAATGTACAGTTTCCTGATTGACAGAGGTATGAAGTTTTTTATGAAAAATTATGGTCAAAAGTATGCTTAATGAAAAGTCGTGCAATGCACGGCTTTTTTTGGTTATATAAGATGGTGCTCATGCAACTGGATTATTGGTTTTGCGAGAAGAGGAGAATGTACAACATGAACAATGTGCCTTCATATCATTCAACACATCATTATTGGAAACAGTATCAAGCATTCTTTCCGGAAGAATTCAGGCTAGGGGAACATGCGAATCCTGAAGAGGAGTGGTGGGAATCGAACGGGGTTCATCTGCACATCGATCGTCTGCCCGCGCCCGAGTCGCCAATTAAAATTCTGTTCATTCACGGAGCCGGAGGCAATGGCAGGTTGCTCGCTCCTTATGCCCGAATGTTGCAGCTCCGAGGTTATGAGGTAGTATCGCCAGATCTTCCACCGTATGGGTTAAGCTATGCGTTGTCTGGCACACGTCTCAATTATGATCTATGGATCAAGCTGCTTGTTTCACTCGCTGATCGTGAATATAAGAAAGACGGCAAGCCGATCGTTGTGTTGGGAAGCAGCATCGGGGGAATGCTGGCGTATCACACGAGTGCACGCAGTGAGCATGTACAAGGCTTGATCGTAACAACCTTTGTGGACACGAGTGATGCTGATATGCGTGACCAGCTTGCGCCAAACCGTGTGATTAGCCGATGGGGCAAACGCATGATGGACCAGTTCCCCGGCCTGCTTGATCGTATCCGCATCTCCGTCAAACAGGTATCGCGAATGCAACTGATTACCAATAATTCGGATTTAACCCGACTTATTATGAATGATCCACAAGCGGCAGCGACGCGTGTCCCATTGGAACTGTTAAGAACATTCCTGAATAAGAAGCCGGAGGTAGACCCGGAACAGTTTGATCAATGTCCTGTCCTGCTGGTTCACCCCGAACTGGACCCGATGACACCATTACGGTTCAGCCAATCTTTTTTTGATCGATTGAAAGTGGAGAAGGAATGTGTAGTGTTGGAAGGAGCGGGCCACTTCCCTATAGAACAGCCAGGGCTGAATCAATTGGAGGAAGCGGTGTTACGATTTTTACATCAGATTCAAGCAAAGCATTCATGAAAATTGGATTCGAATGTTCTCTATATGAACCGCGACTCCACCCACTTGAATTTTTGTGAGTTCATTGGAAATGTCCAGCGTTAATTTGGCTCGGATCTCCGAGGGACGGTTCATGGTGTATCCTTGTCTAATCGTATAGATTTTATCATTGGGATCTGAAAGTTGGTTGTATTTATGTAAATAACAGAGTAAAGCACCGTTAGATGTACCTGTTGCGCTCTCTTCCGGAATATCGTAAAGGGGAGCAAAATTCCGGCATTCTGCCAGAGCGACCTCTGCATCTGGTTCGAGTGCAAACACATGATAACCTACGACATGGTTAGCTTTGCTAATTTCAGCGATAAGCTGAAAGTCAGGAATGATTTTTGGCAGAACATCAACATGTTTAACAGCAATCAAGATATCTCGTAATCCGGTAGACACGATCTGCACAGGTAATTCGGCGTGTAAATCATCTGTAGAAATACCCAGAGAATCCGCAATGGTTTGTCGTTCAACAATCTCTCCAAACTCTGGTAGCGCCTGAGACAGATAGACTTCACCATTATTCTGGACAACCACTTCGAGTATTCCGGCCAGTGTCTCCAGTGTGTACATCCCTACCTCAACGATATGCTGTGCTTTCATTAAATAAAATAAAGCAATCGTTGCATGCCCGCATAGATTAACTTCATCACTAGGGGTGAAGTAACGAACTTTGAAATCTGCCTGGTCTGATGGCATAACAAATGCCGTCTCTGAAAATCCAACTTGTCTGGCAATCTCCTGCATCTGGGATTCGGATAAGTGTCCTGCTTGTAAAACAACTCCTGCAGGGTTTCCGCCTAGAGGCTTATCGGAAAATGCATGTAACGTACTTACTTCAATGTCCACAATGCTACCTCGCTTGTTCGGTTATTTAGGTTCAACAGTTCTACATTATATCATGGTTCGTGATCAGGATTGTGACCCCAAACCTGCTGCGAATTCGTGAATATAGGTCAAGTGCACGATCGGGAAGGGTAATGAAGAAGGAGAGCATAACGATAATCCTATGGAAAGGCTGGTATCTCTAATGAAAGCCATTGTAATTGAAGAGTTCGGTGGAGCAGAACAATTGAAGGAAAAAGAAATGACCAAGCCGACATGTGGAGTAAATCAGGTGCTGATCCGCATTCATGCTACTTCTGTTAACCCGGTGGATTTTAAAGTCAGACAAGGTCATATGAAAGAGGCTGTGGATTCTTTCCCACTCATATTGGGCGGGGATGTCGCCGGTACGGTAGAAGAAGCGGGTTCCAATGTGGCGAGGTTCAGAGCGGGAGATCGTGTATTTGCCCGTCCTCGTCATTTCGGAACCTATGCAGAATATGTGGCCGTGGATGCGGACATCATTGCCCGTATTCCAGAGAAACTGAGCTTCGAGGAAGCAGCTGCTATACCATTAGCAGCCATGACGGCCTGGCAGGCACTTGTTGACCATGGACGGCTTGCCAAAGGACAGAAGGTTCTCATTCACGCGGGAGCAGGTGGTGTAGGAACCTATGCCATTCAGATCGCCAAATATCTTGGCGCTGAAGTGGCTTCCACCGCAAGTGAATCGAATGAGGAATTGCTCCGTTCGCTGGGTGTGGATCATTTTATCAATTATAAAAAAGAAGACTTCTCGGAGATTCTCTCCGGTTATGATGTCGTGCTGGACACGATGGGTGGGGACATTCAACGTGATAGCTTCAAGGTATTAAAGCCCGGTGCACATCTGGTATCGCTTGTGGAACAACCGGATGAAACGCTGGCTAAGGAAGCAGGTGTAACCGCCAACGTGTTCATGATGGAACCCAAAGGGGACCAACTTGATCAGTTGGCTGAGCTCGCTGCTGAGGGCAAACTGAGACCCATCATTGATGAGACATACCCCTTAAGTGAACAAGGACTGCGTGAAGCGCACGATAAAAGCGAAACCCATCATACACGCGGGAAACTGGTCATTCGAGTAGAATAGATGAGGATTACCGCTAATTATTATCAAATTTAAAAACTTTACTGACGGAAGATGTCAGTAAAGTTTTTTTATAATAGGGGTATCAAATAGAAGGGGGTGCATTATGCATACCAAAAAAGTGTATCTTTATGTATTTAATACGATGTCAGATTGGGAGGTAGGTTATTTAATTGCTGAACTAAACTCGGGAAGATATTTTAGAAAAGGGCTGGCGCCGATAGAAGTGGTTACCGTGGGTGTTGATAAAAGTCCGGTGACTACCATGGGAGGGATGGACATATTGCCTCGCGTTTCTGTGGATGAGTGTATGTTAGAAAGCACGGATGTGTTGGTTCTTCCGGGTGGAGATACTTGGATGGAAACCATTCACGAACCGATATTGAAAAAAGCTGCGACATCATTAGAACAGGGTCATATTGTTGCGGCAATTTGTGGGGCAACCGTTGGACTCGCAAGGATGGGATTGTTAGACTCCAGAAGTCATACAAGCAACGATCTGGACTATTTGAAAATGATTTGTCCACATTACATGGGAGAAAAATACTATAAGAGGGTTCCGGCCGTAACGGATGACAATTTGGTTACTGCATCAGGCATAGCACCGTTGGAATTCGCGATGCATGTATTGAAGGTACTGGATGTATTTACACCGGAGACTTTAGATTCATGGTTCAATCTATATCAGACTCATGATCCAAAATACTTTTTCGAGTTAATGAATTCTATCAAATAGCTGGTATTTCGATATTTTCGCATGGGGTGGAATAAGATATAATAGGAGGAATTTATTCCATTCTATGTATGAGGTGATTCGGATGTCCAATGAACTCATTCAAGCGATTCAATTATTAAAAGAAAAAAAGTGGGTTGATCTGACTCATACGTTTGGACCGGAATCTCCACATTTCTCAGCTTTTGCTGCGGCACAATTCGATACGTTGTTTAATCACGATCAAGGCTTCTTTGCCCAGAGTTTCAGGTTTCCCGGACAATATGGTACGCATCTGGATGCACCGATTCACTTTGTGCGTGATACCCGTTATCTGGATGAATTGGGGTTGAAGGAGCTTGTGCTACCACTGGTAGTCATTGATCAATCTGAGGCTGTAGAGAGCAATCCGGATTTCACGCTGGATGTCGAGCATATTCTTGAGTTTGAAAAAGAGCATGGTGTGATTGAAGCTGGCAGCTTTGTAGCACTGCGTACCGATTGGAGCAAACGCTGGCCCAGTCATGAAGCCTTCGACAACAAGGATGCAGAGGGAAATAGTCATGCACCCGGATGGTCAGTCAGTGCGCTAATGTTTTTATTCGAGGAAAGAAAAATACAGGCGATTGGTCATGAAACCTTCGATACCGATTCAGCCGTGGATTATCAAAAGAACGGGTCGCTTCTGGCGGAATATTATGTACTTGCCCAGGATACATATCAGGTAGAGCTGTTAACGAATCTGGATCAGGTTCCGGCCAAAGGTGCAGTGATCTTCAATATCGTACCCAAGGCTGAAAGGGCGTCCGGTTTTCCAGTCCGTTCATTTGCCATACTGCCGTAAAATAAGGTTGAACATAGACATATCGCAATTGACTCAGATGCAGTTCTTTCCGAACGATTCACATATGAGATTTTAACAAACAGAACGCTCAGATAAATAATAAAGGAGGCGTATTCCGCCTCCTTTTTATGTGTTTACTTTTGATCCGATGAGGGATCCTGATTAAACCGTTGTGAAATTTTCTTCTCTGTTTTCTTACGCCGTATCCAGCGCTTGAAAATACCTTCTTCTT
Source organism: Paenibacillus vandeheii (assembly GCF_030433635.1). Classification (NCBI taxonomy): domain Bacteria; kingdom Bacillati; phylum Bacillota; class Bacilli; order Caryophanales; family Paenibacillaceae; genus Paenibacillus; species Paenibacillus vandeheii. The sequence continues at coordinate 131,857 of NZ_JAROCD010000001.1, forward strand.
TTCTTCCCTGCAGTGTTTCTTTCATGCCTTGGATCATAAATTCGGATCTTCGTCTGTCATCCCGACCAATCTCGCGCAATTCCTTAATAAATTTGTCGTCCATATCTGCCTCTCGCTCATTAAGTATATCTTCATTATACCGAACGTACGTTCTTTTATCAAGTTTTACCAAAATCGAATTTTTGGGGACCATTTGAGTGAGAAAGAGCACAGGATCTGTCTTCTCCATATGTGAAAATGAAGTGAAACATTCATCAAAATCTGTATAACATGTCTGGAGGGTGAGGGATGAAGAACGGTGATGGTGATGATGATGAAAGGAAGCATAAATGTGGACCTGAAAGATCGTGGGTGCTCATTATAATGCAGGGGCTGTTGGGCATCGGTGCAATTATTGGAGGGGGAGTTCTCATTATTGATCCATCGGGAAGTCTCGTCGGTATGCCGCCTTCGTTGTTGGAGCATTCCCCGTTTGGCAGTTTTTTGATCCCGGGAATTATACTATTGTTGGTTCTCGGCGTTGTACCGATGATCATTGCGATTGCACTCATTCGTCACACTCACTGGGGAATAGGTGAAAAACTGAATCTTTTCCCGAATCAATATTGGGGATGGACGTTCTCGTTATATACAGGATTTGCTCTGATCATCTGGATTATGGTGCAGGTATACTGGCTCCAGCATGTATCTGTTATCCATCTGGTCTATTTTGCCTGGGGAGTGGGGATCCAGATTGTTACTCTGTTGCCTGGCATACAGCGAAGATACAAGGCAGACTGCTCATCATAATCTAATTCTCTCTATAAAATAAAACGTCTGTTATCCGGATCTTGGAGTGATCCAGCTGACAGACGTTTATCTTTATTGTTACTTGGAGGCCTGGTAGGCGCTCAAGAATTCCTTCACTTTTGCCGGATCGGACTTCAATTCATTCCCGGTCTGCACGAGTGGACTTACGGTAGAGTATGCCTTAAGTTTATTGTTTTTGTAGAACTGCAAAATGTCATCCTGATTGATGGAGTACAGTACGGCTTTTCTCAGGTCACTGCTCTTGGCAACTTCCCGATTGGCTGTGTTGAACAACAGATAGGAAACCGCATTGCTCGGAATGCTCTGTAAGTGCAATTTGCTGTCACCTTTGATAATGTCATACTTCGTTTCAGGTACCCCGTAGTATAAGTGGATTTCGCTACTGCGAAGAGCAGACAGCGCACTATCGGCATCCGAGATGAAACGGACATTCACCTGAGAAATCTTGGGTGCATATTCAGAGCCTATACGGTAGCCGGGGTTCTGATAGAATACACCTTCATAATCATTTTTATAGGCCAAAATATATGGGCCGCTGGCATACAGAGTGTTGTTGTATGCAGCGCCTTCTGTCACCGTATTCTGATCGCCGTAAGGAATGTCCTTATTCACATCAAACGAAGCCACATCATACGTATTGATGCTCTCCACCTGCTTTTTGGACACAATGCCAGCAGATTGGTGGGCCAGATAGTTCAATACTTGCGGGAAAGGTTCCGTGGTTGTGAGTTTCACGACCTGATACTTGCCGGCAGCATTATCGGCTTTATTTTTGTCGGTGACCAGTTCCGTAATTTGGGTGCCAAGCCCTTGTTCCAATGCTTCTTTAATCGAACCTCCGCCGCTGGATTGCTGAATGGATTCCAGGGAACTTAGATCCGTTACCAACTCGGCCTCCTTGATATGTTCGTGAAGGCTGTATGTCCGGTGATCCGGTACGGAATCTTTGTTTTTGGCGCGATCAAGAGAGAAAATGACATCATCTGCACCGACACGTTCACCCGTATCTACAGCTTTTTTATGTTCAATCTTCGCAAAGTTGATATCGTCTCTGAGAATGAAATAATACTCCGAATTTCCTTCTGCAATACTGAAATTGTGGGAGAGTGATCCGTCTGCTGTCAGTTGATCGTCATCCGTCAGGTTAACGAGACGTACATACATGTTGGTGTTCAATTGGTTGATGGAACCGTCATTTCCTTTGATCGGGTCAAGGGAAGTCAGGACGGAAGCGGTTTGTGTCAGAATTAATGGTTCTTTTGTATTTTTGGAGCTGTCTTTGAATTCAATCGGTTCCCACGCCATGGCACGGGATTTGGACAGACGAACGGTGTCTGCATTCAGAATGTCTTTGTTCACAGCCTGACTTTTCAGGGAAATGTACAGCGGAGCGATATAGGCTTGATCGGTTACCAATCGATCCTCCAATTGTTTATATGTATCCTTGTATTCGTCCGGAGTCTGAGTAGCGGCCTGGTCAATAAGCTTATCGATTTCCTCATCAGCCAGAATGCTGTAATCCCCACCTGTTTTGAAAAGAGAACGGACTGCATAATCCGGGTTTCCGGTAACGGTTGTCCAGCTGGACAGGGCAATATCATAATTGCCTGCATCCTGTTGGGATTTGTAGCTGCCGTAATCTGGCTGCAGATTCAGCTTAACATTGAAGCCATTCTTGGTGAGCTGGTCGCGGATAATATTCACGTCATTTTCGGAAGAGCTCTGAGCCAGTAATTCGATGTCCACTGGTTTTTGGTTTTGCGAATTCTCCGTTGTATCCGAAGGAGTGGTTTCCGATTGGGATTCCGTCTTGGTCTTCACATTGCAACCGGAGACCACAAGGACGAGAATCAATAGTAATGCTATCAACGTACGTTTTTTCATGAAAATACCTCCAGATAAGTTCATATTCAATGGAATTCAAATTGAGTTGAAAATGGTAATTTAGATCTTTTCCAGTTTCGGATCAAGCGCATCGCGCAGACCGTCTCCCAGAAAGTTGAACGAGAGCACGAGCAGAATGATCGCCAGACCTGGATAGATGGCCAGATACGAATGGGTTTCCAGATACGTGCTGCCCAGCTTGAGAATGTTGCCCCACTCGGGAATATGCGGCTCCACGCCGAGCCCCAGATAACTTAAACTGCTGGTGGCGATGACCGCCCCGCCGATGGTGAGCGTAGACTTGATAATCATGGGTGCGAGCGAATTCGGAATGATATGTTTAAAAATAATAGAACGATTGTTGTAACCCAGTGCGCGTGCAGCTTCAACAAATTCAAAAGTAGATACATAGAGCACGCTGGCCCTCATGGTTCGTGCATAGGTTGGAATCGAGCCCAGGCTGAGTGCCAGAATCAGATTGATCGTATTGGCCCCGAACGCCGCAATGATGGCGATGGCGAGCAGAATACCTGGAATGGCATAGAGAATATCCAGCAGTCGCATGATGATATTGTCCGTGTGTCTTCCGTAGAATCCCGAGAATGCTCCCAGAATTCCACCGATCAATACCGGAATCAGAGTGGACATGAATCCCACGATCAACGATATACGGGCTCCGAATACAATCCGGGAAAATAAACACCGTCCAAAGTCATCCGTCCCCAAGGGATAGGCGAGCGATGGGGACTGAAGCAAGGCCGAGTAGTTATTTTCTACAGCCATGCTGTAATCAAAAGTAAAGAAGCTGCAAATCGATATCGAGAACAGGAAAATGATAAAAAACAAACCGGACATTGCTGTGACATTCGGAGCGAGACGCTCCCACAGATCATTCCAGAAGTTGGATTTTTGTTTACCCTGTCTGCGAATTCGTCCAATGATGGAAATACCCAGCAGCAGTGCGAACACATTGCCTGTGACCGAAGTCAGGATGAGTATCGTACTTACGCCCAGCATCCAGCGCGGGATGATCGAGGCTGAGGTATTTCGGGATACGATAAACAGCACAACCAAATCAATCACCAGGATAAACAGCAGCGCCGCCATGGCTGGCAAAAACGTATCCGCAACATACGGTTTGAATATATTGAGTGCCGAGACCCCAATAACGAACAGCTGGGTCAGCAGCATATACACCGCAAATGTATACTCAATGCTCTTTGTCTTTTTGATCAGGTGAAAAGCGGCCGTTACGATAAAGATATTGCCGGAAACGATGCCCAGCAGCTGGACCCAGGCGAGTCTGCGAGTCAGCAAAGAGATTGTGCCCTGCCGAATCAGGTCTCTCCGAATCCGGAGCGTCAGCACACTCTGGACCAGCGTGAAAAATAGATAGATTCCGAGTGCTGTCAGCAGAAATGGCCTGAACACCTGGAGGCTCCAGTCATAGATGTTGAATAACAGTAACATCGACAAGAGAAGGGAAGTGACCCAGGCGAAGCTCGCCTGACTGTACTCCTGTGAAGACTTAAGTCGAAAACGCATTTCTTGTGTGAGTGAACCCGATTTTGTCATCATGCACCTGCTTTAATATTGTTTCATCTTGGAACGTACCCGCGGGTCAATAAAAGCGTAGAGAAGATCTACCACCACATTAATAATGGAGATCGTGATCGCTGTGTACACTACTCCGCCCATAATACTCGGAATATCGGGTATAAATTGTTTATCCACAATGTAGCTGCCGAGCCCGCTAATATTAAACACTTTCTCCGTTACTGCCGCCCCTCCAAGCATGCCTCCGAATTGCAGGCCAACCACGGTTACAATTGGAATTAATGCATTACGTACAGCATGTTTCAGCATGACATGTCGTTCGCTTAACCCTTTTGCACGGGCAGTCATCACGTAGTCCTCATGAATAACTTCCAGCGTGGAAGAACGGGTCATACGGGCTACTGCAGCGGTTAATCCGGTTCCGAGAACTATTGTTGGCATAATAATAGAGAGCCAGTTCTGCGGATTGAAGGTAGCGGGAAGCCACTGCAGCTTGATCGAGAAATTCAGGATGAAAATAAGTCCTTGCCAGAAATTCGGAATCGATAATCCAATCAATGCAATAAACATGAATGTGTAATCAAACAGTGAATTGGGCTTGATCGCCGAGATAATCCCAATGGGCAATGCAATGACAAGGGCAAGCAGCAAGGAGATAACGGCCAGTGTTAACGTGATTGGGAACTTTCTGGCGATCGTAGCCGTGACATCTTCATTCCCTGAAAAAGATTTGCCGAGATCTAACAGTGCTATGCCCTTGATATTGTTCCAGAGTTGGACAAGGTAGGGCTGATCCAGGCCATACACATGGTTGAAAGCCGTGATCTGTTCCTGTGTCGCCGTCTCTCCGAGAATGTTGGCTGCCGGATTGAATGGAGACAGGTATAAGATGGTGAAGACAAGTGTAGCTACACCCAGGATGACGAATACCGTCATCAGAATTCTTTCAAATATGTACTTTAGATAAGGATTGCCATACAACAGCATCATGGCGTACATCAGACAGCCCGGAATAACCGATGCCGCAAGAAACCACGGTTTATCAATCAGGGATTGGAACGTATCCGCCATCGTCAGGCGCTGTTTCCCCTGTTCCTGAAGCTTGCTGAACGTTCGTTCCTTTAACTCCTTCTGAACGGATTCCTCCAGCCACTCCTCCGTCTGACGCTCAAACTCAGCCTTACTAACTTGCTGCTGAAAGAAACGGTGTTTACGCCTCAACTGTTCTTTCACGTCCGTCCGAAGTTTATCCCGATAAGAACTGGATAGCATATCACGCTCAACAGCCTGTTGAACCAGGGCCCAGCCATCCTTTTTTTTTCTGGATTGCCAGACCAGAAGTACAATCAGATTAACGGGCAGTCCGAGAATAAATAGAACATATCGATAGGAGGGATGAAGCAGCATTTTGCCATAAATAAAACCCAGGGTGTATACAAGCTGTGACATTTTGCTGCCTTTTGCAAGATTCAAACCATGCGAGCCTCCTTTCATTTGATTTTAAATTGCATTATTCCGATTGATATAGTATATATTATTTAGAGTCTATTCAATTGTCAAGGTATGGAAGAGTATACATATGAGCACATGTGAAAATATGGATGAGGGCTGGTGATCAGATGCAACCTTTGCTGAAAGTAAATGAGTTGTCCGTTTCTTTTCATTCCGGAGAGAGTGAATTTCAGGCGGTGAAGGAAGTCAGTTTTGAAGTGCGAAAAGGGGAAACCCTTGGCATTGTAGGGGAATCCGGCAGTGGGAAGAGTGTGACGGCACGTTCCATTATGAGACTACTTGCATCTCCTCCTTCGCAGATGAAAAAGGGTGAGATTCTGTTCAAAGGGGTAGATTTGGTCCATAAAACGCAAAAAGAGATGGAAAGTATTCGTGGCCGTGATATCGGCATGATCTTTCAGGACCCTATGAGCTCTCTTAATCCGACTATTAAAATAGGGAAACAGATCACCGAAAGTCTGATTAAACATCAGAAGTTATCCAGAGGAGAAGCGAAGAAGCAGGCGATCGCCATGCTGGAGCTGGTTGGTATCACCCGGAGTGAAATACGTTTCAATCAGTATCCACATGAATTTTCCGGAGGTATGCGTCAGCGGGTGATGATTGCCATTGCTCTTGCTTGCCGGCCTGAATTGCTGATCGCAGATGAACCCACAACTGCGCTTGATGTAACCATTCAGGCCCAAATTCTTAATTTGATGAAAGATATGCAAGCACGGCTGGGCACTTCCATTATTCTGATTACCCATGATCTCGGCGTAGTGGCAGGCATGTGTGATCGGGTCGTGGTCATGAAAGACGGGCAGATTGTGGAATCCGGGACAACTACAGAGATTTTTGCAAATCCGAAGCATCCATATACGTCCAGACTGCTAAATGCATTGCCTCGATTAGATGAGAAGAAAAAGCCGAAACTCGTTTCGTTGGTGCCACGCAATCTGGAGGATGATCAGCCTCTGTTGGAGGTGAAGTCCCTCAGACAGCACTTTAATCTGGGCAAAGGCAACACCTTAAAAGCTGTGAACGATATCAGTTTCGAGATTCGGCAGGGGGAGACACTTGGGGTCGTGGGCGAATCGGGCAGCGGGAAATCGACTACAGGTCGAGCCATTCTGCGACTGCATGAGCCTACAGGTGGGGACGTCCTGTTTAAGGGAGTACCACTCAATCGCCTTTCTGCCTCAGAGATGAAAACGATGAGACGGCATATGCAGATTATTTTCCAGGACCCGTATGCGTCGCTTAATCCGAAATTTAGAATCATGGACATTATTGGGGAAGCCTTGGATATTCACGGTCTTGCCGGCAGTCCCGCTGAACGGGAAAAGCGTGTGGAGGAATTGCTGGAGATGGTCGGCCTCGATCCGGCTCATGCCCAGCGTTATCCTCATGAATTTTCAGGTGGACAACGGCAGCGGATCGGAATTGCTCGTGCGCTGGCCGTGGAACCCGAATTTATTGTATGTGACGAGCCGTTGTCTGCGCTGGATGTGTCCATTCAGGCCCAGATTGTACAGCTGCTTGAAGAGTTGCAGCAGCGACTCGGTCTTACATACCTGTTCATCGCACATGACCTGTCCATGGTGAAACATATCAGTGATCGTGTTGCTGTCATGTATAACGGGAAGATTGTGGAGTTAGCAGAAAGTGAAGAGCTCTATTCGAACCCTCAGCATGCATACACAAAGGCATTGTTGTCGGCCATCCCGGTTCCGGACCCGGCTGTGGAGACGATGAAAAAACGTCATCCTGTGAGTGAAACACCGCGAGAAACGGTAGAAGTAGAAGATCGCTATAATCTGGAGCAGTCCAGGTGGGTGGAAGTAAAAGAGGGGCATTGGGTGGCGATTTCCGGATAAGGTGAAACATTCAACAACTTCACTACAAAATGAACCCCGGCAGTGATCTATGGAAGATCATTGCGCGGGGTTCTATTCCATGCCCGGCAGGCACGGTGGATATATTACTTGAACTGAACAGATTTCTTAATGGTATCGATCTCGGCCTTCGTTGTGTCATCCAGATATGTGAAGATGAAGTTAAACGCATAACCTTCAATAATCGTACTGTAGTAATCTTGCGTAATGGTTGAACCATTACCCGCATCCATCGTGATTTGCATCAGGTCCATCTCTTTGCCACCGATGGTTTCGGTTGTGAATTCTTTGTATTCATAAGGGAACTGGCTGTCCACCATAAATTTCTTCGTTGCTTCCAGATAATCTTTACCTGTGCGAATGCCTTGCAGCAGGCTTACTTTTTCAGCAATCGCCATAGCGGAAGGACCAACCTGTCCTCCATCCAATGGATATTGTGAAGCCATCAACAGGTTCAGTGTTTTGGCCTGAGATAGTTCAATTTGTTTTTTCTTCGTTTCATCGTCTCCAGCAATAGCCTCAGAGGAAGCGCTCGTCAGCTCGTTCATGCCGTCTGCATCCTGGAACTCCCAAGCTTCCGGGAATTTCAGTGATACACCGAAATAGTCATTGTTATAAGAGCCTTTTTCCGTAGTTCCCAATTCAACTTCTTTGGAGTTATCTGTTTCCTTGGACTCAGAAGTGGATGCTTCAGAGCTTTCTGTGTTTTCCGTATCTTCCGTCTTGGCTGTGTCTGTATCTGTGCCGGCAGTGGTTTCCGTTGTAGTGGATTCATTCGTTTTGGCGTTGTTATCCGCTTTGTCGCCGCAGGCTGAAGCAACCAACAAAATCATAATCAACATGGCAAACAATGAAGCTTTTTTTGGAATAGACATATTACCCTCCTGAAAATGTGTGTGTGTTCTCTTTGTCTCTCTGTAATCGTGCGTACCTAAAAAGCTTAGCACAGATGTTCGTGTTTACCACCTATAGGAATCTATAGGGGTACCTTTATAGATAAGACAGACGGCTGGCAATTGAAACAGCTTCGGTGCTGGATTGTACACCTAATTTGTTAAAAATCACTTTTTTATGATGATTTACGGTACATGAGTATGAAAGGGGAATATCATGGTCAGTGAGTGGATGGAGCGGAAAGTTGATTTTGCAAAATAGATATGTTACGCTTACATTACAAGAGAAAACAACAGAATACGCAATAACATCTTTTGATGGATTGTAACTGTGAAGACAGGCAAAACCTAAACTGATGGTGAAATGAAGGCTCTTTTTTTGCGAGCTATTTTACCTTGAGTTTAGGTTTTTCTTGTTTTTTGGCTTGAAATACAGCCACTTTATCCCGGAAAAACCCAAATAAAATTCGAAAAGAGGTTGTTCGTTATGACCACGGCAAAAAAAGGATTCCCCGAAAACTTCCTGTGGGGAGGCGCTACAGCTGCCAACCAATTGGAAGGTGCATTCGATCAGGACGGCAAAGGTCTCTCTACTGCGGATATGATTGCGCATGTTCCCAAAGAGAAGCGTACAGGTGGACATGCCATGGAAATCTCCTCTACACGAATTGAAGAGATTCTCTCCGGCAAAATTGAAGAACGTTTCCCTAAACGTTTTGGTATTGATTTCTATCATCACTATAAAGAAGATATCGCATTGTTTGCCGAAATGGGCTTTAAGGTATTCCGTTTGTCCATTCACTGGGCACGTATCTTCCCGAACGGTTATGATCAAGAGCCGAACGAAGCTGGCCTGAAATTCTATGACAACGTCTTCGACGAACTGTTGAAATATGGCATTGAACCGTTGGTAACCTTGTCTCACTACGAAACTCCGCTGGGTCTGACACAGAAATACAATGGCTGGGCAGGCCGTGAAGTGATCGGGCACTATGTGAGATATGCAGAAACCGTGTTCAATCGTTATAAAAATAAAGTGAAATACTGGCTGACGTTCAATGAAATTAACGTTATGCTGTTTAGCCCATACACTGGCGGCGGTATCCTGATCGATAAAGTGGACAACCAATTGCAAACGACGTATCAAGCGCTGCATCACCAATTTGTAGCAAGTGCACTGGTAACCAAGCTTGCCCATCAGATTATTCCTGGTTCCCAAGTGGGCTGTATGCTCGCACGTATGGAAACGTACCCGGCGACCTGTAACCCGGTAGATGTTCGACTGGCGCAACATGAGAATCAGATTAACCTCTTCTTCACGGATATGCATGCTCGTGGTCAATACCCGAACTACATGGCTCGTTATTTTGAAGAAAACAACATCGTGATTCAGAAAGAAGCAGGCGATGATGAAATTTTGCTCAACAACACAGTGGATTTCATCTCCTTCAGCTATTACATGTCGGTAACCAAATCGGCTTCTGCCGACAAAGAAGAAACAACGGGTAACCTGACTGGTGGCGTCAAAAACCCTTATCTCGAAGCTTCCGATTGGGGTTGGGAGATCGATCCAATTGGTCTGCGCGTAACGTTGAATAACTTCTGGGATCGTTACCAAAAACCATTGTTTATTGTTGAGAATGGTCTGGGTGCATATGATCGCGTGGAAGAGGATGGTTCCATTCATGACTCCTACCGCGTGGATTATCTGAAAAAACACATTGAACAAATGAAAGAAGCGATCAAGGACGGTGTAGATCTGATTGGATTTACAGCATGGGGCCCGATTGACCTCGTGAGCATGTCCACGTCAGAAATGTCCAAACGTTATGGATTCATCTATGTGGATCTGGATGACGAAGGTAACGGAACACTTAAACGTTCGAAAAAAGATTCGTTTGACTGGTACAAAAACGTAATCGCCAGCAATGGTGAGCAGCTGTAATTGGCCTGATTCCTGTATCTTATCTTGAACCCGGATTGCTTCATATCATTAGGCTATTCGGGATTGTTACCGCATAAGCGGGCAAAACCCAACATTAAAGCAGGCTATCGGTAGCTCATCTGATCTGAAGCCCTTTTAGTTGGTGCATTGTCCGCTTTTTGATGTGATCACGGGCATAGGGGCAACTGTTTTAACAAAGAATGAACATAACGTAACCAGAGAGGATGACAGAGATGACAACACCATTTCCGAAGGATTTTCTATGGGGCGGCGCAGTCGCAGCCAATCAGCTCGAAGGAGCTTACAATACCGATGGCAAAGGGCTGTCTGTTCAGGATGTAATGCCACATGGGATTACGACGCCAAGAACGGAAGGACCGACAGAGGATAACTTGAAATTGATCGGTATTGATTTCTACAACCGTTACAAAGAGGACGTTAAGCTGTTTGCTGAGATGGGATTCAAAGTGTTCCGTACCTCCATCGCCTGGTCCCGTATTTTCCCTAAAGGTGATGAGTTGGAGCCAAACGAAAAAGGTTTGCAGTTCTACGATGATCTGTTTGACGAGTGCCACAAATACGGGATTGAACCGCTCGTAACGATCTCTCATTATGAGACACCACTGCATTTGTCCAAAACATATGACGGCTGGGTTAACCGTAAAATGATCGAGTTTTATGAGCGTTATGTAACCGTCCTGTTTAACCGTTTCAAAGGCAAAGTGAAGTATTGGCTGACGTTCAATGAAATTAACTCTATTCTGGAGGAACCATTCATGAGCGGCGGGATTTACACGCCCAAATCCGAACTCTCCAAACAGGATCTGTATCAGGCAATCCACCATGAGCTGGTGGCAAGTGCGCTGGCTGTCAAACTGGGACATGAGATCATGCCTGGAGCGAAGATTGGCTGTATGGTACTCAGCATGCCAACCTATCCGTTGACACCAAATCCGGATGATGTGGTAGCTGCAATGCATGCGGAACAGCGCAATGACATCTTTGCCGATATTCATGCACGTGGCTATTATCCGAAATACATCAATCGTTACTTCAAAGCGAATAATATCAACATCAAGTTTGAAGATGGCGATGCTGAAATCCTGAAACATACGGTGGACTTCATCTCGTTCAGTTACTATGTAAGCATTTGTGAGACAGGTGACCCACAGAAGCGTGTTGAAGGTAAAGGAAATCTGTTTGCAGGGGTACAGAATCCTTATCTCAAAGCAAGTGAGTGGGGTTGGCAGATTGATCCGCAAGGCCTGCGCGTGACGCTGAATAAATACTGGGACCGATATCAAAAACCGTTGTTTATTGTCGAAAATGGTTTGGGTGCGGCTGATGAGCTGATCACAGATGAAAATGGCAATAAAACGGTGAATGATGATTACCGGATTCAATATCTGAATGATCACTTGGTACAAGTGGGAGAAGCGATTGAAGACGGCGTTGAAGTTATGGGTTATACCTCATGGGGCTGCATCGATCTGGTGAGTGCATCCACAGCAGAGATGAAGAAACGTTATGGCTTTATCTATGTGGATCGCAATAACGATGGAACGGGTACACTGAATCGTTACAAGAAAAAATCATTCCATTGGTACAAAGAAGTTATTGGTACAAAAGGCGCAAGTCTAAAATCCGATAACCATTAATTTCTAGTTCTAAAGACATATATGGGTAGCATCTTCTTGTGTCGTATTTAAGCACATTAACCGCTTTCACAAAAACATTGTCAGATAGATAATTATATGGTAAGATGGGCCTAAGGCTAATGAATACTGGATTGTTACTGTTCAATCAGGCAAAACCAGAAGCGGGCATGTGTTTTATGACCTGTTTTGGTTTTGCCTTTTACTACTTTGACGGTGCAAGGTGATGTGAAGAAATGAAAATTGAGAAGGTGCTGAACAACAACGTAGTTACTGTGATTGATCCGGGAGGAAACGAACTGGTCGTCATGGGACGAGGCATAGCCTTCAAAAAGCATACTGGTGAAACGATAGACGACAGTCTGGTCGAAAAAATATTCTCATTGGAAAGCAAGGAAGTATCGCAGAAACTGAAAACGCTTCTGTCTGATATTCCAGTTGAATATGTTGAATGCTCGGATGAGATTATCCGTTACGCCGAGACCGTGTTGGGTGAGAAGCTTCATGAGAGCATCTACATTTCACTGACGGATCATATTCATTTTGCCATTGACCGGCATCGTCAGGGCTTGCAGATTCGTAACGCATTGTTCTGGGAGATCAAGCGCATGTACCGCAAGGAATATGCTATTGGACTCAAGGCGCTGCAGATTATTGAAGAAACATTGGGCGTCCTGCTTCCCGAAGACGAATGCGCATTCATCGCCATGCATCTGGTAAATGCACAGATGAATGGTGAGATGAGGGAAACCATCAGTATTACGAATATCGTTAAAGATATACTCAACATCGTACGACGCAGCTTTGTCATTGAACTGGATGAGGATTCACTGAGTTATTATCGATTCCTGACGCATTTGAAGTTCTTTGCTCAGCGCGTATTGCAAGGTACAGCGATTGAAGATAAGGAAGCAGATAATCCGCTTCATGACCTGGTGAGCAAACAATATCCTGAGGCACATGCTTGTGCTGTTAAGATTAACGAATACACCCGTAAGATCTATAACCGGATCTTATCCAAGGAAGAAATTCTATATCTGACGATTCACATTGAACGTGTTGTTAGAACGGAACAAACAATCGAATAGTATGGGATTGTTACTGCAAAAAAGGCAAAACCTAAACGTTGAATAATGATAAGCTGAAACTGCTTTGTCATTATTCAGTGTTTAGGTTTTTTTTTAACCTTCATTACACATAAAAGGAGCAAAACACAATGGATAAACAACAATTGTCCAAGGATATTCTGAAGCTTGTTGGTGGCGAAGAGAACATCGATCAAGTCACGCACTGTATGACAAGACTGCGGTTTAACCTGAATGACAACAAAAAAGCGGACAAAGCGACGCTGAAAAATACACCTGGCGTTATGGGCGTTATGGAGAATGGCGGACAGTTCCAGGTCATTATCGGGAACGATGTGCCTGTTGTGTATAATGCACTGGTAGGCAACATGTCCAAATCTCCGAATGCAGACGCTGGATCAACCGGTGCTTCGACTGGGGAGAAGAAAAAGAGAAATCCAGTAAGTGCATTGTTCGACTTTATTTCCGGAATATTTACGCCGATTTTGCCAGCGATTACGGGTGCCGGTATGATCAAAGGGATCGTGGCAATCCTAGTAGCTCTAGGTTGGTTGTCCGATACAAGCTCAACCTATATCATTTTGTCCGCTATTGGTGATGGTGCATTTTACTTCCTGCCGATTATTCTGGCGATCAGTGCGGCACGTAAGCTGGGTAGCAATATGTATATTGCTGCAGCGCTCGCCGCGGGGATTATGCATCCGACGATTACAGCCTTGCTTGCCAACGGGGACACGACATTTGTGGGCATTAAGGTTATAGCAGCAACCTATTCTTCTACCGTTATTCCGATTATTCTCGCAATATGGATTGCTTCCTATGTAGAGAAAGCGGTTGATCGTGTTACACATGCTTCGCTTAAGCTTTTAATTGTTCCAACGGTTACCCTGTTAATTATGGTTCCTCTGACCTTGATGACGGTTGGACCATTGGGTACGGTGCTTGGTAATGGCTTGTCAGGTGGTATTTCCTGGTTGTTCGACAACATGTCTATCTTCGCTAGTATCTTGATTGGTGGTACGATGTCACTGCTAATCATTACAGGAATGCACTATGCACTGTTGCCGATCATTGTTGGTTCGATGACTTCACTTGGTTACGATTTTATTATTCCACTGATGTTTGCAGCTAACCTGGCACAAGGTGGTGCAGCATTTGGTGTTGGTCTTAGATCGAAAAATGCTAAAACTAAATCGCTTGCTTATTCCACAGGTCTTACGGCAATTATGGGGATTACGGAACCGGCAATGTACGGGATCAATATGAAATTCAAAAAACCATTTATTGCAGCCCTGATCGGTGGAGCTGTTGCAGGTGGATTCATGGGGATTGTCAATGTTAAAGCTTATGTACTTACAGGTCTGGTAGGTCTGCCAAGTATCGCAGCATTTATCAGTCCGGCAATTAGTACGCTCATCTATGCTCTGGTTGGTGGTGTGATTGCAATCATCGCTGCGGCAATACTGACGTATATCCTTGGTTTCCAAGAAGACAATGCTCCACAATCGGCTGAAGCCGCACCAGCTGCTGCGCCAACAACACCAGTAGCAACGACTTCGGCTTCCGCAATAACTGCTATCGAAGAAACTAAAGTATTGAATCAAGACGTGTTCAGCCCAATTACTGGTGAAGTTAAATCGCTGAGCGAAGTTCCAGACCCTGCATTCTCGGAAGAGATTATGGGTAGAGGTTTTGCAATTCAGCCATCCGAAGGTCGTGTGGTTTCTCCAATCAATGGAACGGTATTCTCGCTGTCGAAGAGTGGACACGCTATTGGTTTGGTCAGCGACAATGGTGCTGAGATGCTGATTCATATCGGGATTGATACCGTGAAACTAAAAGGTCAATTCTTCTCTCCTAAAGTTCAAGCAGGAGCGAAGGTTGCCGTTGGTGATGTACTCATGGAATTCGATCGGGAAGAAATTGAAAAAGCTGGCTACACAACGATCACTCCGGTAATCGTTACGAACATGCATCAATACAACTCAATTGAATCTGCCGGACGTACAGCGATTAAAGAACAAGAATTGTTGTTCACGGCAAAAGCGTAACGAATATTAAATAGCAGCAGTCTTATTCGGATGAAAATCCGGCAAGGCTGCTGCTTTTTTAGTAGGTGTGGGGTACCTCCCCGATGGTCGACTTCCTATTCGACCCTAAACCGAGCGAGAAGGCAGCAGCTCCTGAACCAATTGCACAAAGTGCTGCGCAGGTTTGGACAGATGACGATTGCGATGCCACACAAGCGCAGAATCTACAGTGGATTGCGCATCCTGGATACGATAAACATGGAACGGATGCTCATGATATAACTGCAATACCGTATGGGGCACGATAGAGCTTGCAAAACCAAGTCTTACCAGTTCCAGCAACATGTTAATATCCGAGCATTCGCCCGCGATGGAAGGATTTACGTGATGCTCACGGAATTTCTGCAGTATCAGTTCGAACATTCCGAGTCCTTCCGTACTGGGAAGCAAGAGAGGGATGTCAGCCAACTTTTGAAAATAAATTCCGCTCTCATCCGCTGATTGTAGCGGTGTGGAAGAAATATAAAAGAGAGCTTCCTGAGGTAGATGCAGCACTTCATATTGCTCTGTATGGACAGGCATTCGTACACAAGCGAGCTCAATTTTGCCTTCGCCCAAGAGCTGACAGAGCTGCGCAGATTCATTTTGCTGAATTTTATAGGTCACCTGGGGGTGTGTTGTCCGAAATTGCTGGAGCGCTTGCGGAATCAAACGATCTGAAATGGTATTAATGCCAAGCGAGAGCTTACCGCGAATGCCATAGCGGAAGCTCTGCATCTCCATGACAGCTTCCTCCATGTATTTGGTCATCGTCACCGCATAATCATAGAAGCTTCGACCCGCCTGGGTCAGCTCCATACTGCGTCCTTTGCGTTCAAACAAAGCCACGCCAAGCTCATCTTCCATCAGCTTGAGCTGCTGGCTTAGAGGAGGCTGGGCCATGTGTAATCTGCGCGCTGCCGCCGTGATCTGTCTCTCCTCGGCAATCGCGATGAAATAGCGACATTGTTTGATATCCACGTGTGTTCTCCTTATGTGCAGCGATATGTTTTTCGTATGGGAAACCAACAAAACATGTATTTTTATTATACTTCCATCCTATGTTACCATACATAAGATTTAAACACTTCAAATCACACATATGGATTATGATCTAATGAATAAATGCCGTGAGGATGACGACGAATGGGGGGTCAAGGTGCGATGCTGAACACAATACACGCAGCTGCTGAAGCTGGACATACAGATGCTGTGCTGCGATTTATCGCACAAGGAGCCGGATTGAATGACCGGGATACACGCGGACGGACGGCTCTGATGGCGGCGGTACATGGCAACAAGCCAGAAACCGCAAGGTTGCTTATTGAAGCCGGGGCGGATGTCAACATCCAGGATCAACGACTGGACAACATGTTACTGTATGCCAGTGCGGAAGGCTTGCGGGAAATGGTGGAACTGGCTATAAAAGCTGGTGCCGATACCCGGCTTACGAATCGGTTTGGAGGTACAGCACTGATTCCTGCTGCAGATCGAGGCCATGTCGATATTGTGGAAATACTCCTGACAAGCACAGATGTGGATGTAAATCATATCAACAATCTGGGCTGGACAGCCTTGCTGGAAGCGGTCATTCTGGGGGATGGCGGCACTCGTCACCAGCAGATTGTAGCATTGCTTTTGCAATATGGTGCAGATCCTCTCATTGCTGACCGGGATGGAGTTACAGCACTTGCGCATGCCCGCAGGAATCATTATATAGAAATGGAGCGAATGTTAACCCAATCATGAACAGACATCAAGAGCAATCTTTACAAAATCACATAAAGGGCGCGTCATCGCTTGCATTGGCAGGCATTCAGTGGTTCTTCTTCCTGTTTACCAACACGGTGGTGGTGCCGTTATCTATCGGACATAATTTTCAGCTTTCACCGGAGGCCATTGCTGCATCAATGCAGCATGCCTTTTTGCTTACCGGGGCGGTGTGTATATTACAGGCGTTCTTTGGACATCGTTATGCCGTAATGGATGGTCCCTCGGGATTATGGTGGGGACTGACGCTAAGCTTAACGGCCTCAGCTTCATCGGCAGGTATGAGCTTGGAGCGTATTGGAGGAGGATTGGCTGCAGGTTTCCTGTTAGCTGGTCTGACGATGATGATCCTTGGCTGGCTTGGAGCGGCGCATGTGCTTCAGAAGCTGTTCACACCTATGGTCAAGAGTGCGATGTTATTCCTGATGACGATTCAATTGACCATGAATTTCTTCAAAGGCATGATTGGATATACTGAGTTTGGCACATTCAATCTGCCTGTAGCGGCGTTGTCCGTTGCGATTGCGTTTCTTGTAGCCTTGATTCAGCTTAAGGGAAGAGGCAAGCTCGGGAATTACTCTATCTTGATTGGTATCGTGACGGGGTGGATTGCCTACAGTCTTGTGTTCCCTGGGCAGCATACGAGCGTATCCGGACATCATGAGGTAAGCCTGTTTTCCTGGTTTCCTTGGGGGCTGCCAAAGTGGGAGCCGGGCATTGTCATCACAGCTTTTTTTGTCGGGCTGGTGAATATGACGAACTCCATCACCACACTAAGCTCCGTCGAAAAGATATATGGAGAGCAGACGACCAACCAACAATATAAACGATCATACACACTCACGGGATTGTTCACCATGTTATCTTCGTGTGTAGGTGTGCTGCCTTTCGGTTTATTTGCTTCATCGATTGGTTTTCTGGAGAGCACCCGTATTCTGAAGCGGGCTGCGTTTGTGGTTGGAGCAGGCATGTTATGTATTTTGGGACTCACACCTTCAGTGACGGCCTTTTTTGCACAAATTCCGCCCAGTGTAGGGAGTGCCGTGCTATTTGTAGCTTATTTGCAAATGTTCGGGACGGCCCTGAGAACACTTGAAGGCACCACCTTTAATTCGAAAACAATCTATCGTGTGGCGCTTCCGGTTCTAACTGGTGTTTCTGTAATGAACATTCCTGCTGAAGCCTTTCATGCTTTGCCTATGTATCTCATTCCGATCATTAGCAACGGACTCGTTATCGGGGTCGTGGTGTCACTTTTGCTCGAAACTACGGTAGATTGGTCCAAGATGGACAATACAACTCCTGCTTCCAAAGCAGCATGAATACTTGAAATATGGAAACAGTCCGGTTCGTCGGGCTGTTTTTTTGTTAGGTTGGTACTCCCCCGGTTACTTCACCATAATTTTGCCTTGACCCGCCAGCATCCTCATTTCTCTGAATAATCGCTCATGATTGCCTTGCTGAATCTCCAGCTGTACACCGTAGATCCATCGGTTATTCTCTTCATTGCCCCAACGCAGTGTTCCTTCCAAATACAAGGGGTCTTCAAAAAGCAGCAAATTCATGCCGATTCGGATGGTATTGGACTCCACATGCAGATTTAACGGAAATGAAAGCTGACAGCCGGATCGGCTGATATCGCATAATTCAGCTTGAATGGGTTTGGGTGGTGCAGAGGCGCCGTTAATGCTGAGAATAAAAATTTCAAATTTTATCGGTTCCTTTAAAGTATAGCGAAAGGGTTCTCTTCTAAGGTTAATTGCCATGGTTTCCTCCACAAAATCACAAAAAGTCAGTTATGATTATATCGTCATTTTTGCTAAAAAAATGAAGAGATTAATCTTGTTTGTTAACGCCTTAATGATCTACAAGTGCAACAAGATCACAGATAGCTCCGAGGTTCCTTTAACCCATGTGTGTGGCTTGATATAATGGTAGGATATGGTTCTGATCTTCTCTGTTGGATGAGAGGGGAAAGGGTGCGGGGGGTTTATTATAAATAAGAAAGGAAGACGGAAAATGAACGGGAAATTTCAGGTGTTCACGGATACGGCAGCATTATGCCTGTATGATCTGGCGGCACTAAAACATCGGGTTGAAGATACACCGGACTGGTGGTCCATTCCCGAAGATGAACTGGCGGAAGTGAATGCAGGCAACGGTTTATTTCTGAACTTGGGTGAAGATGGACAGTATGAGGTGCATTGGAGTCTGGATGATTCGGTGAAGGAAGTGGAGACAGCACGGGTGTATCATTTACGTGTTCCCTCCGGTACCGTGTATCTGGGAGCTGCCGATGATGTCACCGGAGGCGAGCTGGAGCCCGATGAGTCATGCGGGGGTATGCTGCTCCAGTTGGAACCTGGAAACTATGCGTGCAGGGTAACGAAGGAAGATAATCAAATATGGATTGCCATGAAGCCCAGTTTGCAAAGCGAGAACAGCTTAAGTGATTTGATTCGAATTTAGCGTTATAGATATGCGATTGAAGGAGGCTTAGGGACATGTACAAGGCCTAGTTGGAACGCATACAGGAAAAGCTGGACAAGCTCCAAGCTCTGGACCCGGAACGGAACCTGTTTGGGGCGGAAAATCATCAATATGAAATGAGCCGTTCCCACATGTGGAATCCTGGAATTGGGATGTTGACTGGTACGATGACAGCAAGGAAGAGGACGAGTGGGCAGCGCTTGAACATGAGTATTATGATCCGAAATGGGAGGTGCCGTGTGGGTTGGGAATATGGCATTAGAACAACCAAACCTGCAATTTTACTTGAGGTTGTGAAGAGACTGGCGGATGCCTTAACTTTCTCCGAAATGTATAGGCTGGAGCATTATGAAGATGGTTTTGTATTGCTTCAGGAGGGTTCTTCCTGGCCTGAAGCTCTACAAGTCTCGATTGAAGTGGCATCGGGGATGAATGAAGTTGCGGCTGGAGAGTTGTACATATATTGTCTGTTTCATTCCTGGGGTGAGTTCGCAGCAGATTGGCTGAGACAGATGAAAACGGCTTCGAAAAGGGATGACGGCGCATTGGAATGGTTTGAACTTTAACAGAGATGTGGATTGTCAATACAGAGCCTCTTCGTGAATAGATGGGGCTTTTTTTGCTGAGAAATAAATAAAACCGTTTGGATTGTTCGCCCGTCTTATACCACAGAACGAGAGAGAGGGAGGGGGGTGCGGGGTGGAAACCAAAGCCGAGATGAAAAAGATACTGTTCGTACAGAGCGAAGATGAGACGGCATTTGTTCAGTCCATTATGGAGCATCAGGATACGCTGATTTCCATTGCCTACAGTTATCTGCGCAATCGTCATGATGCACTCGAAGCGGTGCAGGAAATGACATGCCGGGCCTGGATCAAGCGTCGTTCTCTGAAAAATGAGAAGGCGTTCAAATCGTGGATTATTCGTATTCTGATCTACGTGTGCATTGATGAACAAAGGCGTCGTAAACGGGCGACACCACTGCCCAACGAAGGGTTGGAGGAGGCGGTATCTGAGTCTGCCATTGCAGGATGCAGCGATAACAGACTTGCGATATGGTCCATGCTTGAGAAAATCAAACCGAAATACCGCCATGTGCTACTGCTGAAATACTATAACGACATGACATTGATTGAGATCGCCTCCATTCTCGGCAAACCGGAAGGCACCATCAAGACCTGGCAGCATAAAGGGTTGGAACTGTTACGGAAGCAAATGAAGAACAGGGGGGATTGGCATGAGAACTAGTCCGGAGGAACAGGCACTTTTGGCAGATGCTTCCCAGGCTAAGCTGGAGAGACAACAGCTGAATCCAGCGGACACGGCATTTGCGATTCAGCGGGGTCTGGCACAGGCCAGAACCCGACGAATGACAGGTAAAGTACAGTTGAGATGGATTACGGCAGTATTGGTAACTGCTTTGGCTGCAGGGTGGTTCCTGCTTGGTCCGCTTGGCAGTTCTACGCCACAACAGGCAATGTACAGCCAGCCCGCACCGAATTGGGGAGTGCTTGAACCTTTTCGCGAGTTGGTTGGAAATGATGTAGACGAAAGTACAATTGTATCAGCAATCAACAACGGTTATTTTCAACTAGTCAATCGTTCCGTTCAATCAGGCATCTATCAGTTTACGGTCAATGCAGTGATGGCGGATGAGAACAGATTAATTGTGCTTTATACAGCGCATACGGAGCTTTCTCAGAAGATATATTCGGTTGTAAATACGAAAATGGCAGATGCAACGACCCAAAAGTGGATTGACAATGGAAATATAGGAGGCATACATACCTCCAATGATGACCATACCATTTATGGACGAACTACAATTGAGCTTAATGGAAATCAACCTTTGCCTGAGGAATTGAGGATGGATGTTCAAATTTCATCCGTTGTTCCTGACATATTGGCTGATGCAGAGAAAGGTAAAGAGGAGCGTAAATATCAATTTTCAAAAAAAATGAACGTTTCCTTCAAGCTTGATCCCAAATTTTCGCTTGCTAAGACTCAGAAAATTAAACTTAATCAGTTATTTACGATTGGTGGGTATGAGGTAATGTTATCTGAAGTAGAGATATCCCCTCTGGTGACACGAGCCAGATTTATCTATGAACCGAATCAAAAAATTGATTACAAAACAAAACTATTGATAAGTGATGCTGTGAATCCTACCGAAATTGTGTCCACAACCAAAGATGGGAAGCAGACTAAACTATCCTCAGTGTCAGGTAGCGGAACGGAAGACGGTATGATCTATTCCTTCAGCAGCAATCTGCTCGATGACCCACAATCCCTGGTATTGAAGCTCCGTGGTGAACCGGGCAAAGTATACGATGATCTACAGGAAGCTGAGAAACATAAGCTGGAGCTGGAAATTAAATAGGATTTAAAAGGAAGGACGATATAAAGTCATGGTTTATGCAGATGACTTTGTGTCGTCTTTTCATTTTTCTCATACGGGGACTGATGTTGCAAAAAAATATAAATTAAGACTAAATTGCAATTTTTGTATTGTCACATCCGATGTTACACGATATAATCTTCTTGTCTTGCAGGATAAAATTATAAAGGATGGTGAAATTTTGAAGAAATTTTCGATTCTTTTACTCGCTGTAACGCTGTTATTGTTGACAGTCTCCACAGTTTCTACGGTGCCCGCTACATATGGTGCGGCCAGTTATCCCAACACAGGTACGAATGGTTTAACGGGTTTTGCAGGTAACGCCAAAAATGAAAGTGGGGTGTCCAAATCAGCCACGACCGGTGGCAAAAATGGTCAGGTCATTTACATCAGCAATTTGAACGATCTGAGAACACATATGGCTGGCACTGCGGCAAAAATACTGGTCATTGAACAAAATATTTCTTCCTCTACATTGCAAAAAGTCGAATTTGGATCGAACAAAACGTTGGTAGGCTCCTTTGATAAACACACGCTAACGAATATCCATTTCAGATCCACGGCCAGCTCAAGCAATGTTATTTTTCAGAATCTTACTTTTGAACACGCTTCCAATATTAATGCCAACGATGATATCCAGATGTATATTACGTCAGGCTCCAACTACTGGATCGATCATGTGACGTTCTCTGGCCACAGCTACAGCTCCAGCGGCAGTGATCTGGACAAGCTCCTGTATATTGGAGATCGCGCAGATTATATTACGATTAGTAATTCCAAATTTGCGAACCACAAATACGGAATTATTCTCGGGTATCCGAATGATGGCAACAGCAGCTATAATGGTGTACCTCATGTAACCATGGCAAATAACTATTTCGAAAACCTGTATGTACGTGGTCCTGGTCTCATGAGATACGGTTATTTCCATATTAAAAACAATTACGCCAACAACTTTAATCAGGCCATTACGATAGGTGAAAAAGCACGCATTTATTCGGAAAACAATTATTTTGGTGCAGGAGCTGAAAAAGGGGGCATCCTGGATGATAAAGGAAACGGGGAATTTACGGATACAGGCAGTACACCTGCGTTAAGCAGTCCATCCTCTCCCCAAACAAGCTGGAGACCAAGCACGAACTACAGCTATGAAGTGCAGACAGCCAGTTATGCACGCGAGTTTGTCACCAAGTATGCAGGTTCGTCTAACACCACGCTTGTATTTGGGAAATAAAAAGGTAACTGACCTCCTTCTGGAGTAACAGATTAGAAGCAATGGTCCCTCATGTTAATGTGGATAGATTTGCATGTGAAAGCCCGTATCCGTGATGCGGGTTTTTACTATGGTGAAAACCAAATAAAAAAATCTAAAGTATCAGTACATATTATATTTCTTCATATATAAAAAAATGATAATGAAATTCCGATATACTTTTAGCGAGGTTTCTTTCATCTTTATGAAGACCTAATGTACTAGATTAAGGCCCTAGGAATTTGCAGTTCAACTATAAAGCAGGGACCATAGACCGATAGAGTATAGTGCAGAACTGCCTCGCAACTACATATTTTTCATAAAAAGGGCGGGAATTTCATGAATCGTTACGACGAAATTATCTGGAAAAGGAACAAGCTGATCTGTATCATCCTGTGGGTTATTGTAGCTATAGGTTTTGGTATGTCCTTTTTGGCACCAAAGTTGCTTGTCTCCAATGGTGTAGCTGTATTGTTTACCGCTTGGGTGACATACGCCACTGTCAAAAAGAAGCATATTCATTTAATCCCATGGCTGTGCACGATCCTGATTACCATATGTGGAGTCTATGCAGGCTGGGGGAGTGTTAATATCACTTTAAGTCTGGTCATCACTTCGGTATTGTTGCTCTACCCTGACAAAAAACTGTTTACTACCGGATTTATCGTACTGCTCATCTTTAATAGTATACAGGTCGTTCTGGTCGAGACACAGAACTCCGAAGAGCTTATTGGCCATATCGTTGACGTTGGATTGTTTGCGCTTACCGGAGTCATTCTGATGCTGGTTTCCCAGTTGAATCAAAGACTCTTCCGGGATAGCGAAACGCGCTGGCAAGAGGTGGAGCATTCCAAAATGAGAGTGGAAACGATGCTTGAAAAAGTCAAAGAATCCGTAGAAGCACTATCTCGGTTCACGGATCAATTGAAACGAAAAGTAACGGAAACCGGCTCCATTACCCATGAAGTGACGCTTGGATTCAGCGAAGTGGCCAAAGGTGTTGAATTCCAGGCTACCAGTGTGGCTGAAATCTCAGAGTCCTTGTCCATGTCGGATCAACATATCCGTGATGTTGCTAGCTACTCGCAGCAGATGAAAGAACTGTCGGCCAGCATGGCAGCGAGCACGGAAACCGGCAGCACACAGATGGAGCATCTGAATGTTCAGATGCAGGAACTGTATGAAACGATTGATACCACGGCTGATGACATGAAAAAGTTTAACGAGGAAAGTGAGTCCATATCGCTGATGCTGAACAGCATCTCGGATATTGCGAACCAGACAAATCTGCTTGCGCTTAATGCAGCAATTGAAGCAGCGCGTGCAGGTGAACATGGACGTGGATTCGCGGTGGTGTCTGAGGAAGTTCGCAAGCTGGCAGAACACTCGGGTCAATCGGCTAATGATATTGCAACTATTTTGTTCCGTTTGAAAGGACAGACACAGGCGCTGACGGATCGATTCGAACGTATTCGCCTCGCTTTGCAAGCAGGGAAAGATAGTGTGCAAACGGCAGAAGAGGTCTTCCATACGATCAACAGCAATTCGCAGCAAGTATTGAATCAGGCCGCAGATATCGAGAGCAGTTCAGTTACCATGAGGGAATCTTCTACAAAAGTGGTTAATGAGGTTTCGGAGATTTCAAGTGTGACCCAGCAATCGAGTGCCGCTACAGAAGAGATTCTTGCCAGTATGGAAGAACAGCGCAATCTGACCCAGAAGATGGTGGACAGCTTCGGAGAACTGGAGCAATTGATTGTGGATCTGAATGAGTTGGTGTCGAGCGAAAACGAAGTACGTGTTACAACCGGTACCTTGTAAAATATGGGAGAAAGAATATGTAAAAACGATTACTGACAGGAAGTTTGGGTTATTGGGGGAGCAGAACGTGAAGAATGCAGTAATGGAAAAAAGGACGGATAGCGGCGATCATACAGATTCAGCGAAGAATGAAAATCGCGGTATTCGCGTTCGTTTCTATGATCGGAACTCGCTTGATGATATGGACTGGCCCAACACGGAGGACGGCAGATATGCAAGAGCATATTTGGAACCCATGATATTGCAAGGGATGCGGGACTTCATTATCAATGTACGCACAACACTACTCATTGCCCGGATCGACGATCTTGTTCTTCCGATAACAGTAAATGAGACAGAGTACGATAATGCTTACGTTTGTTCTCCTTATACGCATTATGTGCGGTATGCCAAGCAGGAGTTGATACTGCTTCGGAAACCGTTGCTGGAAAAAGGTTTATCAGCGCTGCTCACTGTGGTGGGGTGGGGAATGCAGCGATCACAGATAAATAAGGTTGTACATATAAACAATTGGCTGTTATCAACGAACCTGTATCCGGCCATGTCCGGTGAACAGGCAGTTTGTCTGCTCACAGCGGTAAGGGAGCGATATCCTGAGCATGCCATCGTATTTCGCTCCTTGTGCCCAGAGCTTCACTCTGATCTGACGGGAGAGCTGAAGCAAGCAGGCTGTCAACTGATCCCGAGCCGGCAAATCTACTTGTACCGGGCGAATGATCCAAATTTCGGCAATGCGAAGTCGCGCTGGCTGCTGAAACGGGATTACGAATTGCTCGCCAAGCACGGATATGAATTCGTTTCACAAGCGAATCTGACGGAAACAGATATTTCGCGAATCGCGGAACTGTACAAGCTGCTGTACCTTGAAAAATACTCTTATGATAATCCGCAATTCAGTGAACATTTCATTGCCACAGCGATAGCTTCGGGAGCGCTGACCCTGTATGGTCTGCGGAAGGAAGGGCGTATCGATGCAGTTATGGGATACTTCTGCCGGAATGGGGTGATGACAACGCCGTTGTTCGGTTACGATACGGCGCTGCCCCAGTCCATCGGGTTGTACCGCATGCTGTCAGCTTGCCTGATTGGGCAGGCCCGCGAGAACGGCCATCTGCTGCATGAGAGTGCTGGTGCTGCGCAGTTCAAGCGCAACCGCGGGGCCGTGGCGGATTTCGAGTATTCCGCCGTGTATGAGCGCCATCTGCCATGGAGGAGACGCTGGTGCTGGCTGCTGCTTGATCGGCTTTTGAACCGCGTGGGTGTGCCGCTGATGCGTCGGATGAAGCTGTAAACATGTACAATCAGCGCACGGACGCTGTTTTATACGGGGTGTGCGTTCAGATTTGGCTCCCCACACAACAGGTCAGTCATCGTGAAGCGTACACTTATTTAGACTCGCCTCCCTACATAAAGGTGCCTGATCAGATATGTTCGGCCAGTTGCACTTCGAAGCCATCGGGGTCGGCAATGTAAATAAACCGCAGATGCGGATTGGGCTGGATGGGGCCTCGTGCAATCGGGATGCCTGATGCGGCGAGCTGCTCCATGGCTTCGTCCAGTGACTTTACCTCATAGCCGATCGACACACCGGCCTCTGGCTTGAGGAGGGTATCGCTGCCTTCGATTAGTTCTAGTTTCGTTTCGTTTTCCGGACCTAGCATGGCAATCTGCCGTCCACGGCTTTCGAATCTGCGCTGGATCGGCAGTCCGAGCATGCCGTGGTAGAAACGGAGCGATGCCTCCAGATCGCGTACCCGCAGTGTAATCCAGTTTAATCTAATCAACATAGGTGAATCTCTCCTTTTTGCGTCATATTCATTAACGTTATGTTTATTATACGATAAGCTTGTGTATGGGCCTACCTTAGCAGCGAAAGGTCTGAGCAGGGACAGGAGCGGGATCAGCTTGCGAACGTGGTGCTCTAATCGTAATTTAGACGTGGAAAGGCAGATGTCGAGTGTATCCGCGAGTTCTTCCATGCAAAGGTGATAATGAGCGGCCAGAATCTTCCCGAGAGAAGTTACATTTAAAACTGAATTCGAAAAAACTGCCCGAGAATGTTCTCGGGCAGTTTTACGGAGCGTACCGTTCAATGAACGGGCTCTTTTTTTATTTAATCAGGTCAATCGCATCCTGTGGAACAAAGGCTTCTACGCCATTGTAGACAATTACGCCATCCAGGGTAGTCTTTTTGCCATTAACGAGCGCGACATTTTTGTAGATTTGCAGTTCCAGCTTGGTGCTGCCCTTGGTTACAAGGATTTTCGGATTTTTGGCATCCGTCAAATCCAGCTTGTACGTTGCCCCTTTGGCAGTGAAAGCCTGTTTCGCGGGTACAAACAATTGTTTGCTCACGCTATCGAGATCAAGGTTCATCACACGTGCCATGTATTTGGCTACATCCGTGTTGTCGATGACACCGAAAGGTCGATCATTATTTGGAGCGTACGTATACAGCACAACATCTCCGCCTGTGTGACCGCCAGTGGTCCAGCCAATACCGGAACGTTTGCTGATCATTGGTCCAACCGTATAATTGAGGCTGCCCGGGCTGGCCGCTTTAATGGCAGCGATTTCCTCGGAAGTCAGGTCGGTAATGCCATAATATTGCTTCATCACCGCTTTGATGTTGGTACGTTTGGCATTCAGCTTGGATTCCAAACCTTCGCCTGTTAGCTTGGCCTTTTTCAGAGGTCCGATAAAGGTAGACAGCTGCTCTTTATCATAAGTGCCTGTAGTTGAGGCGTTACCAATAGTCAATCCACCGTTTTGGTGGTCCGTAACAGCGACAACGACGGTTTCTTTATCTTTTTTGGCAAAATCCATGGCTACTTTAACAGCATCGTCAAATGCCAGCACATCACTGATAATGCCGACTGGATCGTTGGCATGCGCTGCCCAGTCCACTTTGCTGCCTTCGACCATCAGGAAGAAGCCGTCTTCGTCTTTGGAGAGAACTTCAATGGCTTTAGAAGTCATCTCGGCGAGGCTTGGTTGCTTCGCTGGATCACGATCCATGTTATAGGCCATGCCTGCCGGTGCAAACATACCCCACAGCTTGCCTGATGTGGAAGCTTTCATCGCTGCCGGAGTCGTTACGTAATCATACCCCAGTGCTTTGATAGATGAGACGAGATTCTCGCCATCCTTGCGTCCCGCAGGCTCCAAATAACTGCTTCCTCCGCCAAGCACAACATCCATACCGTTATAAACCTGCTGTTTGCTCAGTGCATCATAGTTTTTGCGATCCGGATAGTGAGCCGAGAAGTCAGCTGGTGTGGCGTGCATAATTTCGGATGTCGCAATAATACCCGTTGCTTTGCCTGCCAGTCTCGATGCTTCCAGGATGGAAGCGACCGGTTTCTTGGCATCTCCCGGAGCGATGGCCTTTTGTCCAGGCATTGTCGCTTTATCCGGCAGTACACCGACATATCCTGTATGTGATTTGTGACCTGTAGCAAAGGCTGTTCCCGCAGGTGCCGAGTCCGCAATCGGCGCATCCGCAGAGTGTGTACGAACCATGCCACTGGCCATGGAGTCCAATGTCAGAGAGGATCCCTTATACCAGCGAGCCAAAGCTGTTGCGTCGTTCGCCATACCGTCCGGGATCAGGATGATAACATTTTTGATCGGTGAAGCAGATGAGGTGGTGTCTTCCACAGCCCAAGCTGCACTACTGCCTCCCAGCGTAGCCGTAACAATCGTCGTTACCGCGAGCATCATTTTGGCTGCACGGGTATTGAATCGGTTTAACATGAACACATCCTCCTAAATAATATGTATAGTTTGGTATCCAAGACCAGTGTATACAATGAATGCTAAACGAGCGTATGTATTGCATTAACTAAATGTAAATTTTACGATTAGAGAAGAACTGGACAGATTGCAGCATCCTCTTGTATGTTAGGGGAAAATCAGGCGGCACAGGTAGTTCATTATTCCATTGATCAGAATAGGTTCTAGAGGTGGTCAGCTTATCTATTGTTAAGGGGGTGAAGATGCTTGGAGCAGAATCGGATGAAACATAGACAGGTTGGAACATTTCAACCTCAAACGCTGCAACAGACAACATATGGGCCAATTGACGGCAGAACCTACGAGCGATTCGGTACGCTGGGTTGGCTTGGTGTTCCTTATGCCGCTCCTCCGGTAGGTGAATTGCGCTGGAAAGCTCCGCGTGAACCGGAGGCATGGATGGAAACAAGATCAGCCAAGGAATTCGCTGCGAGCAGTTTGCAATTATCCCGTATAGATACTATAGGCAGTGAGGACTCGCTATATCTGAACATCTGGCGTCCGGATACAATCAGTTCTAAGCTTCCGGTTATGGTATTTCTGCATGGCGGCAGAAATATGACGGGATCAGGCAAAGATTTTCAGGGGGAGCAGCTTGCGCGTAACACGAACAGCATTATTGTTTCGGTAAACTATCGATTGGGAGCCCTTGGATTCTTTCAACATACTGCATTGAAAACTGGAAATGCCCTAGATGATTCGGGCAATTATGGTTTGCTGGATGCATTACGTGCCTTACAGTGGGTTCAGGATAATATGGAAGGTTTCGGTGGAGATACTGCCAATATTACGTTGGCCGGACAGTCTGCGGGAGCACGTGACATCCTTGCAGCGATGATCTCGCCGCTTAGTAAAGGGCTGTTTCAGAAGGCAGCTGCTTTCAGCGGCGGCCTGACCACTGCTGCACCGGAAGAAGGAGAGCAGAAATCCGAGGATGCCCTCGTTAAATTACTCGTGGGAGAAGGCATAGCGGCTTCTGTGCAAGAAGCGCAAACATGGATTGGCACTCAGTCTAAGTCACAGCTGGAGAGTCATCTGCGTGAATTGCCTGCGGACAAAATTGTGACTGCATTTGGTTCAACTGCAATCCGTATGGAGTCATTCCCGCATCTGTTCCGTGATGGGTCAGTCATTCCAAAAGAAGGTTTCGAGGCTATTGAAAGCGGCAACTATGTGCAAGTGCCTGTATTGCTCGGCAGTCTGGAAACGGAGTTCTCCAGCTTTGCCTTAGGTGATGAGAACTTTACACCCTCGATTAACGATGAAACGCTGTTCACCGATGAGACCAAGGCAGAGCAGTATGCTGCAGCCCTGAAATACGGTAGTGAGGTTTATGCTGGTTTTAATGCAGAGCGGGTGGCGGAACGCTTGACAAGTAAAGTAGGGCAGCCGTCAGTATATGCCTATCGTTTTGCTTGGGGTACACAGCCAAGAGTTATCTCGGAAAGACTGCAAACGTTGCTGGGCGCACCCCATGGAGCGGACATGGATTTCTACACAGGACACGCAGACGGGGTAGCCGCCTCTTTCCCTGAAGGCTATTTTAGCGAAACCAATAAACCGGGCCGTGAGGCGTTGTCTGCCGCGATGATAGCATATCTGAAACAGTTTCTGTACACTGGTAACCCAGGCAATGGCGGATCGTCGGAACTGACGACATGGACACCTTGGACCCAAGATGCCAAAACACCAATCATGCGTCTGGATGCAAGCAATACTACCGTAGAGATCGGAATGTCCGCACAGTACAATGAAGGTAAAGAAGCCGTGATGGAGAAAATGAAAAAGGAATTGCCAGAAGAGACATACAAGTTATTGACGGAGAAGGTATTTGCAGGACGCTTTTTCTGGGAATAAGGACTGGGCTCGTCGAAAGGTGTAAAGTTTATAGACATGCATAGTCAGTGACGTGAAAGGACCCGAGAGAATGATCTCTCGGGTCCTTTTCTAGTTATAGGTGAATACCTAATTTAGTTGTTCAGAAGACATCTGATCTATTTTTTTGCAAAAAAACTAAGTGTTCCCGTACTCTCATCTGAGCTCACAAACAGGTCGCGTCCATTGACACGATGAATTCCTTCCGGTGACTCTCCAGCAGTGGGGATAAGCCCCAGATAAGCGGGATTTACCGGATCAGCAAGATCGAAGAACAAAATAGCATCTGCTCGTTCGGAAGCGACCGCTGCATAAGTTTTGCCTTTAATCGTAGCAACCGTCAGATTCTCGACTTCACTGCCTTTGTTCGGACTGCGATCATCCGGGTATAAGCCAACCTGGGCTGTTGCTTCATCGATAAGGTTCTGGCTGTCATACAGTCGTTTGCCCTGCAAATCCCAGACAGCGATGTTGCGTCCGCCTGCTTTTACACCATCGTCAAATTCATCTTTACCCAAATCACCTTCGTTGGCGGTTAGCAGATACTTACCGTCAGCAGAGAAAGCAATACCATCTGGTTCATAACGAGCAGTCAATTTCTCGGTAAACTTGACTACGCCATCATCTTTCAAATCGGCAAGATGTGAAGTGGTACCGAGCGTAAAGATGGAGGTAATCTGCTTCGTTTGCAGATCAACGATGGCAACGGCATTATTTTCCTGTAACGTAATGGCTGCTGTTTTGCTATCCGGACTGATCGCGACATACTCCGGTTGTGGATCATGCGGATAGCTGGCTCCAGCTACATGATCCAGAGATACTGGCAAGTTGGTGATCTCACCTTCCAATACATTTCCGCCTGCAAAAGAAACAATCATAATACTGCCTGGACGTTTGGTATTCACAAAATCGATTTCATCGGCTGCTTTGTTAATCTCTTCATCTTCAATGGCGATAACTGCGTGCAGCCCGTCAGGGGACAGGGCAATGGAGTCAGGTCCTATACCAAGTTCATACGTCTTGACGGTTTTGTAGGTTGTGAGGTCTACAATGGCTAGCAATCCTTTGCTTGCTTCCGTGTCCGTATCACCTGTACGTATTACGGCAAGTCCATATTTGCCATCCTTGGATACCGTTACGCTCGTGACTTCAGCTTTGGCTGAGAGTTCATGGAAGCTGATGGTGCGCAGTACGCTAATATTATTCAAATCGGCAATATCCACTACGGAAATGCTGCCATTGTCCGCTTCGGTTACGAGCAGCCGTTGTCCGTCTGGAGTGGATGCTGATATTTCAGCTTTGCCGCCGGGCATTTGAAACGCTGCTGTACGTTCAAATCCGGTTTTATTTTGGTCGAGGATCAATTGATCCGTAATCAGCTTTATTGTTTTTGGAGATACATAGGTTGTTCCTTTGGTGATGTAGCTTTCACTATCGAGGGAAGTGTTCACACCATTAATGGTAGCTGAGGATGTCCCTACTGGGATTTGTACTTTAGTGCTTCCAACCTGAATATCGACACTGCGACGCTTTCCGTCCCAAGCGACCGTTCCTTGCATATTTTCGATAGCGGTACGTAAAATCACATGATCGTTGACGGGTCCAGATGCGTTAGCCGCACTGACCATGGATGTGTAACTTGTTGCTCCTGCCGTTAAGATGGCTGTCATAGACAGGACGGCTAGCCACTGATTTCTCTTTTTCAATGTAACAGATCCCCTTTACCGTTTCGTATGTGATGACATGTACTGTTTTAGTATAGATTTGAAATGTTATGAAAAGGTAAAAGTATAAAGGGACTTGTGTAAACTGAATATGGATTTAGGTCGGGGACTGGTGGAAAAGAAGAAATTGAGGTAGAATCAAGTGAGAATAATTCTCATTTGCTCATCCTTTTTATGAGGATCATGATTAAGATATAGACGAGGTGAATACACATGGGCTTTGATTCGTTAGCCGTTGTATACCAGCATTACTTAACGCAGGAACCATTCAGTCAGCAGGATGAAAACACGTACCTGCTCTCTGCTAAAGCGGGCAGTGGCAATATTAAAAGAGTAACCACATATAGTGGTATCGAAATTGTGTATTCTCAGATTCATTATAGTGAGCCGTGTTCTACGTTCTTTGCATCGAATATTCCCATCATTGAGCTGCAGTTTGCCTTGTCAGGTGCGCGTTATGTAGACATATCCGGTCAGGAATATACGCTGTCCACTGGACAGGGAGCACTGCTCATGATGCGTGATTTTGAAGCCTGGTTTCATCCGCCTGCGCAGGAGGATTATACTTCTTTTGCTCTCGGGATTCCGATCTCGTTGTTCAATTATGCGGGTGCACATTTGGCAACAAGGCAATGCATTCGGTTCCAGGACATTTTGGGGCACCGTGTCTTCAAACCCATCGTATTTCAGTTGGATCACAGAATACGAACGATGATTGACAGTCTGATTGTGGAAATGAACAACCCCTACAGATCATCTTTGATGATGGAAGCGACCGCATTGGAGATATTGAATCGATTTATGATTCAGCTGTTTGATCTGGCGCCGATTCCAGCGGGGTTCTCCAGAGAGGATATACGGAAGCTGCATACTGCTCGGGAGATTATGGAGGCTTGCATGGTGGACCCGCCATCCTTGTTGGCATTATCCAAACAGGTGGGCTTGAATGATTTTAAATTAAAAAAAGGCTTCAAGGCGCTGTTCGGTACCACCGTCTTTGAATACTTGCGCCAGATTCGTCTTGATAACGCCATGAGATTGCTGCGAAATCAGGAGAACAACGTCACCGAGGCAGCGATAGCGGTTGGTTACAGTAATATCAGTGCCTTTTCCCAGCAATTCTATCGTAAATTCGGTGTAAAGCCATCGGAAATGAAAAAAATATTTTAATAATCCGTCTTACCGTCAATTGCTCCGTATGGAGGCAGTTGAGATTCACAGAGCCTTGTATACTCCAGGTACAGTGGATACTGTACTGAAAAATAAAGGAGTGTATGAGCATGAACAGAATTAGAGGAAGTATCTTTTTTAGCGTATTTGCAGCCATGTTGGGTCTTATGCTTATTGCTCCCATTATGCCGCCGCTTATTCGTGAGTTGGGGATGAAAGAAAGTCATTCCGGGCTTATTATTTCGCTCGGCTCGATTGCGATGGCTGTAATGGCTCCGGTGTGGGGCAGATTCAGTGATCTGAAAGGCAGAAAACCAATTATATTAATTGGATTCATAGGTATGGCCGTCAGTTGTGCTTTGTTCGCTTTGGCGTTGTATGGTGGATTGAATGCTTGGATGGGAGGGGGACTCCTGCTAACCCTTCTGATTGTGACGCGTAGCTTGATCGGGGCGTTCATTCCGGCAGTCTTGTCTTCTTCCCAGGCATATATGGGAGATGTGACCGAAGGGGAAGAGCGAGGAAGCGGCATGGCGATAATTAGTGCAGCGAATGGACTCGGACTTGTATTTGGACCTGCGATTGCAGGGGCTTTTACAATCATAGGTCTGCTGTGGCCGCTATATTTTGGCATCTTTATTGCCATTGCTGCCTTTATCATCGCGTTGTTGCTTATACCGGCAGCCAAACCCGTCATTCAGGATAAACCGCCCAAGGTCAATCCATTCCAGCGTGGGTTACGAATGTACCTTGCTGCAGGGTTGGTGACGATGGTTGGTATTATGACGTTACAGGTTATCGGCGGATTTTATTTTCAGGATCAACTCAACCTATCTCCAGCCTCAACAGCCAGAATGGTTTCGTTTGGACTCATGTTCTCCGGGGCCGCGATGCTGATCATGCAGGTGATTCAGATGAAGTGGCTGAGATGGCAGCCGCGGCCCATGATTCTGCTCGGTTCTCTTTTTCTGATGGGAAGCATGATTCTGTTTCTGGTCTCTACTCAGCTGTCCATCTATTATTTCTCGTTTTTCCTGTTCGGTATGGGTTCCGGTCTGATGATGCCTGGTTTTATGGCGGGAGCTTCTCTCTCTGTCAGCAAAGAACAGCAGGGCGGCGCAGCCGGATTGGTTGCAGCGATTCAAGGCATATCTGCCGTGATTACCCCATTGCTCACAACAACGCTGTATCAGGTGGATAAACATATTCCGTTTATGCTTGTAGCCGTTCTGGTTGTCTTGCTGGCAATCATGATGCTGGGGATGAAGAAAAATCAATCCAATGCTGTAGTAGACTCCATTCATTCTTTATAGTCAGACAAAGTCAAAAGGTCGAAAAAGGTCAAAACAAAAGAAAAAAGGATTTATTTTAAAATATTGAACCATGCTGGGATAAAATCGTTTTTTTTCGCCTTTTACGGACTTTGAGACTTCTCGGCACCGGTATTATAATAATCAATGTAAGCAACAACAATACACCAACCACACAAAAGGAGATGATTTTCATGTTTGATCTGATTCCGTTTCGTAAACGAAATGAAGACCCGTTCGGACACATGTTGAAATCCTTCAATGACATGGTTGAGACCTCATTCCTCTCACCTTTTGGAAGTGGCTCCCAGCCATTTCGAACTGACATCCGTGAGGAAGAAGACAAATATTGGGTAGAAGCCGAACTTCCGGGCATCGCCAAAGAGGATATAGACATTCAGGTTGAGGGTAATGAATTGATCATTCGTGCCAAACGTAATGAAATGGTTGAGCAGAAGGATGATTCCAATCGAATCATTCGGCAGGAACGCCGTTCAGGCAAATTTATCCGGCGTTTCTATGTGGATCATATTGATGAGGAGCACATTAAGGCCAGATTGGAAGATGGTGTGCTGAAGCTCGAAATTCCAAAACGTCCTGGAGATGATCAACTTCGCAGACGCATTCTGATTGACTAATAAATGACTAATATGCGTAGAAAAGAAATAAGCTTCTCTACATGGCAAATGCATGCAGGAGACATCGGTTAAGATGCTTTCTGCATGCTTTTTTGTGAGGGATGTTCACTTTAAATTGATATCTGTCTGATTGCACAAGCTACACGGTATAATCCATCTTGGTCCGATTTATTTCTCCGCAGCTGCCTGCATTAGTGTAAAGATCTTACGTGTGGTATTCACGTTTCTAACTGTCATATAGGCATAGACCTTGGAGCCTATGAGCTTGCTCATGCCACTTTTGGTGACCAGTTCTTTACTTACAGAATATAAAATGGCTCCGGGAACATACAGCAGTGTGCCGATGTCCGGTTTGATGGGCAGTCTGTCCAGAACTGATACATCATTGACCTCATCCCAAAGAAACATGACATCACTTTTGGCGGTTGCATCATTGGTCCAATCCTCCGGCAATGCCTGAATAACAGTCCGGATTTCATCCAGATTACGCACCATCACCTTGATCTGTAAGCTAAAATCTACAGTTATGGCTTGTTCAAGAATTTGGGCTAATTCCACATTGGCATCCGAGCGTTCCTGATGATCAGCAAAGATAATATTGCCCGAGTTGATGTATGTGACGACATCCAGCAAGCCTGCTTGTTCAAACGTTTCTTTCAATTCTTTCATATTGATTTTATTGTTCCCGCCTACATTGATGCCTCGAAGCAAAGCAACATAAATCATGTTCACGCCTCCGTATTTCGGGTTGGGTCCTGTACTCTTCGGACCTTGTAGACCTTGTAAGTGTATGTTTTATTTCTAACCATTAGCGAAACGACAAATACTCCAATATATGTGCCACATGCTCTTCTCCCAGCAAATCATTCAATTGAGGTTCCACAAGCTCCAGATACCTTCAAAGGCTGCATACACAGGCGAGTCAGGTGCTGCTGTGTCCACAATCAAGGGATCATCATTCACATTGGCGATGACAACATGACTTGGTTTCCATGAGGCTGCTATCATAAGAATTATACTATATCAGAATGGGAAAGGCTTACAGCTTTATTCATTCTCAACGGACATCGGATGGAGGAGGGGCTGGGATACAGCATGAAAATTAATATTTATTATTCATCTCCCAGCATTTTCCGATATAATAACGTAATAGAACGATAGCAAGAGGGTACTACCTCAGAGAGGTGATTGGAATGACAGTTGACGTCCTAGTACGCAACAATGTAAAGGTACTTGGTACCGGCGGGCAAACCATTGTGTTTGCTCATGGATTTGGATGTGATCAGGATATGTGGCGCTATATTGTTCCGAGTTTTATGGATAACTACCGTGTTGTGTTGTTTGATTACGTAGGCTCGGGTCAATCTCAAATTGACTATTATGATGCTGGCAAGTACAGCAGTCTGCAAGGATACGCGCAGGATGTGCTGGAGATTATGGAAACGCTCAATCTGAGAGACGTCGTATTTGTCGGGCACTCTGTAAGCAGCATGATTGGCATGCTTGCATCCATTCAGGCATCCAAATATTTTAGACGTATTGTAATGCTGGGGCCTTCTCCCCGTTACGTCAATGATCTTCCGAATTATTATGGCGGTTTCGACCGACGCGACATAGATGAGCTGCTGGAGATGATGCAGATGAACTTTATTGGTTGGGCGAGTTATCTTGCTCCGATCGTGATGCAGAATCCCGAACGGAAAGAGCTGACAGTTGAGTTGGAAAAGAGCTTTTGTTCAAGGGACCCGCATATTGCCAGACAATTTGCCGAGGTGACGTTTTTCTCGGATTGTCGGGATGAACTGGAGCGGGCTTCTGTACCCACGTTGATTCTCCAATGCTCAGACGATAGCATCGCTCCAGTTGAAGTGGGGAATTACTTGCATGCCCATCTGAAGAACAGCAGACTTCAACAGATGACGGCGAAGGGACATTATCCTCATTTGAGTCAGCCAGAAGAAACAAGTCGTTTCATTAAAGACTATTTGCAGAGCGTGTAAAGTAAAAGGGAGAGGAAAGTGCAATTATTCCATGGACCTACAATTAGATCTGGCACCTTGCGGATACTTCTCCATCTCTGACTCGGGCATCATTCAATCCATTAATCAAACCATGCTGGGCATGCTGAAATATGAACGCACCGAGTTGTTGGGGAAGCATATTGAGTCGACGATGTCGGTGACCAACAAGTTGTTTTTTCACACGTATTTTTATCCATACATTCAGCTATATGGTCATGTGGATGAGATGTACTTCTCCTTTCGCACCAGCGATCAGCAGGATGTTCCGGTTCTTCTGAACGGGGTTCGCCAGACTCGCAACGGAGAAAGCATAATTGAATGTGTCGTGGTGATCATGCGCAAGCGAATCGAGCATGAGAAGGATATATTGCAGACCAAAACAAAGCTGCAGGAATTATATCAAGCTACGCATGAGGCGAATAAGGAGCTTGAGCGATTGCATGAGGAGTACAAGGTAAAACAGCAGGCATTAATCAAAGTGAATGATCAGCTGGAGACGATGGCCTCTACCGATCTGCTTACCGGGCTCAGGAACCGCAGATATTTCCAGGACAAAATGGTTGAAAGTCTGGCATTTTTCCGGGACTCCCAACGTTGTTTTTCCCTACTGGTCGTTGATATTGATCATTTCAAAAACATTAATGATACGTACGGGCATCCGATCGGGGATTTGGTGCTCGGCAATCTGGCGGGCCTGCTGCAATCGTTATCACGGAGCACGGATGTGGTGGCACGTTATGGCGGAGAGGAATTTGTCATTATTCTTGCGGATTGTGAGCAGGAGCAGGCGATGCTTACAGCAGAGCAATATCGTTCACAAGTCGCTTCCGCTGATTGGGGCGAGTATAACATCACGGTAAGTATCGGTGCAGCTACCGTTGCGAAGGAAGACACGCATCAGTCCCTGTTCCAAAAAGCGGACAAGGCGCTGTATGCCTCCAAAACTGGAGGAAGAAATCGGGTGACACATGCGTCGTCAGAAGCAGGGCGCAGCGACCCAACCCTTCATGGCAGGATTCGGGGTGGTAGCCACGGAAATCCGTAATATGTCCACGGGACACAAAGTTAATGAATGTGGTCGATCAATCGAATGACCGAATCATGGCTTGCGGAAACTGATTGAAAAATAACCGACGACGCGGAATAATAATTTGCATTGTTAAGCCTTCAGACCAAAGCCCAAATACGAAAAAACGCTCAACCACAATCGTGGCTGAGCGTTTTTTCGGCTTGCCATTTTTGACACCGAATCGTAGAATCACTTCACCGGCATTACCCGGCTACTCATTCATAAATCCATATCCCTTGGCAGGTGAATTGGCTTGGAGAGTGAAGTCTTCGTTGGCCTCATCCATAAATTCGGGGTTTACATACAATGAATGTGCGTCATTTCCGGATCCCTCCATGTAAGAGGTGAAGCCGGAATACTCCGTGTTTTTCCAGACCCACAGCGCCTCTTCTTGTGGAACAGGGGAGTAGTACATATTATGATCAAACACATTCCCCGAGTTACTGGTATATTCATTGTAAATGAGCACGTCAGAGCTGCTTGATACGAGAATGTTCCGCTTGAACGTATTGTTCTTCGTCTGGGCTTGCAGGAATAGCTGCCCATTGCCTGCATCCAGCAGGTCGTTATCAACTAACGTATTGTACATAATCGTACTGTCCTCGGTAGAGCCACGTTCCTCATCATAACCTCCCATGGCTATCCCGGTCAGCCTGTTATGATAAATCAGGTTATCCTGCAGTGTAATGTGGCTTGTCGACCGTCCGGCATGCTCCGAAGCGATCTCAATCCCGATATCGTTGCGGTACACCCGATTGTGGTCGATGAGATGATTTTTGCCTCCATCTACATAGATTCCCCCGGCAGAATTGCTGTCATTGGGGAGGTTGGTTCCATAAGACGGATTAAGATTGGAAGAGATATTATAGACCTCGTTTCCCCGTATAATCCCGTTTCGCGCCTGATCGTAAGTGTCGTCCTCCGAAGTTCCTTCATACCCAATCAGATCAATGCCGATGTTGTCGGTATCATGGATCGTATTGTCGAGTATGGCAAACGTATCCACATTCCCGTTGACTGCGAGAGACTCACTTGAGCCTAGCACGAGATCATACAATTCATTATCCTTGATCATGATGTCCCGCAATGCTTGGGGATGCTCCGTCCCATAAATCGCAATTCCATGGGCGTCTCTACCTTGTAAATCCGGCCCTGAAGGTTTAGCATCATTTACAATGGAATGAATGGTGTTGCCCAGGAGTTGAATGTGTTCGCCTGCCCCGTGAACATATATGCCAGTAGGTACTTGTCCCCGAAGAGAGGTTGTAAAGTTGCGGATTTTAACATTTTGAATCGTAATATAACTGGCATTTTCGATTTCAATCAAACCTTCTATCCCGCGTACCGACAGACCTTCTCCATCAAGGATAACCTTCTCCTGTGGATAGCTGGAAAATAGGGTTGGATTGCCGGAGGAATTACCGCTTCGAGTGATTTTGACCTTTTGGTGATAGACACCTTCCCTCAAATAAACGTTGCTTCCGGGGGGAACATGGTCGGCTGCATGCTGCAACGTTTTCCAGGGAGCTTGAATGGTTCCTCTATTCTGGTCATTTCCATCGGGTGCTATGTAATACATTTCTTTGGTGGCGGGTGTTTGGACAGAATCTGGTGAAGGCATTGAAGAGTCCTCATCCTGACAACCTGTTGCGAGCAGTATCAGAATCAGGGCCAGAACGTATGGTGAGACTGTACGAAGCAAAGTGTTTCCTCCTTAATAATTAGCTATGAAACTCGATTATAGCAGATTTGAATGGTGAAATAAGGCGTAAGATGCTCATAGAATTCCAGAACGGGGAGTCAGGCCATTCATCTGGGATTGGATCGAGAACGAATGATTAAGGAACTGAAGCTTGAAACATAAAGGGAAGAGTGTGAGCCTATGGGGCAGTTACGGCGTTTGAATTTAAAGTAGATTGAGAGGGGCGAGGAATCATGCCTAAATTATCCGCAAACGAATTAGTGGATCGGGAGAATCATGCTTGGGAGGAACTCAAGGAACTGTTGGACCATGGACAAAATAAATACACCTATATTCCTGCACAGCGAGAGGTCGGAGAGGATGCGCTCTATCGCCTCCAAGTAAGCACTAAATCCTATTTGGGAGCCGTTGCCTATGAGACAGCGGGCATCGTGCTGGATGATGGCTGGATTACGTTGCTTGGATCGGGAGGTGACCAAACCTTCGGGAGTCTGACCAGTTGGAATGGTGTGGCTGACAAGCCTAGTGTACCAGCACTGGAAGGCATGCTGGTCGTCGCTTACGATACGGCGGGTGGATTTTTCGGAATGGATATGGGTAAGTATGGCCGTACAGGACATGTATACTATTTTGCCCCTGACACGCTGGAATGGGAATCGACTGAACTGGCTTATTCGGGCTTCATCAACTGGTTGGCTAATGGTGATCTGGAGCAGTACTATCAGACCTTTCGCTGGAAGGGTTGGCAGAACGACTTAGCACAGCTTCAGACAGGACAAGTATTTGCGTATTATCCACCGCTTTGGACAGAGAAGGGCGACGGTGAGAGAAGCAGCAAAGCCCCTGTAGCGGTGGAAGAAGCCTGGAAGGCAGCATGGGCTGGGAAATAACGTGTTGTGACAAAGACTGCTTGGGAGGGAGCACATGAGTAATATGCAGATGGAGAACATTCAGAAGTATTATGGTATCGTATTTCCGCACGAGTATCTGGAGTTTCAACGGGAGGCCGGCGATAAAGCATTTGATGTGATTGAGAATGGTGATGTAATCGATTGGGAAATTCGTTTCTCTGCTCTCGATGATCAGTTCATCGCGAATAATATCAATCTGGTAGACGCTGTGAATCCCGATCCACGTCGGATTATTCCATTTGCCTGGAGTGTCAGCAGCGGCAATAACTACTTATTGGATTATCGAAAGAGTTCGGAATCTCCTGCTGTACTGGTTATGGATCATGAAGAGGCGATGGTGCGTGAAGATGCCGAAAGTGAATCGGAGACGCTGGAGGAAGTCCAGCAACTGCTTGAGGAAAATGTACGAGAGATCGCTGCTAATTTCAATGCATTCATAGCCTGTATGAAAGCCAGATCGAGTAATGAAGTAGAGTGATTCACCTTCACCGCTTAAACAACGGGGGTAAAACGACAAAAGGCACGCGCCATGCGCGGGCCTTTGACTCTTCAAACAAATGTTTACGTACTTTATTGAACGACGTAGCTCACATTCTAACTTGCAGCCTATCTAGTCTCGGACATCGTAACCGTAGAAATCGATCGTGCAGCTTTGTTATGCCAGACGACGATCACAAGCGAGACCAGACAGATCATGAGCAGACATCCATATACAACATGATAGGCATCCTCTACCGGAACGCCCGGAATGCCGTGAAGCAGCAACCCGCAGACAGCCACGGATACCGAACCGCCAAAAAACTGGATCAGCTGTAACAAGCCCATGCCGGAGCCGATGTGCGCTTTGGGCAGCATCCGAGATGCCTCGTTATTCAGCGAAGCAATCGAGGCGGAGAGAGCTGGGGAGAAGAAGAGATAACCTCCGGTGATAATCAAGGCTGACTGATTCAGCCCCAGCATAAACAGAGCAAGCACTGCGGCAAGCAAAATGTGCCCGATCATCAGAAAACGCATATTGCCGTAACGATCGATCCAGCGACCTACGAAACGGGTACAGAATGCCGACACGATGGCTCCAGGAGCAATCAGCAAACCAATAGCTAGCGACGAGCGTCCAAACAGGTCAGCGAGCACTAGCGGCATCAGGAACAGATTACCCAGATTCACGACCAGAACGCAGAAGCCGATGATCAATAGCCGGGTAAACCCGGGTGTTCGGAATACATGTGGATTCACAAAGGGCAGGCTCGCCCTGCGAATATACACGATGTGCACAACAATTGAAAGGACACCGATGGCCAACCATAGCCATGACTGCTGGGTGATGGCAACCAGAAGGGTGGTTGCATTAATCACGGTTAGTGCTGCACCGATCATATCAAATGGATTTTCCGGCTTGGCCGTCTCACGCGGGAGAAAATAGAGCAGTACGGGCAGTGCCAGCAGGACAAGCACCGTAATGGCGAAAAGTCCATTCCAGCCCCAGTACTCACTAATGAGTCCACCCACAATGGGGCCAAGCCCAAATGCCATGGCACTGCCTGAAGATATTAGTGCGATGGCAGCTCCGCGGCGCTCCAGCGGGATGTAACGGCTTGCGATGACAAGCCCAAGCCCAGCCATGACTCCTGCCCCCGCAGATTGCAGAATACGTGTCAGCAGAAGGATGGCAAAGCTATGCGCAAATAATCCGAACAATGAAGATAAGCCCAGGATCAGCAATCCAACCGTCAGCAGTTTTCGTACCGGAATACGGTCAGACAAACGACTGTAAATCACCGTCGATAAGGCATAACCAATGGAGTAGCTTGAGATGACCCAGGACCCCAGGTCAGAAGTAATCTGAAGATCATGAATAATAACGGGTAAAGAGACGTTAAACATGGTGGTATTCATCACAACGATGAACAGGCAGCAAGTCCAGAGAGGCATTACAATTTTATCTTTCACGTGACCATTCCTGTCTATTCATTCGATATTTATTGAAATTCAATATTATATTTTACGCCTAATCAATTCATATGGCAATAATGTCATAAAAATAATATCAGCTTATATTGTACATAACACTAGGATCGTGATATGTGTGAAAATGATTTTAACCCATATATTTCAAGCGATAGCCCAAAAACAGACGCCTTTTCAAGGGACGCCTGTCTTGGTATGCTGAACTATTTTTCTTATGAAGCGGTAGCTTGTTTCCCACGATTGCGAATCCATTTAATAACATCCATCAGAAGCACCGCAGCGAGAGCGAGTCCTCCTGCGACCAGGAACTCATTCCAGCCAAACGCAGTCGGAATGGCAAAGATACCGCGAACACCCGGGATCAGCGTGATTGCGTAAAGGCAGAGACAAACCAGGATGGAACCAAGAACTAATTTATTGGTGGTGAAGCCGACCTGGAAAATCGTCTGTGTGTTGGAGCGGGCTGCAAAAGTTTGCAAACTCCGTGCCAGAATCAAGGTTGTAAAGGCCATGGCCACACTTATTTCCTCCGAGATCCCAAGTCCGATATATTGGGACACGATGACCGCTATCCCGATCAGGACACCGCGAGTAATGACGGCCTGTAACGTTCCGCCAGCAAAAATGCCTTCGTTAATATCCCGCGGTTTACGTCGCATGACATCCGGTTCAGCTTTTTCGGTACCGAGTGCAATGGCAGGCAGGGAGTCATTCACCAGATTGATGAAGAGCAGCTGGAGGGCTGTAAAAGGGTTCACCCAACCGACCACAAGTGCAAACAAAATGGCGATAATCGCTCCGAGGTTTCCCGCAAACAGGTACGCAATGGCTTTTTTGATATTATCAAATACCATACGCCCCACACTGACTGCATTCACGATGGACACAAAGTTATCATCCGTGAGAATCATGGCTGCCGCATCTTTCGCGACATCCGTTCCGCTGCCCATTGCTACGCCGATGTCGGCCTGTTTCAATGCGGGTGCGTCGTTGACACC
This sequence comes from Paenibacillus vandeheii, assembly GCF_030433635.1. Taxonomy (NCBI): domain Bacteria; kingdom Bacillati; phylum Bacillota; class Bacilli; order Caryophanales; family Paenibacillaceae; genus Paenibacillus; species Paenibacillus vandeheii. Next base: position 176,056 of record NZ_JAROCD010000001.1, read on the forward strand.
GTCTCCAGTCATCGCTGCAATCTTGCCCTTGCGCTGCCACGCACGCACGATGCGGATTTTATTTTCAGGAGATACGCGTGCATATACCGAAATATGTTCGAGCTGCTGATCGAGTTCTTCATCCGACAGTTTGTCCAGCTCTGCTCCGGTAAGGGCCAGGTCGTTAGGGCCTGCAAGTCCGATATCCATACCGATCGCTTGGGCTGTTGTTTTATGATCGCCGGTAATCATAATGGTACGAATGCCCGCCTTCTTGGACTCTTCGATGGAACCATATACCGCTTCACGCGGCGGATCAATCATGGCGGTCAGACCAACAAGTGTTAGATCATGTTCGTCCTCTACCGTAACCTGATCTTTGTCATCAAACTTTTTGTAGGCGTAAGCCAGAACACGGAAGGCGCGTTTGGAGAACGCTTCGTTTTTCTCTTCAAATTGCGTGCGAATCTCAGGGGTCAATGGCTGAACTTCTCCGTTTATGAAAACATGACTACAGCGACTGAACAGGACGTCAGGGCCCCCTTTGGTCAGCAAAGCAGTCTGTCCCTCAAACGTGTGCACCGTACTCATCAGTTTTCGATCCGAGTCAAAAGGAAGCTCCGCTTCACGTGGAAACTGGTCACGGATTTCATTGTAATCCTTATTCACCCGGTTACTGAAGGCAATGAGTGCCACCTCGGTTGGGTCACCAAGTTCCTTGCCTTCCTGGTTAATATTCGAATCATTGCAGAGTACTGCAATATGTAACAAGCGTCGTTCCTCTTCAGACCACTGTTTGGGATCATCCGGAAATTCGTCTTTGGTGCCATGGGGAATGTAATAGTCCACCACGGTCATCTTGTTTTGGGTAAGGGTCCCTGTTTTGTCGGTACAGATAATACTGGCAGATCCCAGTGCTTCCACGGCAGGAAGACGTCTGATAATGGCGTGCTGCTTGGCCATTTTATTCGTTCCGAGAGATAATACAATCGTTACAATGGATGAAAGGGCTTCAGGTATAGCTGCCACAGCTACAGCAACAGCAAACATTAACGCATTCACAATGGATGGGCCGATATTTTCCGTACCTTCTGTTAACCAGACACGACCTGCTTCAATAGCAAAAATGATAATCGATAGGCCCAGGATAAAGAATCCAAGTTTCTTGCTGAACGATTCCAATTTGCGTTGTAACGGTGTTTCTTTGGCTTCGGCATTTTCAATTAATTCAGCGATTTTGCCGATTTCCGTTTTCAGTGCGGTGCCTGTAATAACGAGCATGCCACGACCATACACGACCAGTGAACCACTAAATGCCATGTTGCGACGGTCCCCGATCGGTGCTTCTTCGGGAATGGCATGCGCATGTTTTTCCGCTGCTTCGGATTCTCCGGTGAGCATGCCTTCATTGATTCGGAGACTTCCTGATTCCAATATGCGTCCATCTGCAGGGACATAATCCCCTGCATCCAGCAAGACAATATCGCCGGGAACGAGTTCCCGCGCGGGAATCGTTTGTTTCTGCCCGTCACGAATGACTTTGGCTTCGGGTGCAGACATTTGCCGCAGTGCATCAAGCGAGCTTTCGGCTTTTTTGGTCTGTACGACACTAATGACGGCATTTAACAGAATGACGAGAAAGATAATCAGCGATTCAATCAGGTGTCCGAGTACAATCTGGACAGCCGCTGCAATGAGAAGCACGATAACCATGGGATCTTTAAAATTTTCAATAAATAGCTTCCAGATGGGGGTTGCAGCTTTTCCTTTTAACTCGTTATAGCCTTCCGTCTCAAGTCTCTTTGCAGCTTCGGAGGTGGTGAGTCCCTTCGGGGAACTATGTACATCCTGAAGCGTCTCCTCCACACTATGTCTGTAATGTTGCAATGGACCAGCTCCCTTGGATCATAGATTTTATTGTTTATATAACCTTGCTGAAACAATAGAATCAATGTAATTTCATCAACTTTATGAACTCCATAGGTAGAATTTCCGTGTGAGGTGAATCTCATTCGTTTTGCAAGGTAATTCAAAATGGGGTATATCCGATTTGAGATTAGACTCACTAGGGTGAATTGCATTCCATTATACTATGAAGGGAATGGAACGAATCCTATACCCATTAAGAAAGGATTACAATATGTCCAACAACATAGATTGGGTGGCACAATGGAAGTCAACCAAGCCACTGACAGACCAATGGATGACTGCGGGCAAGCTGCATCACTTTTCAACTCATGCCCTGCTGCTCATCCTCGACGGGAAAGCCATCTGGAATATTAATAGTCACAGGGTCCAGGTATCTTATGGAGAGTTAATTGCTGTGGAAGAAAACTCGGTGATTGAAGTGATTGAGGGTGGCAATCTGGATTTAGCCGGATGGCAAATTCAGTTTGATACATACGCGATGTTTCCTGAGCGAGGTGAAGTGGAGAAATATGAATGGCATGTACCGTCAGGAGACACGTATCAAAAAGTACAATTAACCGGTGGTACGCTGGCGATTCTCAGTCAGCAATGGAGTGAACACGGTTCTCCTGATTGGAATGCAATCCGGGTTGGAAATCAGCATCTGGTGTATGAATTGCTGCAACATGTATATCGTGAGCAGTCGGAAGAGGAGTCGACCGTGGAACAAGGTATTCTCCGCTCAGTGGATTACATGCAGCAGCATTATGAACAGGTCATCACACGAAAGCAATTGGCTGAGATCGCAGGCATCAGTCCCTGGCATTATTCCCGCAAATTCAGTGAGCGTTATGGAAAGCCGCCTCTGGATTACCTGGCTCATTACCGGATCTATCGTGCCCAAGAGGAGCTGTTGTTAACAACGGCGACATCTCAGGACATTGCCAAGAAGACCGGATTCGAGGATGCTCATTATTTCAGCCGTCGTTTCAAACAGTTAACAGGCGTTTCCCCGAGAAATTATACACCAACGTTGCCCCGGCGTAACATCGTATGTCTTTCCCCGCTTTGTGCGGAAGTGTTGATTCACTTGGGGATTATTCCACATGCCGTTGTGGTGACTCCCTTGCTTTTGCCTGAACATCAACGTGAACTATTTGAATTGCATCAGGTGAAGATGTTGGAAGTCCCGCAATATGAGCTGGATGTGGAACTAATTCGGCAAGTTCAGCCAGAATGGATTATAGGAAACGTTTGGACAGAAGAGATCAAGCAAAGACTGCGTACAATGGCATCTATCATTACTGGTCTGAATAACGATGTGGAGACACTGCTCCATCAATTGGCCGGGCTGTTTCACCGTGAGGATACAGCTCATAAACTTCATTTGCAGCTGCAATTGGAAGTGAACACAGCACAGCGACAACTGCAACATCTTGTCCAATCTTCCTCCACTGTGATGATGCTGAGGGTAGAACCCTTTGGTTATCGATATTTGGGTGCTCACTCTCATGGGGTATCCCATTTACTGTATAAACAGCTCCAATTAGCTCTGCCACAGCCGCTGCAAGCAGGGGAAGCGTGGTTTAATCCTTGTTCGCTCGACTTGTTGACCAAAGCCAATCCCGATTACCTGTTTCTTGAGAAACGGGTCATGCAGCACTTTAGTGCTGAAGATAATATGAAGAAGTTAGTGGAGAGCTCCCAGTGGAATGACCTGAAGGCTGTAAAAAACAACAGGGTGTATCACATTGATACCTGCCTTTGGGTGGATGGCCGCGGAATGATCGGGCATAAAATGATTTTGAACGAAATGGTGAATAGCCTGGTCACCCATACCTGATAGAGCACAATAATCCAACTGAATACGCACCATCACCTATGGAAGGATCTCTTCCTATTTGCTAGTATTTGATAATAATAATCATTATCAATATTACATAAGGGGCGAGTAGATCATGTCACGAAGGTTTAAGAGTTTTGGAATGGTGCTGTTGGTGCTAAGTTTGGTGCTTTCCGCCTGTTCCGGTACTTCCAATAAGGAAGCAGGAGCTTCAACTGAAGATAGAGGGAATAATGAAACGAAGGTTGTTCGGGATCAGTTCGGTGAAGTGACGATTCCTGCACATCCCCAGAATATGCTTGTCTTCGATTCGATCTATGCCGAGTATCTGATTGAGATGGGTGTAATACCGCAAATGGTTATATTCGTTCCGGAGGTTGAACCGGAATATCGTGCTTCTTATTTTGAAGAACATGGCGTGCAAATGATTGAAGCGGAACAATATCAATATAATTATGAACAATTGCTTGCGTTGTCACCGGATATGATTATTACCGTAGGCGAAGGTATGGATAAGGGAGCATATGACGAATTGACCAAAATTGCTCCAACGGTGGCTCTGGAATCCAACAGTGAAATGAAGCAAGCGATGCCGAAGCTGGCTACCCTATTTGACAAAACAGAGGAATCTGTCAAAGTGCTGGCAGAATTTGATGAGAAGGCGAAGCAGGCACAGGAGAAAATTGCTCAGGCCATCGGCGACAAAACTGTACTGGTCCTTCGAGTGGAGCACAATCGATATCGTTTCATGGGCCCCAAAGGAGGAAGCAGCAGTGTCTTTTTCTATGATATTTTGGGTCTAAACAGTCCAGAAGTAATCAAAGACTCTACAGACTGGTTTAGCCAGTTTTCCCTGGAATTTTTGCCTGAAATGAATCCGGATTATATTTTTCTAGAAGACAGAACACTGAAAGGCTATGATACGAAAGAATCTATGGATAATCTGAAAGAAAGCAAAGTATGGGCAAGTCTGAATGCGGTCAAAGACAATCATGTCTTTCCGCTGAAAACGAGTGATTTTGTAACTGGTGTAGGCCCTATCGGATCGGCCAAGTTATTGGATTATGTCGTTGGAAAGTTGGTGCCCTAGATGAATACTGGAGCGAAGCAGCCATTGGATATTTACGATATAACGATCGTTGGTGGTGGACCTGCGGGAATGTATGCTGCATTTTACAGCGGGATGAGAGCAATGCGTACCAAAATTATTGAAGCCAAAGAGGAATTGGGTGGATTTATGCGTACGTACCCGGAGAAGCTGGTCTGGGATGTGGGCGGGGTTGATCCGGTTCGTTGTGAGAAATTGATTGATTCTCTGGAAAGACAGGCAAGAACCTTCGACCCAACAATTGTGTTCGGCCAGGAAATTGCGCAGTTGGAACGAGGTGAGGACGATATATTCGTGCTTATTTCGAAGACGGGTGAGCGTCATTATACACGGACTATCTTATTATGTGCAGGTAGAGGCATGACGCAGGTTCAAAAGCTGGATATCCAGGGTGCCAATCGGTATGAGCTGACGAATCTTCACTATACCATTACCGATCTGTCGAGATTCAAGGATAAGCGTGTGCTGATCTCTGGAGGCGGGGATTCCGCGATAGATTGGGCGAATGAAATGGAGGGATTGGCGCGGGAAGTCATTGTGGTTCACAGACGACATGAATTTACGGCACATGAGCTGCCGGTTGCCCAGATGAAAGCTTTTGCCCAAGTCTTGACCCCTTACAGCATCTCTCGCTTATATGGTTCAGGAGATAAAATAGGCCGTGTTGACCTCGTACATGTAGACAACGGGGAAATCATGCCAATTGAAGTGGATGAGGTGGTAGTCAGTCATGGATACGATCGTGATTTTGGTAACCTGGTCCACTGGGGACTCGAACGTGAAGATTACGGTATCTCGGTTGATCCGCGAATGTGCACGAGTCAGCCAGGTATATTCGGAGCCGGTGATTTCATCACCTATGGCAGTAAGGTTCGTCTGATCGCGGGTGCCTTCAACGATGCCGTACTCGCGGTAAACAGTGCGAAGTTGTACCTGGAACCTACCGCTTCGGATATGGCAGGGGTATCGTCCCATAATGCAAGGTTCTTTGAGAAAAACAAAGCCATTTCTACCTTGTGAATTAATATGTGTAGAACGTGGAAATAAAGGAAGGAGCCCGGCCCATGTCGAGAATTTCTCGAATATGAGTCGGGCTTTTTTTAGTGAAACTTCCATGCTCAACTAACCATAAGTTACCCCTATGCTTTCTGATATAACTCATAAGTTCCTTCACTCCTGCAAATTGCAAGGCCAGTTGACTGTTAAGCTTCTGTAGGGCGAGCTGGAAGGCTTTATTAATCTGTGTGTAATCCTGCGTGCCGACGGTATTTAATAATTCTTTCATATGCTCAATGTAGTAGACTGATTTTCTTAAGCTGCTAATGACTAATATCTTTCTTAATTCAGCTCGGGCATACATTCGGTATCCGTTGAGAGGATCTCTTTCCGAGTCAATTAAGCCTTCTTTTTCCCAATGTCTGATCGCAGAAGTGTTGACCCCGGCAATATCAGCCGCTTTACCAATCGTTATGGCCTCCGTAGATCTAACCTTTGAATCGTCTGCAAAATCCACTTGTTGTACCATCTTCCATATGTCTTCCATTCGCTGCTTCTCCAGTTGGCTGTTGTATAGCTGGTGGTTCATCAGCCAGAGAGCATCAATTGTATCACCCTGGTTTACTTGTCTCATGACCTCATATACCATAGGAATCTCGTATCCTTTCAATAATGAACGAATGGCAACGAACGCCTGAAGATGAACAGGGGTGTAGTACCTGTGATTGCTTAGGGTTCGTGGAACGTCGGGAATCAGGTTTTCCTTTTCATAGCGTCGAAGTGTTGTCGTACTGACCTCCAGCCTAGTGGAAATTTGCCCAGGTGTATACGTAGGGTTCATCTGCTTCTGCTCCTCATACTTCAAGTAAAACCTTCAAGTGCTACACTAACATACAACGCGCCAAAGTCCATATTTTATGCACATTCTATAATGAAAACCGAAAGATTGCATCCATGTTATACACTGAGGGTATCAACCGTAAAGGACTGGTTCAATTGAAGAAAATAATTACATTGTTAAATGGCTCGCAGCTTGAAGCGGGTCTGACGGGAGCGCAAGATCGTCGCGTCATTATGCTGCCCATAGCCAAAAAGTCCGTGACCGGACAAGAAGCAGAAACCCTGAAGTTATGGGGTGTTGATCCTGAATTGGGTGCAAAGTTTATCGCTGGACTTTCGGATGAATTTCAGATTCTGCATTTTGATTATGAAGGCCACTATATGGCACATCCCCATCCGGAGCATTTTACTGCCGATTATATAGCTCAGGATTTGTTGCAAGTTGCAGATCAGATGAATGTGAATCGATTTAGTTATTATGGATACTCCTGGCTGGCTCTCGTCGGGCTGCAGCTCGCCCTTCGGACCGAGCGGATGGAACGTCTCATTATGGGAGGGTACCCGCCTTACGAGGGGCCATATGAGGAAATGCGAGTAGTTACCACAAAGACATATGAGGAAGCATTGAAGCAGCATGAAGAACCGGGAGATATACACTCAGCAGAAGCTCTAAAGAAAGCAGAAGAATTGAGTCTGGATGAAGTGGATTGGTACAACGTGGAGTTAAAGATCAATCCGGCTCAAACAAAACAATTTGTCACCATGTACCAAAGTTTATTGGATTTTGATGACCAACTCATTCAGGATCAGCTGAGTATCCCGAGATTAACTTTTGCTGGTGAGAAAGATACAATTATATACGGTGAGAAATTCGGCAGTGTGACGGTGGATATCGCTGGACGGCTGCAAAAGAATAAATCCATTCTTGAAAACTTGGGTTGGACCGTCGAGATCATTAAGGGAGCGGATATGGATCACACCAAAGCGATGCAGCCCGGTACCGTTCTCCCTATTATCCATCCCTGGTTAAAAGCTCATTTAAGCTGAGGATCGGCAGGAACAAAGTTGGTAAAGGTGGTATTACTGTGTTACATCGTCCAAAGCTCTTTGTTTGCGCTGCTGATAATCCAGAATGGATTCATATAACAACTCTTCGTTGAAATCCGGCCACATCACATCCGTAAACCAGAGCTCGGAATAAGCGGCTTGCCATAATAAAAAATTGCTTAAGCGTTTCTCCCCACTTGTTCGTATCAGTAAATCGGGGGCAGGATTTAGTCCTGTATACAGAAACCTTTCGAATTCCGCCTCGGAGATTTCCGAGGTTTCGTTGTTTTTTTCTTTGTTTTCCTCAATGTACGTTTTGATGGCTTGCACAATATCGTTCTTTCCTCCATAATTCATTGCAAAATAAACAGCCATCCCGCTGTTGGTTTGAGTTAGTTCTACCACTTTGCGCATCGCTTCCTGGGTTTCTTCTGGGAATTTGGAGATATCACCAATAAAATTAACTTTGATATTATTCTGATTCAGCTCCTGGACCGTTGTATCCTGTACAAATTCGACCACCAGACTAATGATGTAATCGATCTCTTCCTTGGGCCTTTTCCAGTTTTCCGTAGAGAAGGCGTACAGCGTGAGAGAGGCGACTCCGTTTTTGTGGCACATGCTTATCGTTTCCCGCATCGTCTGCATTCCTGCATAGTGTCCGGCACTTCGAGGTAACCCTCTTCTTGTCGCCCACCGGCCATTACCATCCATCATAATTGCGATATGTTTAGGTACAAACCCGTTCCAGTCGATGCAATCTTTAACATTTGGTTTTTCTTTAACTACTCGGTGCCACTTCAATGAATGTTCCTCCCGCTCCTCAAGCTAAAATGGGTAAGACATGTATAATGAATTTTATTTGTTTGGGTTGATTTCCAGAATTTATATATATCATATAGGATTGTATAGGAACAGTCATGACTGGCTTATAAACTCACCAATACCAGAATGAGCCTTTCAATGTTTAAAAAAAACACGCTGCGAAGAAATCATACAAATATGTGAATTTATGGTGAATTCCATGCGCTTTCAGTCCATGATGGTTCGTTCTCCATTATAATAAATCAAAACGGACGAGGAGATGAACTCCAGATGAAAAAACAAATGTGGATCATTGGCGGCTTAGTGATTGTAATTGTGTTGGGAGCTTATCTGATTGCAAGCAATATAGGGAAGGAAGAAGCAGGTAATGCCGAAGCACCCAATATCAAGAAATTGGTAGAAGATATCAGTACACGCAAGGAGACACCGGAATCAGCCTCCATTAATGCCACCCAATTAATTGTCACGGATAAAGGCAACCAAACGACAACTTACGACTTGCCTGAAAATGAATTTTTCCTTTCCATTGCGCCCTACGTTGAGCAGACCCATCCATGCGCAATTCATAGCCTGACCGGTTGTCAGGGGGAAATGGAAAATAAGAAGTTCATAGTGACGATCCATGACTCCGAAGGGAATACGCTCATGAAGGATGCTGAGATAAAGTCCGGCTCCAACGGTTTTATGGATTTCTGGTTACCTAGGGATAAGTCATATCTTATTCGTGTGGTCCATGATGGAAAGGTGGCAGAGACACAGCTATCTACATATGAAGAAGATAATACTTGCATCACAACGATGCAGTTGAGTTAAAATGTGAAAGGCGTATTTATGCAGTTGTTTGATGCAGTGGAAAAATAGGCTACGTGTAGTAGCGAACGTATCCATATTTGGGAACAGGATGTTTCCTTTGTTCTGGATGAAGTGATCCACGGCGATTTTGACGAGGTTTATCATCGTAATCAAACCATTCAGAAACCGGGTGCATATACGGCCACTATTCCCAAAACCAATCACGGAAGCTATACCGATCTGGCTGGCGTATCTCCAATCATTAATGAAGCAGGAGCCGATGTATCAGCCAATTTTCAGCTTATTAATGAATTGTCGCTGAGCTTCTTTGATAAGCATCTCAAAGAAATAACCGACCATACTCTGGATGATATTCGGACCGCGCATCCTGAAATTAACTTAATCAAGTATTAGAGTAATAACAGTTAAGAGAGCCCGTCTTAAATGCGGGTTCTTTCATTTTTCAATTGACAAAATTGCTTTCCTACGGGATAATCCATTAGTGATAATGATAATTGTTATCATATAAATACATATAAATAGGGGAGAATTAGGATATGAAAAAAAGCTTAAACGGATTTTTATTGCTGACGGTTCTGGCACTTGCTCTGACAGGTTGCGGTAAGGCCAACAGCACAACAGATACAAATGAAAATGCTTCTTCTGGTAGCACACCGACTGAAGAGACCGCAGGTCCAGTTACAGTTAAGCATAGTGGTGGTGAGCTCAAGCTGGACAAACCAGCTAAGAGAGTTGTTACGCTGGAATGGACATATACGGAAGATGTAGTTGCACTGGGTGTTCAGCCAGTAGGTAGTGCGGACAACGCCAACTATAAAGTCTATGTGACTCCCGAAGCAGCTCTAGATGACACGGTGACGGATGTTGGAACACGTGACGAGCCAAATTTGGAGGCGATTGCAGCTTTGAAGCCAGATCTGATTATCGCCAATTCCAATTCGAATATCTATGATCAGCTCAATGCCATTGCACCAACGATTGAATATGACCTGTATACAGGTGATGGCTATACTTATGACAAAATGACGGAGACGTTCAACAATATCGCGGTTGCTCTAGGAAAAGAAGATCAAGCGAAGAAGGTACTCGATGAACTCGATCAGCATTATGTAGAAGCCAAAGAAAAGCTGGCTGCTGCGGACAAATCGGAGTTCCATTATGTACTGACACAAGCATTTACGTATCAAAATGCAGCAAGTCTTCGCATGTTTACCGATAACGCTGTCGTCATTGGCACGTTGGCGAAGGTTGGCCTGATTAACGACTGGCAGCCGGACAAGATTGAAGGATATGGTTTCTCATCGGTGGGTATTGAATCCTTGCCTGCTGTTCAAGACAGTAACTTCATCTACATCACACAGCCGGATGATGACGTTTTTGGCACAGCGATGAAAGACAATTCCGTATGGAAAGGACTGAATTTTGTCAAAGATAAACGCACCTATCAACTGGATAGTACAACATGGACCTTCGGTGGACCTATCTCGTCCAAAGCTCTGGTTGACGGGGTTGTCGGGGCGATTACCCAATGAGTTCGGTCCAACATTCCCGACCAGTGTTTAACTGGCGCACGATAAGCATCTATGGGGGCGGTCTAGCCGCTCTCATCGTGCTTTTTTTTGTAAGCCTGTGTTATGGGGAAGCATCAATACCACTCCGTACGGTTGTGGATTCGCTTACAGGCAGGCAGGATACACTGGAACATAATATGATCTGGGATCTGCGCATGCCGCGTACGGTAATCGGTATACTCGCCGGAGGGGCACTTGCTGTTGCCGGTTCGCTGCTACAGACCATTACACGCAATCCGCTGGCGGCATCGGATACACTCGGCATCAATGCGGGGGCCTATTTTGTCGTGGTGTTGGGAACGATTTTTTTCCCAGGCTTGATGCACCAATCGCCGTTCCTTTTCGCCGTACTTGGTGGATTACTGGCAGCTGCCGCAGCGTACTTCATGGGCGGGGGAAGAACGTCGAGTCCGGTACGACTTGCATTGTCCGGCATGATTGTATCGATGGTGCTGGGTTCTTTTACAAGCGCGCTGCATATCTTCTTCTCTCAGGAGACTCAGGCATTATTTCTGTGGGGCTCCGGAACGCTCGTTCAGAATGACTGGAGCGGTGTGATTTACGCATGGCCCTGGGTCATTGGAATTACGATTGTTGCCCTGATTTTATCCCGGCAGTGGGATATGTTGGAACTGGATGAATCGACAGCTTCCTCACTTGGGCAAAAAGTAGGCTTGGCCCGTGCCACCGGGTTAATTATTGCGGTGTTGCTGGCTGCGGTAATTGTCAGTGTGATCGGACCCATTGGCTTCGTGGGATTGGTGGCACCTCATCTGGTTCGATTGAGTGGAATTCGTTCTAACCGATTACTGCTGCCTGGTGTTTTCTTATGGGGTGCCGCACTGCTGGTCGGTGCAGATGTACTTGCCAAGATGGTTCATAACTCCAGTATGGAGTTGCCGACAGGAGCCGTGATGGCGATCATTGGTGCACCATGGCTGATCTGGCTTGTACTTACCCGTATGAAGGCCGCGAATGGGTCAGGCATGTCTACCTCAATGAGCACCGGAGCACGTTCACGTCGCTGGGCATTCGGCCCTATCGCTACTATCTTCACTGTACTAACGTTAGCATTGGTTCTGCTCAGTACGATGTTTGGCGGGATGCGCATTCCGATGGCTGATCTTCTGCCAAGTCTGTTTCAATCGGACGGGCTATTTTCGGCCATTATTCAGCTTCGCATTCCGCGTACGCTTGTCGCCGCAGGTGCAGGTGCTGCGCTGGCGATCAGTGGTGTGCTTATTCAGATGGCCGTTCGCAATCCGCTGGCTGACGCGTCCATCGTGGGCGTGTCGTCTGGCGCAGGACTGGGTGCTATGATGGTCATTATCCTGTGGCCTGGTCTGCCGGTGTTCTTGCTGCCTATAGCGGCCATTGTTGGTGCAGGGATCGCTGCTGCAGTCGTATTCTCCTTGTCCTGGAAGAAGGGGCTTAATCCTTCTGCGGTTGTATTGCTGGGTATCGCCATGTCTGCGATTGCAGGCGCAGGTATTCAGGTGCTCATCGTTCGCGGCGCTGTATACGGCAGTAGCGGCTTTATCTGGCTGACAGGGAGTACCTATGCACGCACGTGGGATCAAGTGAAGATCATTGGGGTATTCCTGTTGATTTTGATTCCGCTTGCGTGGTGGCTGGCGCGAAGATTCGAGCTGTTGGTATTCGACGATAATAGTGCTTCAGGTCTTGGCTTGAGTGTTCGCCGGACGCGTCTGTTGGCTATGACGGTTGGTGTTCTGCTCGCCGCAGGTGCAGTGGCCTGTGTGGGAACGGTTGGTTTTATCGGGTTAATCGCCCCACATATGGTCCGCCTGTTGACGGGAAACAAGTTAAGACGGTCGATGTTTCTGTCGGCTTTGGTCGGGGCAGTGATGCTGGTGCTGGCGGATACGATCGGAAGGACCGTTATGGCACCAACCGAGATTCCATCGGGGCTGCTGATTGCGATCATTGGAACGCCGTATTTCCTCTATCTAATGTACCGCTCCAACTGGCGTAAATCGGCCTGAATATTCGATCCTATATAACAAAGTCCCCTCTGGTTTTCAGTGTGGAGTTCATGTCGTCGACATGTTCTCTTTACTCACTGGTCACCTAGAGGGGTTATTTCTGATGGACAGTTTTTTTAGTGTTATAGGTTCGTGTTATAAGTTAGTTGTTTTTTCTTAGAATTCCACTGTCATCTACCGATAGAATCGCTTGCTGCAACGTCTCTTTATCCTGAACCAAAGCAAATCTCACATATCCTTCACCCGATGGGCCGAAAGCACTCCCTGGCGTTACGATTACCCCAGCTTTTATAACCAGATCCATGGCAAACTGTTCTGAGGTATCATAGTGGTCTGGTATCCGATTCCAAATGAACATGGTGGCTTCGGGTTTGGCGATAGGCCAACCGAGGTTGGTGAATCCTTCACACAAAACGTCTCTACGCTCCTCATAGGTATCTCTGACCTGCTCAACTTCGCTCTGATCCCCTGTGATTGCAGCAATGGCTGCCTTCTGAATCGGCAGAAACATGCCATAATCCATGTTGGACTTCAACTTCTTAAGCATGGATACGATATCGGTGTTCCCTACACAAAAGCCAATTCGTGCTCCAGCCAATCCATAGGTTTTGGATAACGAGTTGAATTCAATGCCAACATCCATCGCGCCGGGATAAGAAAGGAAACTTCCGCATGTTTTCTCATCGAACACCAGCTCGCTGTATGCATTGTCATGGAGTATGATAATGTCATATTTCTTGGCGAACTTAATCAAATCCAGATAAAACTGCTCGGGTGCCATTGCTGTCGTGGGATTGTTGGGATAGGAAACAAGCATAAATTTTGCTTTGCGTGCTATATGCTCCGGTATGTCCTGAAGTTGAATGACATATCCATGTTCCTCTTTTTGCGGCATGTAATACAGCTCGGCTCCTGCGAGAAGAGGTCCATCGGCAAAGACCGGATAACAAGGATCAGGTACAAGGACCAGATCTCCCTCATCAACGATTGCCAAGGAAATGTGGGCAAGACCTTCCTGCGATCCAAGCAAGGAGCAGATTTGGGTTTTCGGGTTCAGTTCAACATGGTAACGGCGCTTGTACCATTCACTGACCGCTTGCAGCAATTCGCTCTGATCATTTACGGCATATGTATAGTTTGAAGCATCTGATGCTGCCTCGCATAAAGCCGTCATAATATGTTGGGCCGGGGGAATATTGGGTGTGCCAACACTTAGATCAATGACAGGTTCTCCGTTCGCCAGTCGTTGCCTCTTGATTTCCAGCAAACGGGTAAATATCCCTTCACTGAAGTGTTCCATACGTTTAGCAAACTTCATGATGATTTATCCTCCATCCTGATGACCCCTTGGGGAATAACACTTGGAGGTATTATAGCAGAGAATTCAGTTGATAAGTAAGCGCGAAATGCACCTTAAAGATGTTTGCATCTGTTGTCCGTACTTAAGCCAAAATTCTAATGTAAACAATACACCAACGCCCGCTTCCGAGCAGGCGTTGGTGTATTTACAATCTTCGGTCTTGCCCGTTCACACTTGTCTAGCCATGGCTGGAGGAGACGAATGGCTCATCACTCGCATGACGCTTGCGATATTCTCCGGGGGTCAGCCCGTACCGACGCTTGAACATGCGGATGAACGAGTTTACATTTTGATAACCGACCTGTGTCGCAATGTCCTGAATTCGCAGATCCACATTCACAAGCAGTTCCTTGGCCCGCTCAACCCGCAGATTGTTCAAATATTCGCTGAAGTTGATGTTGGTTTTCTCCTTGAAAATACTGGAGAGGTACCCCGATGTTAAATTCAACTTGTCGGCGACAATATTCAAATTAATATCTTCCCCATAATGATGATCCAAGTAGTCCAGCACAAAGCTAATAACCGGATCACGCGTTTCCAGCCGGCTGCGTACTGCCTCAAGTACCGGCTGAGCCAACGCCTGAAGCCATTCCCTGTACTGCTGCATGGAATGAAAACCAGCAAATGCTTCTCCCGGAGGAGAAGAGCGAAGCTCGGATTCGATGTGCGTCAGATTCAGCTTCATCATCGTCTTGCCAATTTGTTCTACTGCACCGATTGCAAAGGTGCGGAAGTCTTCTGCGGCTGCATCTTTGTGCTGCAGTTGTTCCAGCTGGCGATCCAGCCAAGCGAATACGGCCTCTTCATTGCCAGATTGCAGCAAGTTGTGCAGCTCCTCCCCATAGGTTACCTTCACATGGAAGGCATTCGAAGAAGACGCACGTGGCTCCACAATGACTTGTGTTTCCCCGTTCAGCCTCCGCTCTTTCAACAGTATGGAGAGATTGCTGTACGCATCAGTAAACGGAATTTCTCCGGAATACACCGGACTTACCGCGATGGTCAGATAAAGGTTTTCCTCGACAGCCAGCAGCTCCTTCAGTGTATCCAGCGCATGCAGAATACCGCTCTGTGGACCAGGATCGAACAGCAGCAGGAGCAGTTGGTCCTGCTCGGGCTGAATGGCAACGTTATTGGTTTTGCTGCTGGAGAACAGGCTCTGGATCAGCTTCCACAATAACAGGGTATGCTGCCCGAATTCATCCGGCTGGGATTTGAAGCCCACCTTAAACAGAATGGAGACATAGGGCTGCTCGGATTGCTGGGCATCCTCAAGCTCCGCCAGATAGGAGCTGAGCGGGATATTCTTTACTTTATGGATATAAGCGTACTGGCGTACGAGAGAGTTCTTCTGTGCAAGGTCACTTTGAATGAAACGGTTATTCTCCAGAATGGAGCTCAGGCGGTCGCCGATCATGGCGAATTCCTTTACACTGCTCCATTTGTCTGGCCCGCTATCCGGATTTCGGTCCAGAGCGGCAATAAGGCGCTGAAGCGGCTGGTTTAATCGCAAACTGAAAAACAGAGAGGAGAGTATGCTAATCAGTACAGCAGCGCCAAGCAGGACAGCCAACAGCATCTGCATACCTCGCATTTCCGCGGCAATCACCGCGGCCTGGGTAACCCGGACATAGGTGAACCCGGTTTGCTTACCTTTTTCATAGAAGTAATACTGATCCCCAAATCGTTCATGTTTGCTTCCATCTGCGGGTAGCCGCGTATTCAGCATCTCCCCCTCCATCGTGGTGAACAGGAGGCGCCCCTCATTGTCCAAAATGTAGAACGGATTATTGCCGGCATCGCCATACGTGTCCTGCATACGCTGCGGGTTCAGCATAACAATGCCGTACACATCCTCGTAAGGAATGGCTTTCATCATAATAGGCATCAGTTGACCGAGGGAGCGGGAGGAATGAAGAGTATTTTCCGTGAAAGCTGCTGCAGGCATCACTTTCAGGAACTGGTTGTTCATCGTTTGAGTTTTCCAATAATCCGGGGGATATTCTTTACTATAATAATATTTCCCGAACATATCACTCGCACTGCTAAGACCTTCCTTTTCCAATACGTAGTCTTCTTGCTTGAAATATAAAATGAAATTGTCGATATGCAAAAAAGGATTGGCATACAGCGTGGAGAGGTCTGACTTGACCTCAGCGGGAATATCGTAACGACGGTTTTCCTTAATGTGACTCAAAATGCCCAGGTTGGCTGTCCAGGTATCCGATTGAGTGAGGGCGAGAATCATATTTTGGGTCAGTCGAAAGTGATTTTCATACCCTTCAACGGTCTGAGCAAGGCCCAGTTCATTTTGTCTGACCATCTCCTGATAGACTTTGTTGCTTAAGTACAGATGGGAGAACAGGTTAAATGAAGCCAAAATCAGGATGACACTGAGGAAGCTCAGCATTAGCTTGACAAACAGTCCATTCAGCGCAAATTTGCTTGTAAGCAGTCCCTTCATTATGACATTCCCCCTTGAGTACAGCCCCGAATCGAGTGATTTAATCCTATCATAGCGGCATAAAGCTGACACAAACAATATACACTTTTACTGAATTATACGCTGATATCTGGAAAAAAGGAGTAAAGGCGAAAAGTTATATAACATGTAGATAGCGCTTTCCTTCTAAAAATGGTATAATATGGAGATGAGTACCGGATTTAGAGGAGAAGTAACCTCACATTCAGTTACAATCATCTGAACAAAGAGGGGAGGAGCACCACTCCAATCGTTTGTTGAGGTGTTGTGCATCAAAGAGGACTTCCCCCTTGTTTAATTTGTGGAGTTGAAGAATATACTCACTGGAGGAAATGCAATGAAACGTGCGTACCTGTTTTTATTGATTTTATTTACCCTTAGTGCATGCGATCAGACTAATACTAGTACCAACGAAGATAACATTTCTGTTGTTGTAGGAGATATGAATGCGAAGGATGTTAATAACACTGAAATATCGCCGAGTACGAAAGGGGATTTATCAAAAGTAGCCTCAGAATTTTTAGCTCAGAACGAAAGTGATCTATCTGCTTGGGATTTTGAAACGGCTTATAAAATGTGTGCAGCAGCTCTGTCTGAATATTACAAAGCGATTTGGAACGGCTCGGACATTGATTTGGATACGTATATTGCTAACGAAAACCTTAAACAATATACGCAAAAAAAAGTGGCATCTCAATATGATTTATTCCTTAAGAACAAGCTCACTTATAATCAGGTGACAAGCGTTGATATTGGTGCTAGTCAAGTAGATTATGTTGGAGGAGATAAGAGTTTTTTCTATTTGAAATTAAATGCACGTGTTCATAAGGATATAGGTAACTTTGCTGAACCTACTGAATTTCTTGTGCAAAGTTCGAATGGGAAATTAGTTATTGTTGATTGGTATACTAGTAGTAAGGATAGCTATGATTCCACTGTACGTGGAGAAATTCAGACTATTAACAATCCAGATATTTGGAATAACGGTGAATGGGTTAAAAAAATCAACTGATTGAATTTTACATACAAGAGACCCTTGTGTCTTCTTTGATTCTGTTTTTTGTAGTGTAAGGAAAAACCATTGAGCCTTTTGAGGCTTATTTAAAGTCAAAAGAGGGCTGTAACAAACCTCGAACCCCTTCCAACACGGCATTATCACTCCAACTATCCCCCTGTAGCAATTGGATTCTTGTCCTCAATGGTTTAAACGGGCCCATATTTTAATATACCTCAACGGGCATTACTCGTTTTACAAGTGGTATCCACTGCCCTATATCCCGTTATTAGTGCGAAACCAACCTCCGGCTCTTTATCCGGTAAAGGTACGGCGGCCTATTTACACCGTTTTTTTAGCGGACAATCCGTCAGACTGAGTACTTGTAGGACAAAGATTAATTGTATGACCGATTTCGGTGGTTTGTTTGCTTTCAAATCGGAACGTTCATGACCTTTCGGGCATTGCCACGTATCGCCACCTTCCTCGCAGGTCCAGGTAATTGTTGTTCTTGCTGATGTCATTCGTCCAATTTCTTTGAATTTTCGTTGTAATGGTACTGTGTATGATCCCGCCTTGATCTTGTTCTCTTCCACATATCTGTAATTCTCTTCACTGCTATGGCCGACGTTAGCGGTTCTGGTGTATTCGATGAAGCGAAGGCCAGAATCATGTTTTGAGACAGTCCCTTCATTATGACATTCCCCCTTGAGTACAGCCCCGGATCGAGTGGTTATTCCTATCATAGCGGCATAAAGCTGACACAAACAATATACACTTTTACTGAATTATACGCGGATATCTGGAAAAAAGGTGTAAAGGCGAAAAGTTATATAACATGTAGATAGCGCTTTCTAAAGAATTATCGCTATAATTCGGAGACCAACCCGGAAATATCAGGGTAAGTTATCTGACATGTGAATCGATTACAATCATTTAAGCAAGAGGGGGCATGCCGATGGCTGATGCTGGCTTAACGCAACGTACACTGCAAAAGAAAGCGCACCGGCCGCCTCGGCGAAAATCGCGTTTGATCAGAACCTGGAACAGGAACAAGGCGCTATGGCTGCTCTTCCTGCCATGCCTCCTGTATTATTTGATCTTCCGCTATGCGCCGATGTTTGGTCTGGTCATCACGTTCAAGGATTACAATCTCTTTAAAGGAATATGGGCCAGTGATTGGGTGGGATTCAAATATTATCGGATGTTTCTGGAGAATCCCGATTTTTGGCCGCTGATGAAGAATACGTTTCTACTGGGACTGTATAAACTGGTGTTTGGCTTCCCGGCCCCAATCCTGCTGGCCATTCTGCTCAATGAGGTACGCAGGGCGGCATTCAAACGTTTTGTACAGACGGTCAGCTATCTGCCGCATTTCATCTCGAATGTAATCGTGGCGAGTATGGTGATTATGTTTCTCTCCCCAACCGGAGGGCTGATTAACAATCTGCTGGCAGGGATCGGCATCGGACCGATCAATTTCATGAATGAGCCCGGGCTGTTCCGAGGCATCTATGTCCTGTCGGAGATCTGGCAGCATATCGGCTGGGAGACCATTATTTATCTAGCTGCGCTGACGGCCATCGATCCTCAGTTGTACGAAGCGGCGGATATGGACGGAGCAAGCCGATTACGCAAAATCTGGCATGTCACGCTGCCCGGTATATCTCCCGCCATCGTCATCACGCTGATAC
The DNA here is from genome assembly GCF_030433635.1 of Paenibacillus vandeheii. Taxonomy (NCBI): domain Bacteria; kingdom Bacillati; phylum Bacillota; class Bacilli; order Caryophanales; family Paenibacillaceae; genus Paenibacillus; species Paenibacillus vandeheii. The sequence goes on from NZ_JAROCD010000001.1 coordinate 195,522, forward strand.
TGAATATCGGCAAAGTGCTGGAGATTGGCTTCGAGAAGGTCTTCCTGATGCAGAATCCGGCGATCTACGATACGGCGGATATTATCAGCACGTATGTTTACAGGGTGGGCATGGTACAGGGGAATTTCAGCTATGGTGCGTCCATTGATTTGTTCATGGGAGTCATCAGTCTGATCTTCATCTACACGGCCAACTGGCTCAGCCGCCGATTAAGTGAGACCAGTCTATGGTAGAAAGAGGTGTGGCGTGAAATCACTCCGATTTTCCTGGTTTAACGTTGTGGCATCCCTGATTCTGCTATTTGTTGTGGTGGTCACACTTTATCCGTTCCTTCATATGCTGGCGGTTTCCCTCAGCAGCAATGTGAATGTCATGCAAAACAATATTTCCTTCTGGCCCAAGGGCTTCAATCTGAGCATGTACAAACTGGTACTGGGCGATCCGCAAATCTGGACGGCTTACCGCAATACAATCATTTACACCGTGCTTGGTACACTAATCTCACTGGTGGTTACCTCGACCGGAGCCTATGCATTGTCCAGAAAAGATATGGCACTGCGCAATAGCTTCACCGTCCTGATTGTCATTACGATGTTCTTCAGCGGCGGGATGATTCCGACCTTCCTGGTGGTCCGTTCCCTGAATCTGGTGGACACCGTATGGGGCATGGTTCTCCCGGGGGCAGTCAGCACCTGGAACCTGATTCTAATGCGTACGTTCTTCTCAGGCATCCCCAAAGAGCTGGAGGAATCGGGTCGCATGGACGGCCTGAACGATATTGGCATCTTCATCCGTATTATCGTGCCGCTGTCCAAAGCTTCCTTTGCCACGATTGCCCTTTTCTATGCCGTGGGTATGTGGAACAACTTTATCTTCCCGCTGCTCTATTTAAGATCTCCCGATTTATATCCGCTCCAGGTGCTGCTGCGTAATCTGGTGCTGGCTGGCAGTGCAAGTTCAGGCGACGTAACATCCATTGGAGGAGATAACCTGGTGGTGGAGGAATCCCTCAAATATGCGACCATCATGGTCTCAACGCTGCCGATTCTGGTCATTTATCCGTTCGTACAGAAGTATTTTGTCAAGGGAGCCATGGTTGGGGCGGTCAAAGGCTGAATTTTATAGGCAAACAAGGAATGCACCGCAAATTCAGATTAAGGGAGAGAAGCTTATGGGCAAATGGAAATCGGTAATACTTCCCCTGCTGATCGCAGTAACGATGGTGGCAGGGTGCAGTGGCGGCAATGGTGCCGACCCGCAAACGAATACCAAGGGGAACCCTACCGGGGGAAGCGATAACTCCGCCGGGGCAGGGAAAACCTTTACGGCGCTGCTGGACAATAATGCCACGTTCCCTTATTCCAAGAGCTGGCCCATCTGGAGCTGGTTAAAAGAAAAGACTGGCGTCACGCTGGAAGTGCAGACACCTTCGGGCAAGCTGGATGAGAGCCTGAACCTGGCGATTGCCTCCAAAACGCTGCCTGATCTGATGTATATGCCCAATCGCAAGGATTCGAATAAGTTCGGTCAGCAGGGCGCGCTGGTGGATTTGATGGAGCATATGGATAGTATGCCGAATCTGAAGGCATGGATGAAGGAATATCCTGAGGAGGCGAAGGCTGCCCTGTCCGCTGACGGCAAAATGTATATGTTCCCCAACCAGGGCTTCGGCGAGACGAATCGTATGATCTGGATGTACCGTAAGGATGTTTTTGACAAGGAAGGCATTCAGACTCCAACAAACTATGAAGAATTACATGCGGCTCTGAAGACGCTGAAGGAGAAATACCCGGACAGTTACCCGCTCTCGATCCGCTACGGACAGATTCCGGATGAGATGAATGCGAATATGACGGTGAACTACGAAACCGGTGAGGGTGCCTACTATGATTTTGACCAAAAGGAATGGCGTTATGGACCGACGGAAGATAACTACAAGAGCATGGTGGGGATGTGGAAAAGTTTTTACGATGAAGGGTTGGTTCCACCCGATTTCTTATCCCTGCAAACCAAGCAGTGGCAGGACATGGTCTCTACTGGCAAATCGTTCGTGACCATTGATTATATCAGCCGGATTGATTTTTTCAATAATGCTATGCAGCAGGAGAATCCAGAGTTCAACATGCAGTTTATGGCCCCTCCGGCAGGTATTTCAGGCGGCAAACAGCTGAATCCGTATTTTCATTATATGGAAGGCGGACTGACGGTGGCTTCCACCTCCAAGAATATTGATGATGTGATGAAGTATATGGACTTTTTCTATTCCGAGGAAGGGCGTACGCTCAGCAGCTGGGGTGTAGAGGGTGAGACCTTTATAAAAGAAGGCGATACGATCAAGTTCAAGCCGGAGTATAACGATGTCATTGAGATGCGCAAGCAGACAGGGCTTCAGACCAGCGGGACCTATACATGGATTGATTTCAACGCGCATTTGTCGCTGTTCTCGGACGATCTGAAGCATGCCTATGAAGAAGCGGTCAAATATGATCCTCCCGCAATGCAGCCAAAACCTGCCTTTACAGAAGTGGAAAATGAAGTCATATCCATTACCGGTCAGGCGATCAAGAAGCACCGGGACGAGAGCTTTGCCAAATTTGTTACGGGTTCCCGGAGTCTGGCGGATTGGGAGAAATATGTGGAGGAGATCAACAATCTCGGGGTAGATAAGCTGCTGAACACTTATAAGGAAGCGTATGATCGTGTTCAGAATGTTCAGCTGAGCGCGAAATGAGCGAATGTACGTAAGGTACGGCACGGGAATCCTAGACCATTACAGAATGGCAAAAGGAGGCTTCGCTTATGAAAAAGCAGCATCTGCGTGTGTACTCCGGATTCAAACTGGGATTGTTTCTGTTGATCTGTATGGTGACGATTGGAATAGCTGTCCCTGGCAAGGCATCAGCGGCGGGTTCAATTTCAATAGATGCGCCTGCGGGTGGTTATGTATCGGATGGAGGGCTGGTGGAAATTGGGGGTAGTTATACCGACCTGTATGACATTCGGCTGTATGTGGACGGAACGGCTCAATTCGAAGTGGTCTTAAATGATCCGGATGGAGATGACAGCGGCACCTGGTCTTACATCCTGGATACCTCAGCCTATAACGGGACTGTGGAACTGGTGGTCCGTGGACTGGATACGTCCACCCGTTACGGGGTATGGGGCGTGCCTGCCACCCTTACCGTTAATAACCCGGCAGGTGCTGTTCCCGAAGTAACTATTATGGGGCCATCTGAAGGTGTGTCTCTTAGCGGTCAGGTGGAGATTTCTGTCGAGACCAGCTCGCCTCTGCCGATCTTACAGGTAGAGGTTCGGGTGAACCGCGGGCCATGGGAAGAGGCTGTTCAGCAAGGCCTTGCATATGTATACACCTGGGACACGGCGGGACTTGGCGATCGCACGGTCAGTCTGGAGGCCAGAGCGGCCAGTGCACCGGAGCGTTACGGTTATAGTCCAACAGTGTATGCTCAGGTTGGAACCGGGACGCATGAGACTGCCGTACCTCTTCCTTTACAGGAGCGGGCCATGTGGATCTGGGAACCGGAGAGTTATAAGCTGCTGCTGAACCCTGGATCGCGCCAGGTGCTGGAGTCATTCATTACTGATACGCAGACATTCGGCCAAACACCTGTCCAGACGCTTTATCTCGCAGTGGGTGGTTATGCCGGATACGATGCACTGGAAGCGCAGGAAGTGGAGTTACGTTCTTTCGTGAGTTGGGCGCACAGCAAAAATTTGCAGGTACATGCGTTAATTGCAGGCGGCACTACGCCGGCCTATATGGGCGCTTACGAGAAATATCACCATCATGCCGTGCAGGAAATGGAGCAGGTGATCAATTACAATCTTGCAGCAGGGGATACGGAGAAATTTGACGGAATCAATGTGGATATTGAGCCGTATATCTCTCCCGACTTTAAAGATCCGAGCCATTTCCTGCAAAAGGAATACCTGGATGGCCTGCAAAAGATGATTGGTCGCCGGGACACCGCAGGCATTCGTCTTCCATTCGGCCCAGCGGTGCCCAAGTGGTATGACACATCGGACCAGGCGGCAAATATTGTGTGGAACGGCTCCAGCAAATGGCTCTCCGAGCATGTTCAGGATATCTCCGACTATATCTCCATTATGGATTACCGGGATACGGCGGATGGCTCCGCTGGCATTATTGCCGGGGCTGCTGGAGAACTGGCCTATGCGGATCAGATTGGCAAGCTGCATTCTGTGGTCATTGGTGTGGAAACGCTGGATATTGCCAATAGCGGCGACCCGGAGACCATTACTTTCTGGGAGGAGGGCCGCATCCACATGGAAGCAGAGCTGGATAAGGTGTATACAGCTTACGGGCAGAGCAGCAGCTTCGGCGGTATTGCTGTCCATCACTATGACTCCTACCGGGCACTTCCTTCTTATTGGGGACCAGGCGGTGTAGTGTGGACAGCGCCGGATGACCAGGAAGCCCCTTCAGCCCTTCCAGGGGTCCCGTCTATTCAGGCCACTGATTATCAGACTGTACATCTGAATTATGGAATGGCTTCGGATAACATGGAAGTGGAACGCTATGTGATATATCGGAGTGCCGTGCAGGGGTTCACGCCTGTCGCTGCGGATATCGTTGGACTCGCCCGCGCCCTGAATTACCAGGACAAGGGACTGCTGCCGGATATGACATATTACTACCGTATTGCGGCCCGCGATCTACGCGGCAATATTGGGCCACTCACCGATGAAGTGTCGGCGACCACCGGTAGTACCACAATGAAGCCTATGATTGTAACGGATATGAATCTGGTCTATAGCGGATCAGGGGTATCCGTCACTCTGAAGGTCAGAGATTATGCTACAGGCGTGGTACTTCCAGGGGCGAAAGTCGAGGGGAGATTTACTTATGCGGCGGGGCGTTACACCAGCGGGACAACCGGAGTGAATGGAAGTGTGACGCTTGTCTCGGAAGCGGTGGGAACGGGCAGACAGGTTGGTTTTGAACCTCGCAGAATCCGTTACAACGGCTATTACTACGCAGTAGGTCATGATTCGCCGCATACAACGCTGCTTATGCTGAATGCCGGCAATTGAACAAGCAGGAGAGAAATGGCTTGAAGGAGGAGGAAGCACATGAATGTGAATGACTTGGTGGAACCGCTTAAGACTCATAGCGTTGAGCACATGTCTGTACAGGTTTATGCCGATCGGAATCAGATGGGGGCAGCCGCTGCGGCTGCGGTTGGGACCAGATTAAGACAGCTGCTTCAGGATTCGGAGCGTCAGGTACGCATGGTGTTCGCTGCTGCTCCTTCACAAAACGAATTATATGAGGGACTGGTACGGGAGGAAGGTATCGACTGGTCAAGGGTCTGTGTCTTTCATATGGATGAATATATGGGCCTGGCGGACACGGCTCCTCAGCGATTTGGCCGATATTTAACGGACCGGTTGTTCAATCGGGTGCAGCCTGGGCGGGTGGAGCTATTGGAAGGGCTACACGATGTGGAGCAGGAGTGTCAAAGATATGGAGACCTGTTGTGTGAAGCTCCTATTGATATCGTCTGCCTAGGGATCGGAGAAAATGGGCACATTGCCTTCAATGATCCGCCAGTTGCCGATTTTGAAGATCCGAGAGTCGTCAAAGCGGTGAAACTGGACGAAGCCTGTCGCCGTCAGCAGGTGAACGATGGGTGCTTTGCCCAACTCGATGATGTGCCTGCGGAGGCGTTGACCCTGACTGTGCCAACACTGATGGCTGGTAGGGAGCTGTTCGCGATTGTGCCAGGAGCATCCAAGCGGCGTGCGCTTGCGGCAGCTTTACATGATCCGATTAGCACGGCATGTCCTGCCACCATCCTGCGTACACATCCCGGAATCACGATGTTCACAGACCGGGAAGCCTACGGCCTGTGAGCGTGCCAATAATCGGGAAGCACTACAGAACAGGGATGCCCATTGAGGTGAAAGTCAGAGATGGACGTATCACGGCCGTTACTGAGCTTGAAGTGTCTCCTCCTGTAGACTGCCTGCCCTGGCTGGCGCCAGGACTGGTGGATTTGCAGGTGAATGGCGGCTGGGGGCTGGATCTGAACACAGCCCCGCTGTGTACGGATACGGTATTGCAGCTGACCCGGAAGTTGCAAAGCCAAGGTGTTACAAGCTATTGCCCGACGTTGATTACAAATAGTTCCGTACGGCTTGCTGAGGCGGCTTCTGTCATTGCAAAAGCCGTTCGGCTGAACCGGGATGCTGCCGAGGGAATTGTGGGCATTCATCTGGAAGGCCCATTCCTCTCGCCGGAGAATGGCCCACGCGGCGCCCACCCAAAGCAGCATATTGTTCCGCCTGATTGGGAGGCGCTTCGCCGTTGGCAGGATGCCGCCGATGGGTTAATTCGTATCATTACCCTTTCCCCGGAGTGGCCTGGTGCGGCTTCATTTATCGCCCGGTGCAGCGAATCCGGCATTCTGGTCTCCATTGGACATACAGCAGCAACGCCAGAGCAGATCAGGGAGGCTGTCTCCGCAGGAGCGGTGATGTCTACACATCTTGGCAACGGCGCGCATCTGATGCTTCCTCGTCATCCCAACTATTTGTGGGAACAGCTGGCGGCCGATGAGCTGTATGGAAGTATGATAGCGGATGGTCACCATCTTCCGCTGTCCGTGCTGGCCGTGATTCTACGGATGAAACGAAACCGTGCCATTCTGGTCAGTGATGCCGTCTCACTGAGCGGTATGCCGCCAGGTTCCTACCACCTGCATATTGGCGGAGATGTAGTATTGACGGCGGAAGGGCGGCTGCACCTTGCCGGCCAGCCGGAGCTGTTGGCTGGCTCGGCGATGATGCTGCCGGATCAGGTGGGCTATCTCGTGGAATCGGGGCTGTCTAGGCTTGCCGATGCCTGGGATTGTGGATCGGTGCATCCGGCCCGACTGCTTGGGCTTGAACAGGCCGCAGGACTTGCGATCGGAGCCCCAGCGGATATCGTTAGCTTCAAGATGGACGGTGGAAAGTTGAGTGTTTTGCAGTGCTGGAAGAATGGCCGAATCAGTCCAGTGAGCCAAGAATAGGGGGAGAGCGATGCAGAGCTTGATACCGCAACCGAAACAGATTGCAGTGAACGAGGGAGGTGCCTTGCTACTGAATGGTGAGGAACAAATAAGCATTTTCATGGAGGAGGAGGATCCCCGATTGGAAATTCATTGCCGCCGGGCATTTCCGGGGATGGATTATACATGCTCCAGAATAGATAGAGGGTATTTGTTAGTAATCGAACGTCTGCCAGGGAAGGAAATGCAGCAGATAGTCGATGAGGTCCATGTAGCTCAAGAAGCCCAAGAAGCCCCTAAAGCTCAAGGAGTCCAATCAGTTCATGAATCTCCTGAAGCTATGGGAGTACAACAGAAGGGCCTGGTCATCGCTGATGTTAGTTCATTCATCGGAAATGACGAGACAGACCCAGCCGGGCTTGCCGGGCGGGCACAAGGATATCGGCTGGAGGTAACTTCCCGAAGGGCGGAGGTCTACGCGCTGGATGCGGCGGGGCTATTTTACGGATTGCAGACATTGGTGCAATTGCGCGGATCGGATGGAGACATCCCGGCAGTGTCCATAACCGACTGGCCGGATACAGCGGTTCGGGCAATGAACTTGGACCTGCGCCAGACGTTCTCAAAGCCGGAACTGCTGACGGGGTATTTGGCGGAATTTGCCCGTTATAAGACAAACGCGATTTTGATTGAATACGAGGATAAATTTCCATTCAGGACACATCCCGAGTTTGCACATCCGCGGCATGCGTTAAGTTTTTCACAGCTGGAAGAATTGAAGCGCAGCGCCCATGAGCATTTTATAGAGATTATTCCGCTCCAGCAGAGCTTTGGACATCTGGAATATGTATTGCGCCACGAAGGTTGGCGGCATCTTCGCGAGACAGAGCAGTCCATCGGAGAGATCTGCCCATCGCATCCGGAAACCTTTAGTTTGATAACCACCTTACTTGAGGAGATGATTGACGCCCACCCGGATTCGCGTTATATCCACCTCGGGTGTGACGAGGTCTACAGCCTATGCGAATGTGAACGCTGCAAAATCGAGTATGGATGCGTGCGGGAACGAGCTTTTATCGCCTTTTTGAACCGTCTGATTGCATTTACGTCAGAACGGGGGAAACAGCCGATTTTCTGGCATGACATGCTGGACAAATGTCCGCCAGAGGAACTGGCTAAGCTGGATCAGCGAAGTATCGCCATGATCTGGATCTACAACGGGCGCAATATCGAAGCAGAGGTTACTTCGCATGCGGATAAATTCAGGTCGCTCGGTATCGAGGTTATGGGAGCGCCTGCCGTCCGTAGCTTTGACTGGGCTGAGCATCAGAATTATCCGGTACTGCTGAACCGGACAGACAACTTGCTTCAGTGGGCAGAGACGGCCGACAAGCTGGATTTAAGCTGCGTGGTTGCGACCAACTGGACGGGGCCTTTCAGCCTCGGTGTTCCGTATGGTATTTTCGAAACCACCTGGTACCCGATGCTGCTGCATGCGGATTTGGCCTGGAACCGCAAGGCAGATGCCTCAACCTTCATTGACAAGTTTTTGGAACGATTTCATGGCATTGAACCTGTTACCGGACACAACCTTCTTGGCAATTACAGGGTAGAGGATTATTATGATGTGATCTGGAAGCTGATGGACGAAGTGCGTGAGCATAAGGAAGAAGCGGAACTGATTGCGATCATGCATGATTTTGAGGTGGCAACAGATCGTTCGCGGGCCATTCACAAATATGCCTACCGCTGGGAGCTCTATCCCGGCGACGATGCGGAGTGGCGCTCACTCCATAACAATTATACGAGAAACCGTCGCAAACGTGATGGTGTCCTCCCTCGGATGAAGGCTGCGCTGGAGCGTTACCAGCCCTCTGAAATGGCGGAGCATTTTGTGAAATCCAGGTTCTATCTGCATGATTATCTGGAGCGCACGCTCTACCATGAACTGGGTCTGAACGCAATTCATCCGCAATCTGATCTAACGGCAATGAGCCTGGAAGACAAAATAGCCATGATGTGCGTAGTAGGCACTCCATCGACTCGGGCCGAGCCGGATTTTCGTGGCAGAATGGCAGAGCACCGATTCGGGGGCATCGGCATCTTTCCCCATAATATTGAGAGTGAGCAGCAGACATATGCACTGCTTGCAGAAGTAAAGAACATAGCCCAAGATAACGGCAGCCTTTTGCCTTATTATGTTTCGGTAGATGAAGAGGGCGGCACTTTGTCCAAGTTTAAGTCCTTTTTCCCCTATATCCCTGGCAACCGGGCAGTTGGGTTAAGTGAAGACCCGGAAGCCGCCCGGTTGCTTGGTAAACTCATCGGCAGTGAGCTGTACTCCCTGGGCATTCCCATGAACTGGGCACCGGTGCTGGATGTGAACACGAATATAGATAATCCGGTTGTGGGTGTTCGCTCCTTCGGAGAGGACCCGCAGCTGGTAGCCCGGTTCGGCCGAGCCTTTATACAGGGAATGCATGAAGCGGGTGTGGCGGTGACGGCAAAGCATTTTCCCGGCCACGGGCAAGTGAGCGGAGACTCGCATATCGTTCTGCCTGAATGTGAACTCTCGCTTGAGCAGTTAATGGAGGGGCCGCTACTTCCCTTTGTTGAAGCCATTGAAGCCGGGGCGGATTCAATTATGATGGGGCATCTGGTGTTTCCTAACATTCCGGAATCCGGTGGACTTCCAGCCTCCCTAAGTCCTTTCTTTGCCACGGAACTGCTGCGGAAGAAGTTGGGCTTTGCAGGGGTGATCTGCACTGATGATATCGAAATGGGGGCAATTCGCAAAAAATTCGGCCCGGAAGACGTGGGTGTGCTGGCCGTTCAGGCAGGGAACGATATGATCCTGATGTGCCATACGCCAGAGTTTCAGAGTCAGGTGATCGCAGGTATTCTGGCCGCTGTACGGGATGGGCGCATCAACGAGGCGCAAATCGACGAGTCGGTTCTTCGTATCCGGCAGCTTTATGCCCAATTCCAGCAGTACCAGGCGGCTGCACAGCCGATTGCCAGACAGCAGTGGGCGGATGAGGCACTGAAACTGGCCCGTATGACTGTAAAAGTTAGCCGGGACCCGGACAGCTTGCTTCCACTCAAGGATTCACTGAAATATTTGCTGATTTTGCCGCAGCAGGAGCAGCTGACCCGAGCCGATAATAGTGGGTCTGCCGAGATTGGGATGGCCTCCTTGTTAAAGGCGAAAGGCATGGCTGTGGAGACGCGCTACTGTGCGATGAAGCCTGATGCGGAGGAGATAGAATTCCTGGTACAGCAAGCTGCTGATGCGGATGTCGTTATCCAGGGCACTCTTAATGCTCATCTGTTCACGGGTCAGCTGGCACTGTCCGAGGGCTTGGCTGCGGTTAAACCACTGCTGAATCTGGTGCTGCGCAATCCCTATGATGACGCCGTACTGCCGCAAGCAGCTGGAAGCATATTGCTGTGCTCAACCTCCGATTATTCACTGCAGGCACTGGTGGAATGTATGACAGACCCAACTTGACATGTCAGTAATGAGCTGCTCAACAGGGCAATGAAACATATATATATCCAAAAAGCACAAAAGCACAAAAGCACAAAAGCACAAAAGCACAAAAGCACAAAAGCTCATATGCACTTGTGCTGATCTAGCCTGAAATCACAGGGTCCAAGAGGGGAATCCCAAAAGCCCGCTACTGTTCGGGCTTTTGGTCAATCTTTAGACTTTGGTTTTCTTCCCAAGGCAACCGTTTTCATCTTAGCTCTGAATTCCGTCAACCACGTCTGTTTCAAAGACGTTATTGGGCCATTGGGTTATACCCAGTGGCTAACTAGACTGAAATACAACAACATCGTCTTCTAAAAAAAGTTTTATACATCCTTACCTATAGCAATAGCATTTGTTTAAAGCTGTCTCATGACAAGTGGCTTTCTCGACATCACCCATGCTGCAATGAGCAAGGCGAAAGCCACTAATATTCCCGATTCTCCAGTCCATAGCAGAACGTTCTTGCCACTGGAAGATATATCGAAGGCATCCTGAATCACGGCATTCCAACATGCATGAAGGAGAATCGCAGGCCATATGCTGCCCGTTGTTAAGCGCAATCGGCTGATCAAATAACTGAAAGAGGTCACTGAAACCATAAATAGGACAACCGATAAGGCTGGATATGGACCGGAATAATAAAATCCTAAAAGCATTACAGGAAGATGCCATACACCCCAAATAATTCCGCTCGTCAGCACGGGTCTAGGTACACGGGCATTAATTAGTCGAGTGAGCATGTAGCCCCTCCAGCCGAGCTCTTCTCCTGAACTGCTGATCACACCAATTGCAGTACCCGCAAACATCTGAAAAAGTATCGTTCCTGCAAGGATAACGCCAGATGGGCCTTGAATGAATGAATCCGGTGTGACGTACTGGACCAGTCCCGTAATCCAGGCAATTCCATAAGTAAACAAACCAATGACGACTGGAAAAAGCAGAATGAAGGGGAACGACTTCAGTGTTTGCTTCCCTCCAATCCGCAGGGAAATGTCTGAGATGCCTTCACGCAGCACGATACGTGCGAAGATGGAGGACAAGCCCGGTGTCCACATAAGCAGCAGGCCAAAAATCGGTGCTTTCGTGATCAGTACATAACTGAGGATGGAGAGCGGGATGAGCATGGCAAAGTATATATACAACCCTCGTCTGGCCTTTTGAATAAGGACCTTTTCCTCGTCTGAATTCGTGCTGGGCATGGTGCTAAAATTTGTTCGCATTGGGATAGCTCCTTTAATCAAAATATGTATATCGCTTTGCAGTATAACAGTGGATCTATACTGATCAGAACAAACTCCAGCCCAGTTTTTGATCAAGACTCTAGCCCAGTAGGGACAGGACTAAAGTATAGCAACGAGGTTTGAAAAATGAGGTGAACCGAGGCAATCCCTAAACAGTATAAATTCGCACAACACCTTGTTGCCAGCACAAAGAGCACGTTTCAAACGCGCTCTTTGTGTGCTTATTTTTCTCTGGCTGCCATATTTTTTATAATCGCGCTGGCAATTCGATTCGATTATGCGTTTATATCCGTGATTGCCGGAATATTGATCTCTTTTACACAGGCTGCATTGGACAGGCTGACGATACATTTTACGATAGAAACCATATCCTGAAGAGGGATGCGTGTACTATTATATTCGGAAAGAGCGCGGTCAATGCCATCTTTATATGGTACCTCGGCTGCGAGTTCACCTGGGTTGATACACGTAACCGCGATTCGGTCTTCTCTTGTATGTTCTCTCAAGGCTTCTGTAACCCCACGAATGGCAAATTTGGAGGCTACAAAAGAAACCTGGCTACTGTTTGCATTGCTTAGACCTGCAGTCGAGCCAATAAGAATGATTTTGCCTGCTGTTGATTTCCTAAGGTGGGGCAATAATGCCTGAATGCTTACAATAGCAGATGTTACATTCACATGAATCAAATTACTGATGTCGGCGGGGGTGTCCTTATCGAACGTATAATGGTCCTCGAAACCCTCTTTTTCCCAAATGCCCACATTGTAAATGAGAACATCCAAAGTCTCGTTCTGAAGCGCATCGCAGATCTGTTCGGATGCATGGAGCTCAGACAGATCTGCCTGTATCCATATGCGTTCTACCCCATCGTCTAGTTTCAAGTTATCAGGTTTCGTGCGAGACACGACCCAGACTTTATCGCCTTGCTCGGGCACACCCCTCACAAATGCATCTCCTAATCCTTTGCTAGCACCAAATACAAGATAGTTTTTCAATTAAAATGCTCCTTCTTTTTAAAGTGTCAGTCTATGGGTACCCGCTCAAAAAGCAGGCTCTTTATTTTCCAGCAGTATAATTTCTTCTCCTTGTTGTTGCCTTAATGCTATATTTTCGCGCCCCCATGTACACATTACATCCACAATCTTATTGGCGGTAACTCCATACTCCGTAAGGCTGTATTCGACTTTAGCGGGCATCTGTTGGTACACATGTCTTCTGACAAGACCATCCCTCTCAAGCTCGCGTAATTGCTGGATCAGGACCTTTTGCGAGATACCGTCTATACTGCGCTGTAATTCGCCTGTCCTTTTCACGCCGGACATTAATAAACATATAATTAGCGCTTTCCATTTGCCGCCAATAATTTCGAGTGTCGCTTCGATTCCCAGGTTATATTGTTTCATGATATATCCCCTCGTTCAGGTTACCTCGTGTTGATGTGGTATAAATATTCATTTTCTCACAACATGGCTGATGAAGTCCATACACACTTTGAAGTAACTACCTTACTTTCGAGTGTGTATTTTCTTTTACCTGTCGGTTTGAACAGAAAATGACCTGGATCGCGTTTGCTGTTATTCGGGGGCAGGGACCCGACGCTTCCTCCCCGGGTAGGACATGCTTCTAATCCCAATTCGCATATTGTGCTTCAACCACATCGCTTGCAGATGGCAGCTCCATGCCTTCTTTCCAGAGTAGCGTAGGATTGTCCCTGGGCCCGTAATAAATGGCCTTAATGGTGATCTTAGGGTCCTTTCGGTTGGCATTTAATTGACCGAGATCCACGAAGTTGTAGATATTGCCAAGACTGATCTCAGCGAATTTTTTGGATTGGATCACAGGCCGGACCGGTGTCATATAGAAATTCCCGTCATCCTCCAAGGTGTAATTCACCTGATTCACCCGATAACCGTCGTTCATCTTCACATGATACGCGATTCTGCCGTCTCGGAGCCGGCTAACTTGCGTGACTTCAATGACACTGGCCGGAACCTCGTTAATATTCCATTGGAATAATCCGACATAGCCGAGATATAAGGCTCCGATCACGGCTGTCGCGAGCAGCAGGCCTTTTACAAACGAGACTTTTTTTGAGCGCCGCCAATACGCCTTGAAGTTGGCCAGACCCGTGCTCTCCAATTTATTTTTCGCTATCAGCTCAAAAGGCAGGCTGCTGCTCAGTTGGAGCTTGTGCAAGGCTGCTTTACACATTTCACAGGTACCCAGGTGAGCTTCAACGGCTTCTTTGGTGTTAGCACTGCATACCTCATCGTAATACAGCGGCAGCAAATCCCGAACGACCTCGCAGGATAGTTTGTTCATGGCTTTTCCTCCAGTAATAAGTCTTGAATGATGTTCCTTGCACGGTGAAAGGTCACTCTGGCCCAGCTTTCCGTTCTTCCGAAGATCTGGCTGATGTGGTCAAAAGACAGCTCGCCAAACACCCGCAGCGTAAACACTTCCTTGTATGGCTCCTTAAGGTCGTGCAATAGCTTATGGATGCACAAAGCTTCGGTTTTGTCGATCAACTGTTGTTCCATCGTGAGGTTGGTGCCAGGTCTGGTGTCAGGCGGTGGTCCCGGTTCGAAACGTTTTTGTTTGTCCATGTATGTGAAATAAGTATTTTTGGCGATTTGACATAGCCAAACGCTGATTTTACAGTTACCTTTGAACTGGTCGATATTCTTCAAGGCTTTTACAAACGTTTCTTGAGTGATTTCTTCCGCAATCTGCTGATTTCTGCTTAAAGACAACGCAAATAAATATACCTCCTGAAAATATTGTTCGTAGATTTGTTCCACATCGGCCACTTGTTCACCACCTTACGTATATAAGACCCGTTCAAGGGGATTTCGTTACAAACAAATTAGAGAGGCATAAGAAGCATAAGTTTGCCGTGAGTCCCCAATAGAACTCTGAACGATAACTCAAGTAGACAGCCGGCTAATTAGTCGGCTGTCTTTACAAACTCAATACCAGGTTGGTGAAATTAAACAAATGCAATGATGAGAAGAGTAGGTAAGGTGTATGTTTACAGAGAGCTCCGGTAGTTGAAAAGGAGTAAGTGGAACCTTATTGAATCAAATCTCTGAGCATCACATCGGAACCAGAGCCTGTTAAGGGGGTGGTGTGACAGGAGCTCCTGTTACAGAGCTAGAGTATAAGCATGAATGTCATGCCGTACTCGATACTGATGACAGATTAGTAAACTGGGGTGGCACCACGACGAATCTCGTCCCCAAGACATTGTTCTTGAGAGGAGGTTTTATTCAATGCTAAAAGCTTGCTGGAATTATTTTTTGTATATCCTTAATCATAAACTGAATGTACTGATTGAATGTTGGAAAGAAGGCCTCTATATTCAGGGGATTATTCATGATTGGTCGAAATTTTTACCGGCTGAATTCTTTCCATACGCTAAAAAGTTTTACTCTGGAATACCGTTAACCTTAGAAGACGAGTTGAAATGGAAATACGCATGGCTTCATCACCAGCATAAAAATAAGCACCATTGGGAGTACTGGGTTATTAACCCCAATACAAAAGAGGCATTACCCATGCCTAAGAAGTATGTCATCGAAATGGTATGTGATTGGCGCTCCTTTTCAAGAAAATGGGGGAAAAGAGTAAAAGATACTACTCTAAACCTAACGGATAGCATAGTGGTTCATCCTGAAACGAAAAGAGAGCTTGACCTTCTGACGTCCAACCAAAGCACAAAGGCCCGTTAAGCTAACGGGAAACGATAGCGCGGCGATGGAACTCGCCCAACAAATGGGGCAGACGCATGGGAAACTTCATCGTTATGGCTCCATTTATAAAGTGCGGAATGGCGATCAATGGCCTAACCTCTGAAAGAGAACGGTCTGCAGGTGGATGAAGTGGGGCTCGCATCGAAATACAGGTTCATACGTCAAGGGACGGGAGTCAACATTAGCAGAAAAAAACCGAATAATAAAATAACGCTCCTGACATACTGTTGTCAGGAGCGTTATTTTATTATGGATTAAGTAAACATATAGGGTGAGAGCTTTTCTGGCCCAAAAAATGATATGGTATTGTATTGTATCATTTATTATAGGAAGGATGGTATTTTATGAATTTTGCTTCTGTACGTATCATTACCGACGACGTGGATCGTCTTGTCGAGTTCTATGAGAAAGTCTTGGGTGTTTCGGCGGAACGTCCTGCGCCTGTCTTTGCCGAACTCGTTGTGCCATCGTGCACCCTGGCGATCGGTCACTCCCAAACGGTGCCACTCTTCGGCATTGGTTCCGCAGTGGCGGCCGACAATCGCACTGTCATCCTCGAGTTCCGCGTCCACGATGTCGATGCCGAATACGAGCGCTTGAAGCCGTTTGTCGACGAGTGGGTAAAGGAACCGTCCACGATGCCGTGGGGGAACCGTGCTGTGTTGTTCCGTGATCCCGATGGAAATCTCATTAACCTCTTCCAGCCCGTGACCGAGGAAGCGATCAAACGGTTCAGCGGTAGGGGTTGACTCTTGGGAAAACAGCTTGCCTCTAGTTGTAGCCTCACCCAGTGTGAAATTAAGATTCTCGCCCTGATAGCGCGGTACGTAGAAAAGTTATCTATTTAGAGGGTGGATAGGCTCCTTTTATTCACTAAACTAATCGGCTGATTAGTTGAAAAGAAACCTTCCTTCTTAACTATGACATGATTTGTCGTAATTTAGATTTAAAATGAGGGTATCTTAATGAAAGGAGATGTAAGTTATGAACCGAAGAATAATTTTAGACTTAGCAGTTACTTTAGATGGCTATATTGAAGGGAAGAATGGGGAAATTGATTGGTGCATCATGGATCCTGATATGGAGTTTAATACGTTTCTGAATCAAATTGATACTATTTTATACGGAAGAAAAAGCTATGATTTATGGGGAGAATTTATACCGGATAGTGAACATACTGATGAGAAAGAGTTTTGGGATAAGGTCCATACTAAAGAGAAATATGTGTTTTCCAAGACTAAAAAAGAGACTGATAATAAAGCGATCTACATTAATGACAATATTACTGAAGAAGTAATTAAATTAAAGAATAAGCCGGGTAAAGATATTTGGTTATATGGTGGAGCAAATCTTATTACTACTTTTATTAGCTTAGGGCTAGTTGATGAATTCAGATTATCCATTCACCCTGTTATCTTGGGAGAAGGGAAACCGTTATTTATGGATGTGAAACAGAGAATAAATTTGAAAACGGTTGATACAAGAACGTTTAATTCCGGTGTTGTGCAAGTAATCTACCATCTGGATAGAAAATAACTGTCAGGATTACCGCAGTGGCTTCAGCCAGGTCGGAATGGTTGGTCCATTTCTGTGCACGATATCATGAATCAAGCAACCATAAATCGAACAACGTTTTATGCACATTTTCAGGATAAATATGACTTTCTTGAATATTGGATGACGGAAAAGTTCCAAATGACTATAAGGGATAGACTGCCGGAAAAAACAAGATGAATGCGGACAATTTGCGAATCCTTATTCAAACCATATTCGATTTTCTTTTGTGTTTTCAACAATGTAGTACGCCAGGAGACAAGCAGTTTGAAGCGATGTTTGAAAATACCATGCATCAGGATCTTCATCGACTCCTGCTTAAGCGGATAAATGAAGTGGACACACAGGGCATTTCGCAAGAAAAATTGGAAGCTATGGCACTCGTTATCAGTTGGAGCATATTCGGATCGGCTTTGCAGTTGAGCCGGAACCCTCAAGATCGCTCAGTAGAAACGATGTTTGAAGAAGTCATTGAGGTTATATCGGTCAATTTGGCCCCTTTTTGGGAGAAAATAACCAGCTAAAGATGAGGCCACTGAAAAAGTCTGACACATAAAAAAGGTGTTGTTCCTCAAACTCATTGAGGGGACAATGCCTTTTTTGCTGCATAATTAGTATAGCGAAAGGCGTGAAGCCCCTTGTTCCAGCCTCAAATCTCATTTGCGTTCAGCCCTTACACGGCACGATATGATACCTCATTGTGCCCAAAGATAATATGCTTCGACAGATCAACGAGATGCTGTACTTCTCCTTTGTATATGACGAATGGAAAGCATCCTCGGTAGCCACCGGGTTCACCTCATAACTAATCGAAACGCTCCATCTTCTCTCATATGTTATAACGCCTGAGAATCATAGCGCTTATGCTACAATAAGGGTGATAAAGGGGGAGTAATATTGAATAAACAAAAAATCGTGATTATTGGTGCAGGGATTGTCGGGGCGTCGATAGCCTATCATCTGGCCAAACGAAATCAAGATGTAACCGTTATTGAACGCCACCCCGCCGCGGCGCGTGAAGTCACAGAAAAATCTTTTGCCTGGATACATACGACTCATAGAGTGGCTCCCGAATACTGGCATTTGTACGATGCAGCTTTGGAAGAATATCATGCGCTTCAGCAAGAGTTGTCCGAATTGAAAATTGATTGGCATGGAGCGCTGACTTGGGACACTCCGCCCCTAAGGGAGCAGTGCCATTTACAAAAATTAAACCGGGAGCAGCTTGAGGCATTGGAGCCGAATCTGAAGGAATATCCGGATGAAGCGATGTTTGTGAGCGAAGAAGGTGCGGTGGACCCTATAGTGGTAACGGAGCTGTTGCTCAGCAAAGCGCGGGAGTACGGGGCTAAGGTTCAGTTTGATACCCAAGTTACACAACTGCAGCAAGAAGATTCCCGCCTGGTTGGCGTCCATACGACCAAGGGTCTTCGGGAGGCGGATGTCGTGGTACTAGCCGCAGGTACAGGCATACCCGAACTTTGCAACCCATTAGGTTGTCTCGTGCCGGTAACATCTTCGCCTTCCATTCTGATTCGGATGAAAACTGCGAATAAACAGATACACACACTAATCTCAAATGCACAATTTGAAGCGCGTCAACTTACAGATTATACGCTGCTGGCTGCGGAGGATTATATCGACGAGTCGGAGGAAAACGGACCAGAGGCTGTTGGTAAGCGAGCGTTCGACACGTTGCGTCGCAGTCTGAAGGACGGGAATCAACTGGAACTGGAAAGCATAAAGGTCGGGATGAGACCCATGCCTGAAGACGGCTATCCGATTGTGGGCTTCCAAGATCACATAAAGGGACTTTATCTGTCGGTGATGCATTCTGCGATTACGCTGGCGCCGCTAATTGCACGTCTGGCTGCAAGTGAAATCATCGATCGGGAATCGAGAAGTGAATTAGCCCCATGTCGTCTCTCCCGATTTTAGGAACACTCAAAAAAATGCAAAAGAGTACATCCCTTCATGAGCGATGTACTCCATGTTACATACTGTATATCTACTTAAGTCTTTTACTCTTCCTCAATAGCAATAGAATTCTCACTGTAAGAAATCCATTCACTCCAGCTTTTAAATTTCTCTGGAAACCATCTGTATTGCACATCTGGAATGATACTCCGCGAGACTCTTAGCAAATTGCTGATCGGGAAATTGTCTATGAAGCAGTTTCAATCCCCCTGATATTAATGATAAATGATGGCAAAACCGATAAAATGTCATTCGCTTAGGGTCGAGGTTATTATTTTGGAAGTAACGATAATATTCTCCGAATCGAAACTCTAAGAAGCTATGTTCGTGTTCGAGATCGAAGAACCCTGCACCCTCTATATCAATAAGGTGCGGCTGCATATGTTTATCTATTAATATATGATCAGGACCAAGTTCCCCATGTATGAAACTATATCGATTTCTGGGTTTAATTTCAGCTTCTAGCTCACATAGCTTATCAAGCAGGCTGCCGTAATTTCCCCTTATATTTACCATGTGCTCGGATGCATACGATAAGGCCATTTCTGCATTCATCCGCTGAGCTTTAAAGCATGGCTCATTGTTATTTTCGTCATAAACCGCATTTCCATAATAATTCCTTTGGATTGCGTGCATGTTAGACAACATACCCCCAATCCGATGAAACAACTCATTCCGGGCTTTGGGATCTTCATATTGGAAATAGGCTTCGGCTTTCTGTCCCTCTATATATTCGACAAGAGCAAAGTCATAAGAGTGTCTGTTTCTATCATTATTTAGATCATATAAGGCCGGCGTTTGAATTCCATGTTGTCTGAGATAGCGGTTATTCAGAGAGAAAAGTCCGCTGCCGTAGGAACTTTGGAATGTGGGCTCATTCAAGATCTCCTCCTGGAAATAGTTGCGGGAGATATCCCAAACATACAGCATACAAGTAAAACCATTCTTGCAGACAACCTTGTAAATTACTTTTTGCGCGCCACCATAAGTTCTTACACTTTCAGCCACGAGATAACCGGCACCAAATACGTTTTGCACATACTCCTGTAATTCTTCAGGAGTAAGATGACTGTCAAATTTCATCGATTAGCGCTCCATTTCATTTGTAATTGCCGGCCAGCAACATAAATATATAGAAATTCCCAAAAAAAATATAGACTGTTTCTTTTCTGTCTGTTAAGCTGTTGCTTGAGGTCTATATATTTTACGAAAACGGTGATTCTTTTGATGACCAGCGACTTCAGTCGTTTGATTTGTTGATTCAAGACTATTGCTAAACGGAATAAAAATAGCAAGGGGCCGGGAACTCACGTATGGTGAGTTGACCCGGCCCCTATTTTTCTATACAAGTTGTCTCTGTGTTGACCTCAAGATGTTTACAATACATAGCCAAGGTATTTGCCTCGGTTGCCGCAGGCATCAAAGTTCTACATGGCTTTAAGCCCTACTATTCCTCTCCCGTAGCCACCGGATTCCCCTCATAACTGATCCAGTCACTCCAGCTTCCGGAATATAACTTCACGTTCGGAAATCCCGCTTCTTCCAGCGCAATCACATTTGGGCAGGCGGAGACGCCGGAGCCACAATACACGATGATCGTACCATTTTTGTCCAGTTTACTGAAACGTTCCTCTAACGCTCCAACTCCCGTCCAACGTCCTTCCGAATCCAACGCATCTTTCCAAAAATAATTCACCGCCCCTGGAATATGACCAGCCTTGGCATCGATTGGTTCCTCCAGTCCCGCGTAGCGGCGGGCATCCCGGGAGTCGATCAACACAGCTGAGCCGTCTGCAGACGCTTGCTGTACATCCTCAACACTTGCCAGCAGCCCTGGCTGCACATTTACTTCAAACGAAGCCGGAATCTGAACAGGCACATCCGTCGTTACTGGAAACTTGGCGTTCTGCCAAGCAGAGAAGCCTTCATCCATGACATACACCTGTTCATGCCCCAGATAACGAAGCAACCACCACAGTCGTGATGCGTTCATACCCCCTTGGTCATCGTAGGCGATAATTCGTGCATTCGAGCCGATGCCAACTTTGGAGAGGTGATTTGCGAGAACAGCCGGATCTGGAAGCGGGTGACGTCCTCCGTGCGTAGATACAGGAGCGGACAGATCTTTCTCCAAATCGAGATAAACGGCACCTGGAATATGTCCAGCCTCGTAAGCTTGTCGTCCAGCGTCCGGTTGACCGAGCAGGAATCGGCAATCCGCGATGACGACATCCGGTTCATACATTCTGGCGAGCAGCCAGCGCATGGATACAATATTTTTCATGAAAACACACCGCCTTCATTTGTAGTTGGGTTAGTACAGGATTCAACCGGAATCTGCTGCAAATAGGCTCCGGTTTGTCTAGGGTTTAATTACCTACAGCTTCAATGATAACAGGATTAAGTTAAGCAATTACACAATCTTGGGTTCAATCGGTCCAGGGCAAGCTATAGGAGCATCTGAGGGAATAGGCTGCGGTTTGGTTTTGCCATACCGAATGAAGATCCATACCCCGAAAATAATGACAACCCCGGCAGACATCTGTAGTCCATTGAGGGATTCACCTAGCAGCATCCAGGCCAAAAGTGAAGAAAATACAGGTTCCCCCAGTACTCCCATGGATACTGTCGTAGCATTCATATATTGAAGCAGCCAGTTGAAGAGATAATGACCAAAGATCGTTGGCACAATCGCGAGCAACAGGAAAATTCCCCACTCGGAAGCCGCATAACCGCCAAACGGGAGACCATTAACCAGATTATATACCGCAAGTGTACAGGCAGCTACGAAAAATACCCAGAAGTTATAGGAGAAGGCACTGAGTCCCGCACGCAAAAACTGTCCAAGCAGCATATGTACCGCCACAGCGATCGTCCCGAGCAAAGAAAGAATATCCCCGCGCAGCGCTGTACCTGCCAACTGGAAATCTCCAGCTCCAATGGCGATGGATCCAAGCAGGGCGATGCCCATGCCGATGATCATCATGCGGTTAATTTTGGCTTTGAACAGCCAGACGGAACCGGCCAGAATCAATATAGGCTCTAATGCGAGAATGACCGTCGAACTGGCTACACTCGTGAGCCGAAGCGATCCCATCCAGAGCAGAAAATGCAGGGCTAGCATCACACCGGATGCGAGCAGCAGAGCCCATTGTCTGAAGTTCAAACGCGTCATCTCGTGCCGGTATTTCCAGACAAAAGGCAGCATCAGCAGATTGGTGAGGAACAGTCGGTACATCGCAATGACAGCGACGTCCGCTGTGGACCAACGTACAAAGATGGAAGAAAACGAAATGGCAATAATGCCGACAAAGAATAGCAGAAAGATCGATCTGCCGGCACGGTTCAAGCTAGTCATGGATGTAGCTCCTTCTTGAAGTCAAATGGCGTAAATCAATTTATTATACAGGAGAATGCATCCGCAGGAAAAGTATAAGAGAAGAAATAGATAAGTAGATTGTAACCGGGCTTGTAACTATTCTGTCATTCTCCAGGACCATTTTTCTATTAATCTTCTATATAGAGACATGAAACGATATAATGTACCAATAATCGGGAAAAAATGAAAGTAAGGAAGTGGCCTGGAAGTGAGAGTTCAACAACAGAGAGCGGGAGAGAGTGGCGGCATTCCGCATAGAACAAGCCGAACCAAGACGCATGGACGAAGAAGAATCCGGTATGGGAGACTGAGTGCTGCGCTGGCGCTTCTGGCACTGCTCATTATCGGTTTAACATATGCATTCATTGGCATGACGCACTGGATCAAGGATTATGTAGCACCCCCTCCAGTAGCTGCAATTGAACAGCCAACCAAGCTTGGCATGATTGAAATGACTCCGGAGTCCAAAGAGGAGCCTGCTCGGTTCCAGGGTCAGGTGCGCAAGCTGGCATACATAACGTTTGATGATGGACCAAGTGTATATACCGATCAACTGCTGGATATTTTGAAGCAGCATGAGGCAAAGGCAACCTTTTTCATGATTGGACGCCAGTTGAATCAACACAAAGAAGCGGTGAAGCGGCTCGTCAAAGAGGGCAGTTATCCGGGGCTTCACAGCATGACACATAACTATAACAAATTATATAAGAGCGGAAACTCCGCTAATTTTGTGAAGGAGTTCAAAAAGGAACAGAAGATGGTCCATGACCTCATTGGCTTCACGCCACACCTGATCCGTGCTCCATATGGCAGCAGCCCACAGATCGGAGAAGACTTCAGGGGGGATATTGCTGCTGCCGGATTTAAAATGTGGGATTGGACCACCGATTCGCTCGATTGGAATTTACCGGGTCAGCCGGACAAAATCGTGGAACGTGTCAGCAGCAGTGTGCACCGGGATAAGGAAGTAATCCTGATGCATGAGCGGGAACAGACCGTAGAGGCGCTGCCACGCATTTTGAAACTGCTTGAGGATCGGGGATATGAGTTCGAGGTGTACGACCCGAGCGCCCATTGGGTGGCTAACTTTAGCGGGGATACCCGGTTATAAGCAAAGCAGGCATTTTGCATAAATACCGAAATAAGCGATAAGTCATCGAGCGATAGATGCAAGAGAGGAGGCACCCCGAGGTGCTTAGAAGAAAAAAGATAGCTCTGGCCGGGGTCAGCATATTGTTGGCTCTGCTTGTCAGTGCTTGCGGTCAGCCGCAGGAACCGGCGGCAAATCAAGTCAATCAACTGATTCTTACTGATCAGGAGATAAATCAGAGCCTGAAGGAGATTGCCCGTCATGAACGGGAAGACATGGAGTTGTACGGATCTATTTTGAGTAAAGGAAAGAATAGAAACAGTAACCTGGAGGCTCTGCTGGATCAGGCGGACGGACATATTGCAGAGCGAAGAACTCTGCTTGAACAGGCTGAAGCGGTAATGAGCAGGACAAAAGAACAGATGGAAGAGCTGCGAATTTCGCTCGATCAGTTATCCTTTGAGAAAGAAGAGAACCTCGCTCAGGCCCACACGGTATTGGATCAATATGAGCAAAGAGCTGCGTCGTTTGCAGCATTTGTTGCTTCCTACAGACAGAGTCTGGATGCGGACGAGCAATTATATTCATTGATGAGAGGCAGCGTGGAGCCCAATCTGGTCAAGATCAAACGTGCGATTCGGGAACGGAACAGCCAATATGCCAAAGTGGCCGAGTTAAGACAACAGTTCAACAAACAGACGAAAGCTTTCAACGGAGCCAACGCCAAGCTTGTGCAGATGGAGCAAGCCGGCTGATGATTCATAATATCAACGGGCTGTTGAACATTTGCATGATTGAGCGTCTTGTCAGCCGTGTAAGTAATACTAAGCTGTCAAGTTAACAAGTCAGGCAACATGGACAAGCATCATTGCGTATAAGCTAACGGAGGTGTTCATATGCGAAATACTATGAATATTAGTGCATCATTACTTGTTTTGGTTATGGGATTCTCGCTTGTGGCCTGCGGCAACAGTAGCCCTACTGCTCAGCCACCCGCGAATAATACAGCAGAACAGACGACAGCACCAGGGAAGCAGCCTGAGGAAACTGCTGTGATTGAAGCTGAAGGCATTTTGACCGGATGGGCAGACCCGCACACGGTTGAAATTCGTGTGAATGAGGAACCAATGTCTTTCCAGGTAGGTGAGGATGTGCAGAAGTCTTTGGATGACATTGACGATGAAGATTCCGTTCAATTCCAATATGTAGAGAAGGCCATTGAAGGCGACACGACGGTCAAACAATTGGTGCTTACGGAAATTGCCAAGATCAAGTCCGATGATGACAATAACGGTTTGAATGCAGGCGGTAATGTTACCTCGGATCGTCCAAAGACGTCTGAGTTGGAAGTGTCTGTAGAAGGCATGACCGAAAAGCGCCCGGTTACATTGGGTCAAGCCAAAGGATACTCGTTATATGTCTTTGAACCAATGACATTTGATGCGGGCGATCATGAATTGACCATGAAGATTGATCCGGATTACGAGGTGGAGATTGAAAGACTGCCTTCGGATTATAACCTGAATGAACTGAAGGTGGATGCGAAGAAAGAACTGTCAGAAACCGGAGCGGTCGAGCAATTAAGTGAGGAAAAGCTTAGCAATGGCCCGATGAAAGAGGCAAAATTGTTCATGATGTCTCAAAATAATAAGAAAACAGAGTATTTCATCGTAAAAGAGCTGGATGGTACTAGCTTTGCTTTCCATATCCATGCACCGGTTGGCGAACCATCAGAAGGCTTCCTGCCAATGGTGTATGCCTCCGTCAATTCCATCATGAACGAGTAAGCGTGTTTGGATAAGTTCCTAGCCCAATTGTATTTTTCTTGTCAAACGATGCAAAAATGAATTACCATTTAATTCAGCTGTATCAGATCCTGGGGCGAATGAGGGGCTATTGAATGCGAGAAAGAAAAATAAGGGATATCCGCGTGACAGATGTTCATGATATTTATTTGCTGAATCAGGAATTTAACCCGAATTTGCAAGCATTCTCCGAGCAGCAGGTTAAGGCAAAGATTGAAGTCATTACAACGAAAACCCATGATAAGATTTTGGTGTGTGAGCAGGATAACGAGGTCATTGGCTACATCCATGGAAGTCCATATGAGTTGCTTTTTGCCGACTCTCTACTGAATATTTTGGGCTTTGTTGTGAAGGAAAAGGCTAGAAATCAGGGTACATGCAGCCTGTTGATCGAGTCTCTGGAGCAATGGGGAAAGAATAACGGCTACTCCGGAATTAAACTACTATCACATCCAAGTCGAATCCCGGCTCACCAATTTTACGAACATCGTGGATATGTATTTACAAAGGATCAGAAAAATTTTATTAAAACATTTCAATAGATCATCTTTTTTAAAGAGCTGGGAGGAACGATGCGATAGGCATCGTCCCTCCCGGCTTTCTTGCCGTATGTCTATTCAGTTTGCTGGGCCAAACCCATTTGGCCTATTCTGTGTCAGGTTAAATTTGCAATCGACTTACGTATTAAACTTCTTTACGCCATATTAGGCCATGTGGGAAAATGGAGGAAGTTATTTGAGTCGTTGAATCGCAGAGGAGGATCGAGGATGCTGCTAAAGGATCGTTTCCAAGGTTGTTTCATTGGACTTGCCGCGGGAGATGCACTGGGAACTACAGTGGAATTCAGCAGTCCTGGTACGTTTGAGCCTGTTACCGATATTGTGGGCGGAGGTGTATTTGATCTGGTTCCGGGACAATGGACGGATGATACGTCGATGGCCCTCTGTCTGGCCGAAAGCCTGGTGAGAAAAGAGAGCTTCGATCCCGCGGACCAGATGCGCAGATATACGAATTGGTACCAGGTCGGTTATATGAGCAGTACGGGAACCTGCTTTGATATTGGCGGTGCTACTCGCAATGCACTTGAGCGGTTTGCGGCAACCGGTGAAGCGTATAGTGGCTCAACCGACCCGATGACCGCGGGCAATGGTTCGATCATGAGGCTTGCACCTGTAGCCATGGCCTATGCCAACGAGCCGGAGCAGGCAGTGCGGTATGCTCGGTTGAGTTCCAAAACGACACATGCCGCTGTTGAAAGTATGGAAGCATGCGAAGTGCTGACGGCGATATTGGTTGCAGGACTGCGCGGAGCGGACAAGGACGTCATGCTGCAGCCTCAAACCTGTCGTCAGTGGAGGGACGGGAAATCTTTTTCACCCGCGATTGAAGAAGTTGTCCAAGGATCATACCGCCATAAAGCACCGCCTGAAATTCAGGGGAGCGGTTATGTTGTTCGTTCACTTGAAGCAGCGTTATGGGCATTCCACCAATCCTCGACCTTCGAGAAAGGTGCGCTGCTGGCAGTGAACCTGGGTGATGATGCGGACACCACGGGAGCGGTGTATGGGCAAATTGCCGGAGCCTATTATGGTTTGAGCGGTATTCCGGCACACTGGCAAGAGAAGCTGGCCATGCGAAATACGCTGATTGAATTGACGGAGGCATTGTGGTCAAAGGCGGAAACAAGATAGAAGAGACAGGAGAAGAGAACATCATATGCGTAAGTCAGAATCATCACAAACGGAATTGGGAATTTCGAAATCCGCTAAGCGAGGGGCGTTTCCCTTATCCCTTTTATGCCTGACGGTAGGGGCTTTTGCTATTGGCATGACGGAATTTATTATTATGGGGCTACTGCCCAATGTAGCAACGGATTTGAATGTGAGCATTCCGCAGGCTGGACAACTGATTACGGGCTATGCGCTTGGCGTGGCAGTTGGTGCGCCTATACTGACTGTGTTCACCCACAAGATTCCGCAGAAAAAACTGCTGGTGCTGCTGATGTGTATTTTTATCATCGGTAACGCGTTGTCTGTTATTGCTCCAACTTATGGGCTGCTTATCTCGGCACGTATTCTGACGGCATTTGCCCATGGTACGTTTCTGGGAGTAGGCTCGCTGATGGCAACACGGCTGGTTGCACCAGAGAGAAGGGCAGGGGCGGTATCCGTTGTACTGGCTGGATTAACGATTGCCAACATTATTGGTGTGCCTTTTGGAACATTTATCGGGCAACAGCTCGGGTGGCGTTCATCGTTTGGGGCCATTACCATTCTAGGTATCATCTCATTGATTGGCATCATTCGTTTCATTCCGGTGATCCAGCAGGGACCCCCAGCAAATCTGGGCCAGCAATTCCGGAATCTGGTTCGACCACAGGTGTTATTGATACTACTTATTGGTGCGCTGGGTTGTGGAAGTCTGTTCGCTGTGTTCACCTATATTACACCGATGCTAGTCGATATTAGTGGTTTTGCTGAGCAAAGCGTGACCTGGATTCTGGTGCTGTTCGGTGTCGGGGTTACTTTGGGCAATATGCTTGGGGGTCGTCTGGCGGACTGGAAGCTGATGCCTTCCCTGATGGTTAACTTCGGTATACTGGCAGTTCTGTTAGCAGCATTAACGCTGACGCTGGACAATCCGTATCTGGCGGTAATCACCATATTTTGTTGGGGCGTTGCGGCTTTTGGTATTATGCCAGGGCTGCAAATTCGAATTATGAATATGACCCGTGAAGCACCACTGCTGGCGACAACGTCGAGTCACTCGGCCTTTAATCTGGGGAACGCAGGCGGTGCCTATTTGGGCGGGTTTGCAATTACGCATACGGGGCTGATCTCGGTACCGTTATATGCAGCAGTTATTGCGGCATGTGGATTGCTGGGACTACTCATCAGTGTGATGATAGAACGTAAAACTCGTTTGCCAGAAATCGTAGAGGTCGCTGAGGCAGCGCCGGTAAACTGAAAAGACAGTCAGAAAGCTTCAATTCTCCTGCTGAACACGGAGAGTTGAGGCTTTTATTTGGTTTTACACATACTCCTGTTTCCGTTCTCCACTTTCAGTTTTTTAGAATAACCTCGAAAAGAGATATACTTTTTAAAGGAAATACAATGGAAATTTAAGTATTTATATACTTTATAAGTTATTTAATGCGGTATAATGGAATTGATTGGGAAATAAAAATTCATGTTCTCATTTTCGTTCAAGAGGCAGTTAAGGAAACAGACCAATATCTGCGGAAAGGGGGTGAAGTTCACGTTATTTATGTAAGGGCTTTCAAATTATAAGTTCTATGAAAGGCCTGCTTTAAAGTTTGTTCGACATACCCAAATTTAAGTTGGAACAGGAGAAGTGATGATATGAAAAAACGCTTGTCTGTCATTTTAAATCTTTCCATAGCTGCTGCATTACTCGTGCCAACGATGGCTTTCGCCACTGAATCGAAGGAAGGTGTGACCGCCGCCGCTTTGCAGGAAATTGGAAATGGAACTGCGAGTGTCTCGAACTACGAAAATGAAAATAGCTTGGCTGCAAGTGCGGTGGTACCCGCACCGCCCGGTTATGATTCATACCGCAACAACATCCCACACGGAAATTTGAATCTGATCTCATATTATTCCACAACGGTTGGCAATGCACGCAAAGCAATGGTGTATACACCGCCAGGTTATTCTCTGAATAAAAAGTATAACGTCCTGTATCTCCTGCACGGCATCGGCGGGGATGAGTATGAGTGGGTTAACGCCATGAAACCGAAGAACATTCTGGACAACCTGTATTCCGAAGGCAAGCTGTCAGACATGATCGTAGTCTTCCCGAATGGCCGCGCCATGAAGGATGATCGCCCGATCGGTGACATTTATGCCCCGGATAAAGTGGCTGCATTTGAAAGATTTGAACAAGACTTGCTCAAGGATCTGATTCCTCATATCGAAGCCAATTATCCAGTGTACAAAGACCGCAATAGTCGTGCGTTGGCCGGTCTGTCCATGGGTGGTGGACAATCCCTCAATTTTGGGTTGAAGAATCTGAATACTTTCGCCTGGGTGGGCGCCTTCTCAGCAGCTCCAAATACAAAGTCGGTTTCCGAACTGGTTTCCAATCCGGGACAAGTCGCAAGCCAACTTAAATTGCTGTGGTTATCCTGTGGATCGAGTGATGGTCTGTTATGGGTCAGCCAGAACTTCAAAAACGGCTTGAGCAGTATGAACATTCCACACACCTGGTATCTGGATGTAGGCGGACACGAACCGTCTGTCTGGAACAGCGGGTTGTACCAGTTCTCTCAACGCATCTTTAAGTAATCACAGCCTTCAAGTAGTAAATGACTTGTCAGCCTCAGTTCTGTAATATACAGAGCTGAGGCTTTTGGTGCGTGAGTTAAGCCATCGGCTTGGTTCTCCCATCCTCGAATGATGGGCTCTAATGCTGCTAACATGTATAGTAAACTGATATTTTCACAAAGGGTTGAGCGCTACCGAATCTGAGACACGTTATCTAAGGGTTTGAAGCGCCTGCAGGAGGTTAAGGAACCCGAGACACGTTATTTCGCAATTTGAGGCCGTTTGTAGCGTTTTTTTAGAGGATTTCAGGAAATAACGTGTCTGGTGTTCCTTACGTTTGAAAAAGAGGGCTTATTGTCCAAATAAGGCGTCCTCAGTTCCTTAGCCTAGAAAAAGAGCACGCAAACCCACAAGCCTCGGTTCAGGGCAAGGAGCTGCGTGGGGCCATGAAACGGACGATAAGCAAGAGCATTGGTTAAGTGGCATGCCAGAGTTTGAAGACACGCTCCAGTTCTTTCTCTTCAACATTTGAGTATTCGGTCGTATAGGCGAGTGTTCATGTTATAAGCGTTTGTTGATTGTTTTATATAGGTTATCTCTAAGAGGGAGTCGATGACATGTTTTACTACAAAGGTGCGTTCAGAGAAACGGACAATTTTATCTATTTCAAAAGTGATGTTCAATTAGTCGAGAATGATGTCGTTATATTCGGTGAGAAAAAATATTTTATCGAAAGTGTCGAGAAAGAATTCCTTCTCCTTCAAAAGGTGGGCTCCATCGTTTCAGTGAGTCTGTGAAATCACTGCGGAAACATTTCCTTTTTCAAGTGTACGTGCACTTCTGGGCTGCCGCCTACATACAATAAATCGACCCTGTTCCCATATGTGCTCAGGCCAGATCGTTGTAAAACTGCAGGAGGTGTCATCTGTGCCCGGATTGTTTACCGCAATTGCCCTGTTCATCAAAGAGTTAACGTTACTCGTCTCGTATGTCAAAAATAATGCATTTCCCCAGCCACTGGCTGAGGATGATGAAGCCAAACATTTACGCCTTATGGCTGAAGGCAACGCACATTCACGTAATTTGCTTATCGAACACAATCTGCGCCTCGTCGCGCATATCGTTAAGAAATTTGACAATACTGGCGAAGACCAGGAAGACCTGATTTCGATCGGAACCATCGGTTTAATCAAAGCCATTGAAAGTTTTCAGCAAGGAAAAGGAACCAAACTCGCTACGTTTGCAGCCCGTTGTATTGAAAACGAAATACTTATGCATCTTCGTTCCCTGAAGAAAACCCGCAAAGACGTATCTCTTCACGATCCGATTGGAACGGACAAAGAGGGAAATGAGATCACCCTTATCGATATCCTCGGAACAGAAGCCGACGACGTGGTAGACAAGGTGCAACTGAAAATTGAAAAAAGCAAAATTTATCGCAATCTGGATATCCTTGACGATCGGGAGAAGGAAGTCGTGATTGGCCGATTCGGCCTTGAAGCTGGCGGCGAGGAACGTACACAGCGCGAAATTGCCAAAGAACTCGGTATCTCCCGCTCTTATGTGTCACGGATTGAGAAACGTGCACTCATGAAGCTGTACCATGAATTTTATAAGCAAAAGAGCTAGAAATCCAAGAACTCTCATTAACCCCGAAATGTAGCCAGCTTTATTCCATAATAGAGCCATTTAAGAATAAGAAGCTTTCCTGGACGTCTTGTCCAAGGGAAGCTTCTTTGGTTAAAGACCAGCTAAACGCAAGGCCCTTTCTTTATGTTTTTTACATTGACAAAGAGAATCATTCTCAATTATAATCCGAGAAAAAGCTTTGTAAATAGCTATATTTTTATGATTCAAATTCAAGTGGAATTGATGGGGGAAGAGATGGCACAGACGGCTCAGATTCAGAAGCAGCGTATAACGAAAAGGGAGTCCTTAATTCACAGCAAATCCGGTTTTGCTGTATTAATTGCCGCTTTAATGATCGTAATGGTTATTTCGGTTGGAATTGCGGTATCCATTGGACAAGTGAGCATTCCTCTCGCCGAGTCCTATCGTATTTTGTTGTACAAATTAACGGGATATCAGTTCGGCTCGGCGCCGATTGAGGCGGGGCCGTTTACGAATATCATCTGGGAGATTCGCTTTCCGCGTGTACTGATGGCCATGTTTATTGGAGCCGGGCTTGCTTTGTGTGGTGCAGTCATGCAGGCTGCCGTGCAGAATCCGCTCGCAGACCCGTATATACTGGGTATCTCCTCAGGAGCTTCGCTCGGAGCTACGTTTGCCATTCTGATCGGATTCGGGGCCATTGGCTGGCTTGGCCAGACCGGGGTGGCTTTCTGGGCATTTGCCGGTGCAATGGGTGCTTCATTGCTGGTGCTGGCGCTGGCAGGTATTCGGGGGAAAATGACGTCGGTCAAGCTGGTTCTTGCCGGGATGGTCATTAATGCACTGTGCAGTGCCTTTTCGAACTTTATCATTTATTTTGCCAACAATGCCGAAGGTATCAAGACGGTAACATTCTGGACCATGGGCAGTCTTGCTTCATCAGGGTGGAACAAGCTGCCGCTGATCAGCATCGTTGTGCTCGTAGCCATTCTGTTCTTCCTGTTGCAGTCCCGGGTTCTTAATACCATGTTGCTGGGTGACGAAGCAGCGGTTACGCTGGGCATTAATCTTAGTGTATATCGTAGGTTATATATGCTATTAACGGCTCTCGTAACCGGCGTAATGGTGGCAAGCTGCGGCATGATCGGTTTTGTCGGGTTAATTATTCCGCATATCGTTAGAGGTCTGGTTGGTTCTGACCATCGAAAAGTAATGCCTGTATCCGTATTGTTCGGTGCCATCTTCCTGATCTGGACGGATGTTATTGCACGATCACTGATTTCCAGCGTTGAACTTCCAATCGGGATCATAACAGCGATGATTGGTGCGCCGATGTTTATGTATATGTTAGTCAAAAAAGGCTACGGTTTTGGAGGAAATTAAACATGAAACTGAATGTAGAAAATGTATCCATATCGGTGCTGAGTACGGATATTATCCGGGACATCTCATTACAGGTCAATGGCAAGCAATTCGTCGGCCTGATTGGCCCGAATGGTTGTGGCAAATCAACGCTGCTCAAGAGCATCTATAAAGTGATCAAACCTCAGCAAGGCAAGGTATTTCTCGATGATACAGACATTCTGAAATCCAGTCCCAAGGTCGTGTCCCGGCATATGGGCGTTGTGGGTCAGTTTAACGAATTGAGCTTTGATTTTACAGTGCGTGAAATGGTGATGATGGGTCGAACTCCCCACAAGAAGCTGCTGGAAACAGATAATGTACGGGATCATGAAATCGTGGAGCAGGCGTTGGCAAAGGTACATCTGACCGGACATGCGGACCGTAATTACGTATCTTTGTCCGGCGGGGAGAAGCAGCGTGTGGTCCTCGCCCGAGTGCTGGCGCAACAGCCCGAATTTCTGATTTTGGACGAGCCTACCAACCATTTGGATATCAAATATCAGCTTCAGATCCTCAACATTGTGCGGAGTTTGGACATTGGCATATTGGCTGCGCTCCATGATCTCGAACTCGCCGCAGCGTATTGCGATTATCTCTATGTCGTGAAAAAGGGTCAGATTGTGGTTCATGGCAAACCTGCCGATATCCTGACCCGCGAGATGATTGGTGAAGTATTCGATGTGGAGTGTGAGATCTACGAGAATCCGGTTACCGGCGGCTTGGGCATTGCCTACCTGAGTACCCGATGAGACAAGGAACTGTCTAGTGAATGAAGGTACACTCCCCCATTTGGAGAAATCATTGCCAATACCAACATTCCAGATCGTTTGGTCAAAACGGAAGTTACCTCCAAATCCTAATATCATGCCGGATTGCCGAATTAGACGATCAAAAGACACCTGAAGGCATTCGGGTGTCTTTTTACATGATAAGTTTTACATGTGCTTGATAGGAGGCCCCTGCAGCCTGCCCAGCCTATATTTATTTAACTATTTCATTTACTGTATCTTGGAATCAATCGGACGTGAATGTCCATCCTGGATGACCTCTTGAAACAGTTCTTTGGATTCCGTAGGCCATGTACCCTGCTTCAAAAGTGCTTCCAAATCGCCTATGGTTACCGGGCGTGCGTGTCGTTTGAGCACGTATCCGAGCTGCCCGTTTGGTTCCATCGTGGCTGTTTCCAGATCGGCAATACTTGTAATTCCTTTTTCCCGCAACTGCATCTCCAATTGGTCTACCGAAAAGCGCATGCGTTTCAAATTCGGCAGATTTAACTTCCCGTCCTCCACGACAACCTTCGATTTTCCACTCATCAGTTTTTCAAACCAATTAAACTTCACTTGCAATTGTTCAACGATCAGGAGCATGAGGATAAATACCGCAGCTGACCCGATTGCTTTGCCAAGCTCATGGTTCGCGATAGGCTGCACAATCGTGGTCCCGATCGAGATAATGATAACGGTGGTGGCGACACTCATCTGCGTGATTGATTTGCGTCCAGCAATCCGCAGTAAAATCATGCCAATCAGTACAAGTAAGATGGATTTCCAGATCCAGTCCATTGGTTGTATTCCTTTCTGCACCAAATCATCTGTTTATTTCTTAGCCTGTTCTTGATTTGGTTGAAATATACAATTGATTAGGAGGAGAGATATAGATAAGGAAAATAGTCCCGATATTATAAGGACCATTATACTACATCCTAAAATAAGGAAATGACCGATATTATGATGGAGAGCTTTTTTCTAGCAAAATGAGGAGTGATACAGCGTACAATGTATACGAACCTAATACAAAAACACCTTTCCCAAGGAGATATTGAAGGAGCAATGAAGCAAGTAGCAACGATTGGTCAAAAAAAGGATACATCACAATTGTCTTCCCTGATTGATCTACTGAAATCTACGGAAAACAAAGTGCTTCGCAACGAAATTGCGATTGCTTTATCTGACATTGGAGATGATCGAGCAGTCGAACCTTTAATTGAAGTCATCACAGACCCCAAGACATCAGGAAGCAGAGGCACGTTGCTGTCCGCTCTTGAAAACCTGAATTACATAGTACATATAGAGAACATTATTCCATTTATCGGCGATTCCAGTCTGGAAGTGAGTGCGCAGTCTTTCATGCTGCTGGAGCAAACGATGGATAGCTTATCAGATTCACAAAACCTTAGTTGTCAACAACGAATTGAAATCCAAATCTCAAATAACCAAAGCAAGCTTTTGGAAGTTGCATTGGACATGTTGAAGAAATGGAGGGAATCCGCTGTAGGAACAATAGGAACAAGATGAATCCACTCCTTTCAATCTCACCTCCCTATCGTTTACAATAAGGAATTGAATGCAGCAGATGAAGGAGCGGGTCATATTGGCAAAGCAGAAATACTATGTCGTCTGGGCAGGTAAGCAGCCTGGCGTATACAACACCTGGGCA
Organism: Paenibacillus vandeheii; assembly: GCF_030433635.1. NCBI lineage: Bacteria > Bacillati > Bacillota > Bacilli > Caryophanales > Paenibacillaceae > Paenibacillus > Paenibacillus vandeheii. The sequence goes on from NZ_JAROCD010000001.1 coordinate 230,632, forward strand.
GAATGCAAGGCACAGACAGATCATTTTACCGGAGCAAAATATAAATCGTATGAATCGAAAGCTGCCGCCGAAGAGGCATATCGTGCAGGATGGAAAGGAAACTGGGGTACTGGTGCAAGTGGTTCAGGGGCTTCTTCGAAGACGAAGTCTGGCAGCAGCGGAAGAAGCGCAGGCATGGAAACCTCTGCAGAAATCGACTATGACAGCATCTCGGTTGATGTGGGTACGCGCGGGAATCCAGGGCCTGTGGAATATAAAGGCGTAGATACCCGCACGGGTGAGATTATTTTCTCCGTTGGGCCAATCTCCAAAGGTACAAACAACCTTGGGGAATTTCTGGCCATCGTACATGCCTTGGCGTATCTCAAAAAAGAAGGGAGCACCAAGACAGTCTATACGGACTCCGTCAATGCGATGAAATGGTTAAAGCAAAAAGCGGTGTCCACGACACTCGCAAGGGATGCTTCCACGGAAGAGATTTGGCTGATGATTGACCGTGCGGAGCAGTGGCTTCGGACGAATACGTACAGCAATAAAGTGCTAAAATGGCAGACCAAGCAGTGGGGCGAAATCAAGGCAGATTACGGCCGAAAATAGCCCTATTTCTCTACAATTTCTGTATTATTAATTTTCTATGAGAAACGATGTTTACAATTTCCAGTTTCCATTCTATAATCAGTTCATTATGATAAGTTACACATATGAAGGAGCCTGTCATCAGCGGGCTCTTTTATATTTATGGACATTAAATCCATAGATTGTTGAAAGAGTATACTTTGCAGGAGGCAGACATGAGTTCCATTTATAGAAGTGAAGAAGGCAAGAGCAGCATACTTGAGGAATACGAAGCGTATGTTGAGCAATTGGGCGATGGTTTTACACGAGAGTACGTCGAGACACGTTTTGGACAAACGCATGTTTTATTAACAGGTCCAGAAGACGGTAAGCCGTTATTTATTCTCCAGGGCGGAAATTGTGTGAATCCGATGACGTTGTCATGGTTCTCTTCCCTATTCAAAGAATACCGGATCATCGCGCCGGATACGATCGGTCATCCAGGCTACAGTGAAGAAACACGAATTTCGGCAAGGTTTGATAGTTTGGCTTTGTGGATTTCTGATTTGCTGGACCACTACAAGATCGAAAAAAGTGCGTTTATCGGACCTTCCTTTGGAGGCGGAATAATCCTAAGATTGGCAACCTACATTCCGGACCGAATTGCATGTTCTGTTCTGGTAGCACCCGCTGGCTTGGCCGTGGGATCCAAAATTAAAATGGCTCAGGATATCGTGCTGCCACTCGTAACGTACAGAATGACTTCTTCTCCTACTTCTTTGCAAAAGATCGCGGATATCATGTCATGCAGCTGTATGAAGGAAATAGATAAAAATATTATCGGGAAAATCTTCAAATACGTCAGTTTGGAGCAGGATATGCCGAAGCTTACAGAGCAGGAGGAACTGGTGAATTATACATCGCCAACACTGCTGCTGGTGGGAGAGAAGGATGTCTTTTTCCCGGCAGATAAGGTTATTGAAAGAGCTCAGAAGATTATTCCGAATGTCAAAGCAGTCAAATACGATACAGGTCATTTTCCATCTCAGGATGTGTTAATCCAGATGAACCAGGAAATTCAGCAATTTTTACAGAAGAATTATTAAATTTAGAATTTTTTCAATATTTCCGCATGAATGTGATTCAAATTGCATCATTTGGTTTATATAGATGGTTGGCGATGAAACGCCTGTCTGTTGGAACTGAATGATGCAACATGCGGCAAGTCTTCCGATCGACAAGGTTGAAAAGAGGGTCTGTTATGAAAAAGGACAACTGCAAAATGGCATTGCAACGCAATGTAATTTTAAATGATACATATCAGGTAAGACATCTTATGGCTAGCAGCGAGCTGGCTATTGTATATGCAGGAAGAGATCGAAATACAGGGGCGAAGGTAGCGATCAAAGAGTTTTTCCCGCAGAGACTGGCAGCACGGCAGACCGACAAGCGGAGTGTGTTCTGTTCTTCCCGAGGGTTCAGTGGTCAGTATCAGGAACTTCTTGCCGCATTTTTGGTAGAAGGAGAGCTGTTATCCACGCTGGAGCATCCTCATATTGTTCCGTATGTGGACCATTTCGAAGAAAATGACACAGGGTATCTTGTAATGGAGTACTGCCCAGGCATAACCCTGACCGAATATCTGATTGAGCGAAATCATGCGCTGGATGCTGCATTTATTACGGAGACGCTGCTTCCACTGATAGATACACTCGACTATATTCATAAGCAGGGAATTCTTCATCGCGATGTGAAGCCATCCAATATTATGGTGATGGAAGACGGTACGCCCAAACTACTGGACTTCGGCTCGGCAGCTCGCTGGCCTGTACAATCCGGAGAAAAACAGGCGATCTTTACCTCTACAGGGTATTCACCGCTTGAGTTCTATTCTGAGAAATCCAGTCAGGGACCGATGTCAGACATATATAGCCTGGCAGCGCTGCTTCATTATTGGACATGCGGGCAACCCCCAATGGATGTGAAGCAGCGATTGTTCCGCGATGAATTACCGTCGGTGCGTTCTCATAATGAGTATGTGAACCGATGGCTCGCACGTGTGATTCACTGGGGATTGTCGGTCCGTTCGGAGCAACGCTGTGCATCCCTCGCTTGGATTAAGAGATCGCTTCAAGTACAAGCCTGGATGTGGAAAATACGCAAGCCTGGCACGGTAGAATGGGCATTGTCAGAAAATGAACATACCCAGGTTTACGAAGCGGAGCCGAAGAAACAGCATGAGACGGCTTGAATTCAGCATGGTTCTACCCATGTAGTGAAGCTTAAAAAAGAAGTCAGTTTGGTCCTTTCACGGATCGAACTGGCTTCTTTTTTTGCATTAAAACGCTGGAGCATATAAAGAAAAATTATTTCTTTTTTTTATTTATTTATGGAAGAATACTTCATTCTAACTCCAGAGTCTGCATATACTCCATTGGAAAGATGGAGTGATAAGCCAGGAAACTGACATAAGCGCCGACTCCCGTCTTACACCAAACTGAGGGGGAATGTTGTGTGACCACCAACAGAAAGGGCTTCACAGTATCTTTGCTGCTAGTCGTCATGATGTCTATGCTGCTTGCCGCCTGTGGAGGAAATGGCAATACGGCGGGTACGCCGAGTCCGGGAAGCACTGGGGAGGCGGGTACGGAAGCTGGAAAGCCGGTGACGTTGGAGTTCTGGACGATTGCGCTACAGCCAACCTTCAACGATTACTTCAACGATTTGATTTCTGCCTATGAGAGCAGCCACCCCGGGGTAACGGTGGAGTGGAAGGACTATCCTTATGATGCAATCTCCCAGCGTTTGTTGACCAGCACAGCCAGTGGCAACAGCCCTGATGTTGTGAATCTCAATACCGAATTTGCCAGTCAATTGGGGAGCAAGGGAGCGCTGCTGAATCTGAACGAATACCTGACAGATGAGGAAACGAAGAGTTACTTTGAAGGTATTTATAATTCTACGGTTTTGGATGGTAAAGCTTACGCGCTTCCATGGTACACAGGTATCGAAGTGCTGTTCATGAATACAAAGCTGGTGAAGGAAGCAGGCCTTGATCCGGCAAATCCCCCTCAGACCCGAGAGGAGCTGGTGGAGTGGGCTCGTCAGGTCCATGACAAGACGGGAGTGGCCGGATATGCGCAGCAGCTTGTCTCCAAGCTGTTTCCAATCGACGGCATCCCGATTCTAAATGAGGACAAAACGGCCGCGGCTTTTAATACGCCGGAAGCAGAAGCAATGATCGCTCATATGCGCGACTTGATGGCCGAAGGCGTGGTATTGAAGGAGGATGCGGAATTCAGCAAACAGATCCAGTATTTTTCCGGAGAGCAGGTAGCCTTCCAATTGTCAGGTCCGACGTTTATCAACTTCATCAAGAAGTCGGCGCCGGATGTCTACAAGAATACAATTGCGGTAACGCTTCCAACGGGCAAAGCGAACCTGAGGCTCTCCAATTCCATGGATCTCGTCGTTCCACAGAAATCCAAAAATCCCGAGCAAGCTGTGGAGTTTGCCGCCTTTATCACCAATGCAGCGAATCAGACCGCTTTCTCTAAGGTAGCCAACACACTCCCGTCAAGCAAAGCCTCCATTGAAGATCCGTTCTTTACGGAATCTGACGGTTCACTGGAAGCCGAAGCCAAGGTAGCCTCCTCCCAAAGTCTCGATAAAGCTACGGATTACATGGTCGGTGTGCCGAATGCAGGGGATATCAACTCGGCGCTTGCACGGGGCTTACAGGAAATTCTGATGAACGGGGCAGATATCAAAGAAACGCTCAATGCGGTGGAGAAGGAAGTTAACCGTATTCTTAGCCAGGATTCCTGATTTTTGGTGTATAGCTTGATGAGGGGGACATTCCCCCCTCGATCCTGAAGGAGAGGGAGGCGTAGTGGTGTACAAGGCGATTCGATCTGAATCTTTTGCTGCATGGGCGTTTATGGCACCGGGATTGTTGTGTCTGGCGGTTTTTACCTTTTGGCCGATTATTTACGGGATACCCCTCTCATTAACGGATTATTCTGTCATCTCGGAGACGCATTTTGTTGGTCTGGATAACTTCACTCGGGCCTTCCAAGATCACAATTTCCTGATATCGCTGTGGAACTCGCTGGTGTATGTACTGATTGTGCCGGTGATCCAAATCATCTCGATCCTCATGGCCATTCTGGTCAACAGCCGCATTCCGGGCGTCAAAATGTTCAGGGCAGCCTATTACATCCCTGTTGTAACCTCCATGGTTGCGGTGGCACTGATCTGGAGCTGGCTGTTGGGCAATAACGGAGTGGTCAATTATCTTCTGATGAAGGTTGGCATTCTCAGTGAGCAGGTCTCCTGGCTTTCCACGAGTAGTACGGCGCTGTATGTTCTGATGTTCATCACCATGTGGAAGGGTCTCGGTTATTACATGATGCTCTATCTGGCAGGACTCCAGAACATTCCGGCAGATCTGTACGAAGCTGCAAGGGTGGACGGAGCGGGATCGCTGAGACTGATTGTTCATGTGACGCTTCCGCTGCTGCGGCCGCATATTCTCTTTTGCACTGTAATTTCGGTGATGGGTGCCGTTCGTGTGTTCGATGAGGTCTATATTCTGACCAAGGGCGGGCCGGGAACGTCCACATTGACCTCAAGTGTTTATATTTTTCAAAAAGGGCTGGAGCAGTTCAATTTCGGTTATGCCTCGGCGCTTGGGCTGATCGTCAGTGTAATGATAGCAGCGCTCAGTGTGTTGGTGTTCCGGCTGAACCGGAAAGGCGGGGTGAATACCTATTGATGCGGAGTACGCTATCGTCTAAAAAAATGAAAAAAGGCCTTCGTTATTTGATCACTTACGTATTGCTGATCCTGCTTGCCCTGTTTATGATGGGCCCTTTTCTGTGGCTGCTCAGCGTATCGCTGATGCCTGGCCGTAATGTGTTTGCGAATCCGCCGGCGATCCTCCCGACCTTCATCGCGTTTGATAACTACGTACAGGTGTGGGCGTTCATGGATTTTCCACGCTATATCATAAATACGGTGGTGATTACGCTCCTTGGAGTGGTATTCAACATCTTCTTGTCCTGTCTGACGGCGTATCCACTCGCAACCTTTCGGTTCAAGGGACGTACTCTGGTCTTCACACTGCTCATCTCGACCATGATTATTCCGTCGGCAACGGCGATGATTGTGCATTATTTAACCATTCAGGCCTTTCATTTGGGCAATACGTTTCTTGGGGTTGTGCTTCCGGCTGCGGTGTCGGTATTTAACATCTTTCTGATGCGGCAAACGTTTCTGGGCATACCGACGGATATTCGGGATTCGGGCAAAATGGATGGGGCCTCCGAGTTCCGTATCTTTGTGCAGCTTGTCATGCCATTGGTGAAACCGGGGGTTGCCGTCATCGGTTTGCTTGAAGTTATGGCATTCTGGAACAATTTCCTGTGGCCGATTGTGGTGCTGGATGATCCGCAGAAATACCCGCTGGCTGCGGCCCTGACGTATCTGAACGGGCAGTTCTCGTATAACTTCGGCTGGATTGCCGCGGGCACTATGATCTCGGTGCTGCCGATTATCGTTGTGTTCCTTTTCACCCAAAAATATTATATGGAGGGCATTGCGGGTGCGATTAAAGGATAAGAAACACAGAAAGGGTGATGGCATTCATGCCGAAGCAGTTTAAGCTAACATTTGTCCCGCTGGATGAGCGGCCTTGCAACTATGAGTTTCCGTATTTATTGGCGCAAGGAACGGAATTTTCATTGGAGCGGCCCCCGCTTGAACTCATGGGTCTGAAAAAGCGTCCGGGCGATGTGGAGCAGTTGTGGGCCTGGTTTGAGGAGAACTGTGCCGGGGCGGACGGAGCAGTCGTTGCACTGGATACGCTGCTCTATGGCGGGATCATTCCTTCAAGGCTGCACCAGCTGCAGCTGGATGAACTGACTGCCCGTCTGGAGCGGCTGCGGGGCATTAAGCAGCGGTATCCGCAGCTAACCCTGTATGCGTTTCAACTGATTATGCGCTGCCCGCAATATTCTCTGTCAGATGAGGAGCCGGATTATTACGCCGACTGGGGACGGGAGATTTTTCGAAAAGGTTTCATCAGCCATCGGCTGGAACTTGGGATGGCGACTGAAGAGGAGATCCGCGAGCTGGCTGATATCGATAACCGTCTACCAACGGAAGTGCTGGAAGATTACCTTGGACGCAGGGCGATCAATATTGAAGCGAACAAACAAGTGTTGGCCTTGGCTCAGGAAGGAATTATCGAGTTCATGATTGTTCCGCAGGATGATTCGGCGCCTTATGGACATACAGCCAAGGATCAGGAGAAAGTGCGGTCAAGTATTACGGCCCTTGATCTGGAACTTAAAGTCTATATGTATCCCGGTGCGGACGAAGTTGGCTGCGTATTGCTCACTAGAATGATGAACAAGGCTCGCGGCCAGATGCCGCTGGTGTACCCACGGTTGTCTTCTGTTCAGGGGGCGTTTGTTACGCCGCTGTTCGAGGATCGGTTTTTCTATGAGACGCTGAAATATCAGATTTTGGCTGCAGGGGGGCTGATTGTGCCCAGTGCGGCTGAAGCAGATCTGGTGCTGTTGATCAGCACACCGGGGGAGACGATGGCAGAGGCGGTGTCGCAGCAGCATTCTTTTTACAGCTATGATGTATACCGGAATCTGATGGAACTAGTTGAATATGGACATTTTCTACTCAGGAGCAAGGAGAAGCCAGTCGCTGTAGCGGATGTCGGATATGCCAATGGTGGGGATCAGAAGCTGGTCAAGATGCTGCGGCAAAAAAACATGTTATTTGATTTGGCTGGATACGCCGCCTGGAATACCAGCTCCAACTCGCTTGGAACCGTCATTTCGCAGGCCATGATTTATCTGCTCTATGGTCGTACACCGTCGCATCTTGATTTCCTGGCCCTCCGGTATGCTGAGGATGTCTGCTATTGTTCAGTCGTGCGGGGAGAGCTTAGCAATGGGCCCGTGCAGGATATGGGCTACGGCAAATATTTGCTGGATGGGCCTCGCGGCCGTATTGCCGCTCGGGTAGAGGAACGGCTGCGCCAGGAGCTCGCTGAGCGGATTGACAGTGCGGAGGGGAGCGTCCAGATTACCGACTGTTATATGCCGTGGAACCGGATGTTCGAGGTGGGCTTGTGTGTGCGGTTCATGCCATCCAGCCATATCAAGGGAAGCAGAATAGAAGAGAGAGGGTGAGAACCCTGACTAAAGTAGTGCTGGAGAAACTGCATTTGGGGCTGATTGTCTCCTGCCAGGCGTTGGCTGACGAACCGCTGCATGGCGCGGCGATGATGGCCCGGATGGCTGCGGCTGCGGAGGAAGGTGGGGCCGCTGGCATTCGGGCGAACGGGGCAGCTGATGTGCGTGCAATCAAGCAAGCGGTTTCGCTGCCGGTTATTGGCATCGTGAAACGGAATTACCCGGATTCTGCTGTATACATCACGCCAACGCTCAGAGAAATTGACGAGCTGCTGGAGGCCGGCGCAGATATCATTGCATTTGATGCGACCCGCCAGAACAGACCGGATAATCATACATTGGAGCAAATCACCACTTATCTGAACGCAAGTGGGGCATCTTCCATGGCCGACATCTCCATTCTGGAGGAAGCTTTATACGCTGAATCGCTTGGAGTGAGCTGTGTTTCGACTACCTTATCAGGTTATACATCGTATTCCCGGCAGCAGGAAGGACCGAATTTGGAGCTGCTGGAGATGTCCGCACAACGGTTGAAGATTCCGGTCATTGCCGAAGGACGGATCAGTCAGCCCTCCCAGGTGGAAGTTGCGTTTGATCTGGGGGCATACGCTGTTGTGGTAGGCTCCGCGATCACCCGGCCACAGCTGATCACCCGGCAGTTTGCAGCAGCGACCAGAAAAGTGAGGATGAAGAGCAATGGAAATGAACGACCGAATTAATACGTATTATCCTTCCATGACCAGATCAGAGCAGAAAGTGGCCCGTTGTGTGCTGGAAAACCCGGACAATATCATCTATCTTTCTGTGACCGAGCTGGCTGATTTTGCCGGTACCGGAGAGACCACAGTGATGCGATTTTGCCGCAAAATCGGGTTTAAAGGCTACCAGGATTTCAAGCTAATGCTGGCCCAAGGGCTGCCGAAACGGCAATACCAGTCAGACGGCGAGCAGGGAGAGGACGATTACGCTGACCATCTGTATGCCTCCATGGTTGGTGTGCTGCAATCCAGCTTGGGTATGCTGGATCGGGAGCAGTTGGAGCAGGCGGTGAAGTGCCTGGATGGCGCACGTCATGTGCAATTTTTCGGTGTAGGCTCGTCAGGCATTACCGCTATGGATGCCAAGAACCGCTTTCTGCGCATCGGGCGGCGTGCGGAAGCGAATTCCGACAGTCATATCCAGTCCATGATGGCGGTAACGATGGGAGAAGGGGATGTGGCTTTTGGTATCAGCGTGTCCGGCAGTACACTGGATACCAACGATATGCTGATGAAGGCCAAACAAAATGGGGCTAAGGTGATTGCCATGACCAACTATGCCAAATCTCCGATTGCTTCCATTGCGGATATCCTGCTCTTGACCGCCGGGAAGGAGTCTCCCCTTGAAGGCGGTTCTGTAGGCGCTAAAATCTCTCAGCTGTTCATTATCGACCTGCTCTGCCAGGGACTGGAGCGTCAGCATGGCGAAGAGACCAAAAAGATGAAGGAATTAACGGCGAGGGCGGTTATCGACCGTATTTATTGAAGTGTTGATGTGAATAGGGGGAAAGCAGATGCCGCAGGTTATTGGCGTGGATGTAGGAGGCACAGGCATCAAGGGGCTTGTGGTCAATGAAGCCGGAGCTGTTCTGGCGGAGGCTACGTATGCAACAGAGGCCAGGCTGGGGCGGAACGTCGTACTTGGTCAGCTCTGTGGGTTAGTAGGTGAACTGCTGTCTAGCTATGGAGAAGTGGAGGCACTGGGCATTGCCTCAGCGGGGAGGGTGAATGTGGAAACGGGAGAAGTGATCCACGCTACGAACAATTTACCTGGCTGGCAGGGAATGCCGCTAACCGAGTGGGCAACCGGGGAATTTGGCCTGCCTTCGACTGCCGATAACGACGCTAATGCTGCACTGCTCGGCGAGGCGTGGCTTGGTACTGGCCGCGGTAAGCAGAACCTGGTGATGCTGACTCTTGGTACAGGGGTCGGAGGGGCAAACATGGCATTTGGCAGGCTGCTGCGGGGTGTAAACTGGCGTGGAGGCGATTGGGGACACAGCGTGCTGGTGCCTGAAGGTCGGCCCTGTAATTGTGGTAAACGCGGCTGCGTGGAGCAATATATTTCCGGTAGCGCACTGCTGCGGTTGGCGCGGGAAGAGAAGGACAACATCTATACTCATGGTCGAGAGATTATGACCGCTGCGGACCAGGGAGAAGCAGCGGCACTGTACATTTTGGAGCGTTACATAGCTGATTTGGCTTTGGTTGTTGAGAATATCGCTGCCTCGGTAGATCCCGAGGTAATTATTCTTGGCGGTGGAGTGACCCAAGATCAGGCTATATGGTGGCCGATGCTTACTGCTAAGCTAACCAGTGTCGGGTTAGCAGACCGGGTATCCGTAGCAGAACTCGGTAACTGGGCAGGCTGTTTCGGGGCGGCGCAGCTGGCATTTGAACGCCTGCACGAGGAGGGTGTTGGCTGGTCTGGCGGCAGTGAAGGGGAGGAGACAAAGCATGAGAATTGAACAGGAGAAACGCAGTGACATCATCATTATTGGTGGAGGTCTTGGTGGGACGGCTGCTGCGCTGGCTGCAGCGAAGGCTGGGCAGAGGGTGCTTTTGACGGAAGAGACGGACTGGCTTGGCGGTCAATTAACCTCACAGGCAGTGCCGCCGGATGAGCACCGCTGGATTGAACAATCTGGCAGTACTGCATCGTACCGCGAGTTCCGCAGCAGGGTCAGGGATTATTACAGAAGGAACTACCCCCTTACGGATGCTGCCAAGAGCAATCCTGTTCTCAATCCCGGTAATGGCTGGGTGAGCCGCTTGGCGCATGAGCCGAAGGTCGCGCTTGCCGTTTTGCATGAAATGCTGGCCCCTTACGTGAATACCGGCCGGATCGAGGTGCTCTATCATACCGTGCCAGTTCATGTGGATACAGCAGGTGAGCGGGTGACAGGCGTGACTGTGCGTGAAGGGGGAAGCGGGAGATTGATTAAGCTCCAGGGTGCCTATTACTTGGATGCCACAGAATGCGGCGATTTGCTTCCCCTTGCCGGAGTTGAGCATGTAAGTGGGGCGGAATCTCAGCGGGATACGGGTGAGCCGCATGCCCTGGAAGATGCGGACCCGCTAGACATGCAGTCGATTACCCATGTGGCGGCGGTGGATTTTGTACCGGGTGGAGACTTCAAGATCCCCCGCCCGCAGAATTATGATTACTGGCGTCAGTATGTTCCTTCGTTCTCACTGTATCCGATTTTGAGCTGGTACGCTTCGGATGCGAATGATACCTCCAAGCTGAAGAAGTTCACGATGTTCCCGAATGATCAGGGCATTGTCTCCTTGTGGGATTATCGGCGGATCGTTGACCCGGCTATCTGGACAAAGCCACTGAATGATGGTGAAGTCACGTTGCTTAACTGGGCACTGAACGATTATTACGCCGGGCCGATCATTGGCGTATCGCCGGAGGAACGTGAGCAGCATCTGGAAGGGGCGAGGCAACTCACCCTTTCCTTAGTATACTGGCTTCAGACCGAAGCTCCCCGTCTGGACGGCGGACAGGGTTATCCGGGCGTAAGGCTGCGTGGAGATGTGCTCGGTACGGAGGACGGTCTTGCGAAAGCCCCGTATATTCGGGAATCACGGCGAATCCGAGGATTATATACCATTACCGAGCATGATGTGAGCAAGGAGTTGCGCGGAGCAGAGGGGGCCAAACGTTACCAGGACAGTGTGGGGGTAGGAAGTTATCATCTCGATCTCCATCCGACAACCGTGAGCCAGCGGACCTTTTATATCCCAAACCATCCCTATGAGATCCCGCTGGGTGCACTCATCCCGGTGCGAGTTAAGAACTTGCTCCCAGCTTGCAAAAATATCTCCATGACCCAGATTGCGAACGGTTGTTACCGTCTGCATCCCACCGAATGGAATATTGGCGAGGCTGCCGGAACCCTTGCCGCTTATGCCATTGCACAGCAAGTTGAACCCTCTGAGGTGAGGGCTTCGACGGAGCATCTTCACGCCTATCAGGAGCAGCTAATTCGGCAGGGTGTTCAGCTTCATTGGACAGATGCGGAGCTGGAAGGGGAGTTTTAGATAGACTTTTAGTAGAAGAATGGAAAGAACTCCTTATACTATTTAATCATTATATTTGAACTCATGACCCTAACTCCGATACAATGTTCTCATAGAGTCTGAGAGAATGGATTCAATATAGCTCAGAAATGGAGAATTACAATATGACTGATTTTATTAACGCTGAAGATATTAATGACATGATTCTGGCTGCGGCTGCTTCAGAGCTGGAGCAGATGGTGGATAAGATATGCGACCTGTTGGGTACGCCCTTGGAACAAACGACCGAACTGGAGCGGCAGGTCATGGCTGCATTTGGTTTTGGGGCGGTATACGGCATTACTCATCGGGATCAACTTAAGGAACCACAGGCTCATGCACTGAGCATCCGGATGCTAATCAAGCCGTTTAACTACAGTGAGCAGCAGGCTGTGGATTTCGCCGATGATCTGATCCGGGTGGCTTCAGACCGTGAGGCTCATCCGGTAATGAACACGATTATTCATCGTGGAATTGATGGACACCGTCAATTTAACCAGGAGGACGACGAAGGGCTGGCCCGCAACATTCAAGAGATTTTGGCGGCGGTACAACCGGAGAGAAACTGAAGAAGCAGAGCGTACACCTTTTAAAGTAATGGTACAGTCATTATATATGTCTAATGAATTGTTTAACTTGAGTGGGGAGATGATGGCAATGGATTGGATGAAATTAAGTAAAGAGCTCTCATACGCCTTGCGTCACGCCCCGTGGGAGTATGAGCTGGAGTTGGACGAAGAGGGCTGGGTAGAGATTCCGCAATTATTGGTGGCTTTACATGAAAGTCCACAGTGGAAGGGTGTCACGGAAGTGGATCTGGAGCAGATGATTCTAGCCTCGGAGAAAAAGAGACATGAGATCCGTTCTGGCCGCATCCGGGCATTATATGGTCATTCGACCCCGCAAAAGATATCCAAAACACCTGCCGATCCGCCGGAAATACTCTATCATGGCACCCCGCTGCGGTCGGTTGCTCCCATTATGGAGCAAGGTTTGCAGCCGCGGCAAAGGCAGTATGTACATCTGTCCGCAGATATCGATACCGCCAAACAGGTGGGACGAAGACGTGATGATCAACCTGTAATACTGAGAATTAATGCCGCTCAAGCGGTCAAGGACGGACTTCTCTTCTATCATGGGAATGAAAATATATGGCTGGCTGATCACATTCCTGCACGTTACATCGAGAAATAAGCACGGTCTTGAAGTCCAAGCCGGCTAATCCTGGCTGGCGAATAGTAGACCATTTTCTAAGGAACTCAGTACGTCTTATTTCGCCTTCAGATGCTCTTTCTAATAAGTAAGGAACCTCAGACACGTTATTTTCTGAAACCACCTGTCAAAACCGCAATAAACCGCTGTTATTCTGATATAGCGTGTCTCAGGTTTCTTAGATTTCTGCGGTCACTTCAAATCCCTGAATAAGACGCCTCCGATTCGTTAGTGCGCGCTTGCTTGTACATTCAAGATATCATGCGCTGACACGTTCAGGTTGGCTTCCGATTAAGTGGGTTTCAAACCACGCACTAGAATAAGTAATCTGTTCAGCTTCCATATCGTGTTATAGTCTTAGCTACACCAAAAGGGACACATCCAACATTCGTTGGTGTGTCCCTTTTTAATTTTTTCATTATTCTCTTCTTCACTGTTTATAAAGCAGAGAGAATTCGGATCAGGAAAGCTCTCATACTCAAAACTTACTTACCCAAAATCGCTTTAACACCCTCGCTCAATGGTTGAGCCGGACGGCCAAGCAATTTCTCCAATGTATCACTTTCTACAGCCAGTGCGCCTTCACGGATGGCACTTTGCATTTCTACAAGCATCGATACCACAAAGTCAGGCAGACCTGCACCTTTCATAATGTCAGCATATGCGGCATCGTCCATGTTTTGCACGTTAATGTCCTGTCCAAGCACTTGCCCAACAATAGCGGCGAGTTCAGCTTGGGTACGCAGTTTGCCGGACAACTCATATACTGAATTTTCATGTCCCTCACCTGTAAGTACTGCAGCAGCAGCATGTGCATAATCACTGCGAGTAGCCCAGCCCACTTGGCTGGAGTTCGTTGCATGCACCCACGGTGCGCCTTGGGTAACTGCTTGAACGCTTCCTGCTTCATTCTCCAGGTACCAATTGTTACGCAGGAAGGAATAAGGGATGCCCGATTCACGGATAGCCTGTTCAGTGGCACGATGTACTTCAGCCAAGGAAAGGGTGTTTTTCTCTGCATTCACAACGCTGGTATAAGCGATAAATCCAACGCCTGCTTTCTTGGCAGCATTCACGGCAGCCTGATGTTGGCGAATACGCGTCTCGTTGTCACCATCGGTGGAGATCAGCAGCAGCCGATCTACCCCTGCAAATGCTTTTTCCAGCGTTTCGGGTTGATCGAAATCACCGTGACGAATGTCAACGCCTTGAGCACGAAGGGCGTCAGCTTTCTCCGGGTTGCGTACACTTACAGCTAGATCCCCAGCAGATACCGTTTTTAACAAAGCCTCTACGACCAGTGAACCCAAGTGACCTGTTGCGCCAGTAACCAAAATTTTCATTGTCTTTTCCTCCTAGGGGATATGTTTTGTTTTGATATTCGGTGATACACCAATTGGAAACATATGATGTAATCGTATGTGTTATAACAGGTGTGATTACAACGAAAGGTTTAAAAAAAGCTCGCAATGAGCTTTTTCATTCAGACTTTAACCTGATCCATCATCTGCTGTATCGTTACACGATTCAAGCGCTGCTCCATCGCTGTCTGAGCCTCAATCAGCTCAGCACGCAAGGTTTGTTCGATCATGCTGCCAATAGGACAATTCGGATTCGGATGTTTGTGAAAGTTAAACAACGCACCGTCCTCCACGACCTCAAGAGCACGGTATACATCCAGAAGTGTGATGTCTGCCGGGTCCTTTAGCAAGGAGGCACCGCCCACGCCGGGTCTGACCTCAATCAAGCGTGCTTGTTTGAGTTTGGACATAATCCGCCGGATAATGACGGGATTGGTATTCACACTTTGCGCGATAAAATCTCCCGTGCACTCGTTGGGTACAACAGCGATGAGTGACAGCGTATGAACCGCAATGGAAAAGCGACTGCTGATTTGTTTCATTTGTGATCACCACCGTTGTAACTATAATAGTTACAAATAAACCCGATGTCAATTATAAATTTAGAAGTAACAGGTGAATGAGTTTCATTTCGGACATGTCTCAACCTTTAACAGCTCCGGAAGTCAGACCACCCACAATATATTTTTGCCCAATCAGGAACACAATCAACACAGGCAGGGAGGTAAGCACGATATCCGCACTGACCAGATTCCACTGAGCACTGAATTGTCCGAAGAAGTTATATACAGCGAGTGTCATCGGCCACATCTCGACGGTATTGAGCATGTAGAGTGGTGCGGTAAACTCATTCCAGACGCTCAGGAAATTAAGAACAAAAACCGTAACCAGTACCGAGGTTAACAAAGGCACAATAATTCGGAGAAACAGCTTGAACCCGTTGCATCCGTCCATAATTGCCGCTTCATCCAGTTCTTTCGGAATATTGGATACAAACGCATACGTTATAAATAGCGAGATCGGAATGCCCATAGCTGTATAGAGCAGAATCATGCCCACATGCGAATTAATCATGCCCAGCGACTTCATGACTTCCATTAATGGAATATAGTTTAGGGGCAGTGTAATGCCCAGAATGAGAAAGAAGTACAGGAACTTGCTTAGCTTCGAATAATTACGCGACAGAGTGAAGGCCGAGAACGCCACAACAAACACCAGTAGCAGGGAAGAAGCAGTTGAATGCAGCAGACTGTTGAAAAAGGAACCACCCAAGTGTCCCTGCTCATAGACGATTCTATAATTTTCAAAAATAAACTTTTCGGGAAGCGTCAGTTTCAGCACTTTGGCTTCGGCATCGGATTTGAATGAATTCAGTACAATGACGACAAAAGGAATCAGTACCACCAGGCTAAGCAGCCAGGCGAGTATATTCAACCCGATGGAAACCAGCCGTTTCTTCATTCGCATCTAGTATTCCACCTTTCGGTTCATCAAGCGGATGATGAAGAAGGAGATGATCGCCATAATGACAAACAGAATCGTGGATAATGCACTGCCGAGTCCCCAATAACCTTTGGCAAAAGAGGAATACACCGCCGTGTTAATCACATCTGTCGCGTTGCCTGGCCCACCATTGGTTAGTACATATACCGCATCAAATACCCGCAGCCCGTACGTAATATTGAGCACCGTGGCGATCGTGATTGTAGGCATCAGCATCGGAATCGTGATCCGAAAAAGCTTCTGCCAGAAGCCGGCACCGTCAATCGATGCCGCTTCGTAATAATCGCGAGGAATGGCGAGAAGTCCGGCGATAAATAGCACCATGATATACCCCATGCCTTTCCACGTATCCACCGCCATGATGGATGGCATGGCCCAGGTCAGGGAACCCAGCCAGTTTTGCGCCAGAGCGTCCAGCCCCAGTGAACGCAGGGTTACGTTAACGAAGCCGTTGTTGGGATCGAGCAGGCTTTTGAAGACCAAGCCGACAATCAGGAACGACAGGACTTGGGGTGAAAATATGATCATCCTATGCAGATTCGCAGCCTTCACACCGCTGACCAGCAATAGAGCTAGGAATAGGCCCAGTACGGTTTTGGCGATGGATGTAATCAGGGTGAACAGAACAGTATTCTTGATAAAAAGTAAATACGTTGGATCACCCGCCAGAATGGTGCGGAAATGCTCAAGTCCAACAAAGTTCTTCTCTGAACTGTAGCTGTTCCAGTCGGTGAAGGAATAATAAATGCCCAGCAGGGCGGGAGCGACAATGAACAGCACATACAGCACAATCGCTCCGGAGGAGAAATACCAGGGATAGATTTTGTTTGCATTCATAAGTTGTACCAACGTCCTTCCTGCCAGAATGGCATGAGCGAGGGTTGCCTCGCTGCATGTCAATGGTGGTCAGCTTCATAAGTTTGCCGGGATATGCGTTGTTATTGCCAAGCTTCATCTTTCAGTACCTTGGCTTGTTCGGCTCGGCGTTTGTCAATATTTTGAAGAATCTGATCAGGGGTCATCGATCCGGCGAACATGCCGGAAAGGTCCTTGCCGATATCCATCCATTGCGGATCAATATACTTCACAGCTGCCTGCATGACCGTACCTTTCTCATGAGTTTTCTCATAATCGATGTAATCTTGTGTCAGCTTCGGTTCAATTTCCGGCCAGCAGATGGTCAGGTTGCCTTCTCCGCCATCAAATACACGCTGCAGATGGTCATGCTCGGTGATCCAGCGGAAAAACTTTAACACCTCTTCCGGGTGTTTGCTGTTTTTGTTGCCAAACATCGCAGCCGAACCACCCGGGTTCACACCAATAGTCTGATTATCACCCCATGGCATTACGAAAAATCCCATATTGTCTTTCATGTCTGGATAAGCTTCGGACACTTCCTTTTCGGTACCCGGAACCCGGAGCAGCATCGCTGCCTTCTCCTGACCAAAGGCTTCAATTCCAGCCTCCACCGTATTGGACAGAAAATCCTTGCCGAAGTAACCAAGATCCGCAAACTCCTTCAGCTGTTCAATGACCGTTTTGAGCTGCGTCAAATCCGCGACGTTCATCTCATTGTTGTTTAGCTTCTCGTACGTTCCCGGCGAAGCCTGCTCATAGTTCGGTCCGGTTTCGAATAATGGCAGCACCTGATACCATCCGCTGGCAGGCGCCTGATAGAATGGAATGATGTCCTTGTCCTTGATTTTCTGGCTGATCGCTTTGAACTCGGCATAGGACGTTGGCGGCTCAATGCCAAGCTCTTCGAAGATGCGTTTGTTATAGTACACATACCATATTTTCGATGGTGCAAAAGAAACCCCGTACACCTTGTCGTTATGGCTAACCGTTGGCAAAATCTCCTCGGACATGCGTCCTGTAAATTCCTCATTGGTCAGATCAATGGCATTTTCCTCCGGTCTAACATTGGCGGGCATGCTAAGCGGGTCTACATCCACATTAAAAATATCGGGTGCTTCACCAGAAGCGAGCTTGACCTTAATCAGGTCACGCCACTGGGCGTCAGGGACCACCTGAAAGTCAATTTTCACACCCGTTTCCTGCTCATACTCCTTCGCCATCGTCTGCATGATTCCCGTACGTGGAATGCCGCTCTGGCTTGTTCCGAAGGTTAGCGTAACCTTGCCTGTGCCTTCAGAATTTTCACTGGTGCTGCACCCGGCAAGAAGCAGGCTGGACAGCAACAGCACACCTACAAGGGATAATAGAAATCGTTTTCTCATCAATGAACCTCCCAGGGGATACAGAATATTGGCTCTTGCAGAAACGCTTTATGTAAGCGTATTCTTATGTGGATAACTTTACGCGGAACGAAGAAAGCGCTCAATAGACAAAAGCGTCCTGTTGGGTGGACATTTTCGAGTAAGTTGCAAGATATCAACCAATAACGAGGTGCGAAATGGTTAAGTACCGATTCAGGACGCTTCAGCAAAGCCTGTTTGCCTACTACTCTGCGGTATTCATTGTTTTTTCACTGATTGTGGCAAGCCTCTTGTATGTTTTCCTTGCCAATGACATTCGTAATCGCAGTGCCGAACAGCAGAAACAGCTGGGAAACTCGATGGTGGGCAATCTGGATCAGGAAATCGTCAAAATGAACAATTTCTCTATGAACATCGTATATTCCAACCTGGTCAAGGAGCATTTCAGTCACTACTTATCTCCAGCGGAAGACAATAAACAGATGATGACCAGTGACCCGGCATTTTACAAGGATACAACGACACTGATTGATGTCATTCTGGCGATTATTAGCAGTTCCAACACGGCCAAACAAGCCAATATCTATGATGTGAACGGTAACATGCTGGGTGCGGGCGCGTTCAATGGACAGCTGTCGGTAGATTTGACCCAAAGACCGTGGTACGAGGAAACGTGGACGCGCAATGGCTGGCGTGTCATAAGTGTACTGGATGGTGGAGCTTTACCGATGCCAACAGGGCAGGGGGAATCAGGCAAACGATATCTCTCCCTTACCCGAGTGTATAAGGATGGGAATTATGTCTCGCAAGGAGTCGTCGAAATTTTGCAGGATGCCGGAGCCCTGTTCCAGCATTTGAACGATGTGCAAGCCGGAAACGAAGAACTGAGCGTGTATGTATTGAATGAACGAAATGAGCTTTTATATCCTTTTTTGTCCCATGAGCAGCAGTTAAAGGCAATAGATTCCGACGTTGTAAACTTGATAGGGAACCATCTTTATCACTCAGGAACGATGCAGGAAGTGGTGGCTCCCAATGGAAATTCGAAGCAAATGATGACCTACACCACCTCCCAAGAAACGGGATGGACAGTTA
This sequence comes from Paenibacillus vandeheii, assembly GCF_030433635.1. NCBI lineage: Bacteria > Bacillati > Bacillota > Bacilli > Caryophanales > Paenibacillaceae > Paenibacillus > Paenibacillus vandeheii. The sequence continues at coordinate 249,900 of NZ_JAROCD010000001.1, forward strand.
TCGTCATGCAGTCCAAACAATCCCTTTTCGCAAATCTGAATCGCATGGCTCTTCTGTTCATAGGGGCTACTTTAGTGACCTTGATTCTTATTCTGCTCCTCTCATATCTGATATCCAAACGCGTTACTTTGCCGCTCCATCGTTTGCAGCGTATTATTCAGAAAACAGGTGTCCATGATCTGACTACAGGCCAGGACTCTGGTCAGTTGTTCAAGCTGGAATATCCGGGTTCCATCCGTGAGATGGATGAGCTGAATGATACGTTTATCCAATTGAATCAACAGCTTGTGCAGTCCTTCCAGGACATGCTGGCGATCAAATCCCAGGAAACGGATGCCAGGTTGCTGGCATTGCAGTCTCAGATGAATCCTCACTTTCTGTATAACAACATTACGAACATCAGCATTATGGCAGAGGAGGGCATGAATGAACAGATCGTTGTGTTCTGCGGTCACATCGCATCCATGCTGCGTTACATCTCGGCTCCGAACAAAAACGGTGTTCCGTTGGAAAAAGAAATCGACTATTGTGAACGGTATTTGGAGTGTATGAAAATTCGGTTCGAGGATGATCTGCTTTACGAATTCCATGTTCCTGACTCAATGAAGAGCCTTCAGGTTCCCATGCTGCTGATTCAGCCTTTGCTGGAAAATGCCATGAAATATGGACTGCGTGATAATCCGCCCTGGAAGCTGCATATCATTGGAGAGCTGGACAGTATGCAGGAAACATGGCGCATCACTGTCGAAGATAACGGCCCGGGCATGGAACCCGAGGCACTTATGCTCATCCAGCAGTACATACAACAATCACAGGAATGGGAGCGTATGCCGGAACTTGAGATTAACGGTATGGGCTTGAAAAACATCTGGATCAGGCTCAAATTATGGTATGGTTCTGCGGCTTTTATGCATATTACAAATCATTCTTCTGGCGGGGTCAGCATCACGATTGGCGGTTCCATTCGAAAGGGGCACAGTGAGTCTCATGGTCATGACATATAGAACCATTATTGTGGAGGATGAGGCGTTAATTCGGCGCAATGTATCCCGGAAATTCAGCGAGCTGAGCACACGGTTTGAGGTTATAGGTGAAGCAAGGAATGGACAGGAAGCATTGGAACTGATTGAACATAGAGTGCCTGATCTGGTTGTTACCGATATTCAGATGCCCGTCATGAATGGGCTGGAACTAGCGAAGCATCTGTATTTTGCCTATCCGCATGTCAAGATCGTGATCCTGAGCGGTCACCATGAGTTTGAATACGCGCGTCAGGCGATCAGTTACAAGGTGGAGGATTATCTGCTTAAACCCCTCACGGAAGGACAGCTTCGGACGCTGCTGGATGCGATGGAATTAAAGCTCGGCAGTGCAGGAGACTCACTGGCACATGTTAGTGCAATGCTGGATGAACAGGTAAAGCCGGAGGATATTGCAGAGGCAGTCAAGCTGTATCTGAAACAGAATTATATGCATGAAATTACGTTGCAAGACATGGCAGGACAGTTGCATTTCAGCGTGGATTACCTGGGGAAGTGTTTCAAAAAGGTGACGGGTGAAACCCCGCTCAAATACATGACCGGGCTTCGAATCAACGAAGCAAAGCGCATGCTAGCGACCTTTAAAGAAATGGATATCAAGGCTGTAGGCAAAGCGGTGGGGTATAGCGATTCCCATTATTTTAGCCGTATTTTCAAAAACAAGACAGGACTGTATCCCAGCGAGTATCGCCAACAGCTGCTATAACGAAAAAAAGCCCTGTCCATGGTTCTTGAAGAACCACGATGACTGGAGCTGATTATTGTGACAAAGCATCTTCCGTGATTTGGCGGATATCGAATGGGGAGCGGTTGCCTTCCTCAATGATGTCGGGGAGAATATGTTCGAGGAAATAGTGTACACAGTGGAGATCAATATTTTTGATTTTGATCAGGGCATATCGATACATGACGATAAATTCCTTTTCGGTATTGCCACGTTGCAGTTCAGCAAACGCTTCGTACACCTGATCCATTTTGTCGGCTACTTCCAGAATGAGTCCTTCAACCGAGTTGTCTTTGCCTTCACGCAGCTGTCTGCGGAATATGGGCTGGAATTCCTCAGGAATATTTTCGTTAATAAAATGCGCAACCATGCCTTCTTCCACCTGCTGCAGCATTGAACGAAGCTCCAGTGAATAATGTTTGACTGGTGTTTTGATATCACCGATGAAGATTTCGCCATAATCATGACTGCTGGTGATTTCGTAAAGTTTTTTCCAATCAATAGCGACCCCATGCTGTTCCTCAATATCGGCAAGTGTTTTGGCATACTGCACGACTTTCCAGGAGTGAGCGGATACGCTGTGTTCCTCGAATTTGAATTTTCCCGGGGTACGAATGATGCGTTCAAGATCGTTGAGTGACCTGAAGTACGTATGAATTCCCATATAAGTAATCATCCTTTGTTGTTTGGGTATGAACCGACTATACACCAGAGATGTTAAGACAAGATTAACGTCGTTTGGCGTAAAGGTAAAAATCCGTTCAGATGATAGTCTGCCCATAGATACAGAGGTAATTCCACAGTTTGAATGGATGAAATGAGAAATGCGAACTATTGTTCTTATATTGTTTTCGTTGTAATATCTGGAGTGGACGGTTTATGTTCCCTATTTCTTCGAAAGGAAGTTTTTGCATCATGATGGGAAGATCCCACCTCATTATTGGGACCACTGTATCCCTCTCTGTTCTGCAATTGGCAGGTATGCCTGTGACTGCACCGGCGGTTACTGTGGCCCTGATCGGTTCGCTGCTGCCAGACATCGATGAACCGAATTCGCTATTGGTATCCAAAGCATTGCCGAACAGCCTGATTCGACTGCTGCAGACCATCCTGCTGCCTGTCGCTGTATTTGTGTACTTCTATGTTCAGGCGAAACCATGGAATCTGCTGCTTGCCATTCTGATTGCGATGGTATCTTTCCTGCCGTCCCGTTCGCTGCGCAAAGTGTTGATGTTTGCGATTGGATTAGGACTCGTATTTTATGGCCATGCATTTGCACCATGGAATCTGATCGCGGGCAGTCTGTTAATGCTGTGCACGACGCTAACTCACCGGGGATTGACGCATACCCTCTATGGAACCGCCGTATGGGCAGGATTGCTCTACAGTACGACTCATTTGCAGGGGCCTGAGATCTGGGTAGCTGGAGGTACGGCATATGCCATGCATCTGCTGGCTGATTCGTTGACGAATCGGGGTATTCGTCCATTGCCGCCAATCAAGTGGCGTATACGGTTCAATCTCATGAGTACAGGCACGAAACATGGGGCCGTTGTGGAGAATGTCTGCATTGTGCTGGCACTTATTTTGGCCTGGATTGCGTTTTCGCCTTTATTTCTGTAACCACCAAATCATGCCAGTCTTTGCTTCTGCAGAGGCTGGCATTGTACTATTCATTTCTATTTCTCACCTTAACCTGATGATTGAAACAAATGTCCTGTTCTGAACATAAAAAAAGATGCCCTTAAAATTAGGGCATCTCTTAATGGTAGTTACGCGTTTTCGATTATTGTGTTCAGTGTTGTCTGATCCAGACCCTTCACCAGCTTCACGAGCAACTCTTTTGCTGCATCATAGTCATCCGTATGAATAATGGAAGAGGATGTATGAATGTAACGTGCGCAGATGCCAATTACTGTTGAAGGCACACCGATTCCGCTCAGATGAACCGCTCCGGCATCTGTACCCCCAGGGGAGATGAAATATTGCATTTTGATCTGATTGGATGATGCTGTGTCCTGAACATATTCAACAATACCGCGATGGGTGAACATGCCCGGATCGAAGATGCGCAGCAGGGCCCCCTGACCAATATGTCCGAATGATTGTTTATCTCCGGTCATATCATTCGCGGCACTGCAGTCCAGTGCGAAGAAAATATCCGGCTCAATCAGATTGGCAGCCGTGCGTGCACCACGGAGTCCCAATTCCTCTTGAACGGTTGCACCGCAATAGAGGGTGTTTGGCAACTTTTCCTTATGTAGTGCTTCAACCAGCTCAAGCGCAAGCCCTACTCCGTAACGGTTATCCCAAGCCTTTGCCATAATTTTCTTCGGATTGGCCATCGGTGTGAACTCACAGATCGGTACGATCTGCATACCCGGATGAATACCCCAAGATTCTGCTTCTGCACGGTTATCCGCCCCAATATCCAAGTACATATGGTTGAGATCAACCGGTTTATTACGCTGGGATTCATCGAGTAAATGAGTAGGTGTTGAACCGACAACCCCGGGAATCCGGCGTTCCGGAGTGATGAGTTCCAGACGTTGAGACAGTACAGCCTGACTCCACCATCCACCGAGTGGACGGAATTTGATCATGCCTGTTTCCGTAATGCCTGTAGTCATGAAGCCAACTTCGTCGAAGTGACCTGCAACCATGACTTTGGGTCCGGACGCCTCTCCTCGCAATACGCCAAAAAGGCTGCCCAACCGATCCTGGACAAATTCATCTGTATAGGGAGACATTTGTTCCTTCATCCATCCGCGAAGTTCGCGTTCAAACCCGGAAACGGAAGGGAATTCCGTCAACGTTCGAAACATTTCCAACGTTTTTTGATTCATGTGTCGACAACTCCTCTGCTTGTATGTAGATCAGGTCTCAGCAGAACGGCTGCCGGACTGTTGTCCTTCGAAAGAGAAGAACGTTTTATTTAACCACTGGTCACACTACAGTATGAACCTTACGCAAGTAATTGTCCATGGTTATGTCACGTATCTCAGGCATGAATGACTGCTCGTTTGATGCTTCATCGGGCTATTAAATCCGCACCAATCACAGTCGCGAGGCAGCTACATTGAATATGCATATAGTGAGGAACAGTTTTGCTTAACCTTTATTTTTAATAAACCCGTCATTTCACTTGCCTGACAAGAGGAAGGAGCTTGGACAATAGATGATTCCACCCGATGAAGGCAATGAAACCATCCTTTGTATCGTCCTTTTTATTTTGCTCGTGATCATTCTGCTTTATTTATAAATTTCATCTGACCTCTGATCCGGCGCTGAGCGACTCATCTGATTCGGCTGCTTCATCTGCTGGAAACAAATGCTGTCTTCCGCCGGATACATAACTTTCCCAACCTTAACAAACAATGAATACAGGATTACACACAGTACATGCAGTCACATCAGTTGACTCATTTTCACTAAGGGAGGTTCTGTATATTGCCAGCTCAATCTAAAGGTAGTGGAAAAAAATCATCATCATCCCTGTCCATCAGTGAACAGGAATATAAAAAAGTCGCCAAAAAACACGAGCCTGCCCGTCCAATCTGGGCGAACTGTATTAAAGCATTCTTCGTTGGCGGATTCATCTGCGTCATTGGACAGGCTATCCAGGAAGCGTTTATGGCCGGGTTCCACATGACATCCAAGGAAGCTGCTAGTCCAACCGTTGCGGTCATGATTCTCATTTCAGTCATTCTGACTTGTATGGGTGTCTACGATAAAATGGCGCAATGGGCTGGGGCCGGGACGGCTGTCCCTGTCACCGGGTTTGCCAACTCCATGTGCTCGGCAGCACTGGAGCATCGTGCCGAAGGGCTGGTGCTTGGTGTCGGTGCTAACATGTTCAAGCTGGCCGGATCGGTCATTGTGTTTGGTGTCGTTGCTGCCTTTATTGTAGGGGTCGTATACGCCATTCTCGGCTTCGGAGGTGGACATTTATGAAACGCCTGGGCAAACAAACCTGGCAATTTGAGAACCGTCCACGCATTATCGGCAGGTCAGCAGTCGGAGGGCCGGATGAAGGCCAAGGGCCTCTTGCATCTGATTTTGATTATGTATATGACAATTTGGAGATTGGGGAGAAAACCTGGGAAAAGGCAGAGCGCAAGCTCCTTGAACAGGCTTCCCAAATGGCGTTAATCAATGCCAATATCACGAAGGAAGAGCTTCAATTCTTTGTTGGCGGAGATCTAATGAACCAGATTATCAGCAGTTCTTTTTCTGCCCGCAAGTTGGGTGTACCTTATCTGGGGGTATTTGGTGCCTGTTCAACCTCAATGGAGACCCTGGCTCTGGCCTCACTCATAGTGGATTCGGGTGCAGGGGATTATGTACTGGCAGGTACGGTGAGTCACAACTGTACGGTGGAAAAGCAATTTCGTTATCCAACAGAGTACGGTTCTCAGAAGCCGCCATATGCGCAATATACCGTTACGGGGTCGGGTTGCAGTGTGATATCCCGCACGGGTCAAGGCCCTGTAGTCACCAAAGCGACAATTGGCCGAATTATGGATATGGGCATTAAAGATCCGTTTAACATGGGGGCTGCAATGGCTCCTGCGGCAGCAGATACCATTGTTTCGCATTTCCGGGATACAGGCCTGGAACCCGGTTATTATGATCTGATTGTTACAGGTGATCTTGCTTCGGTTGGATTGCCCATCGTTAAGGAGCTTTTGCATAAAGAGGGTGTTCCGATGGAACAAACGGTCTTCAATGATTGTGGCCTGATGATATATAACCTGGAAAAGCAGCCTCAGGTTGTGGCTGGGGGAAGCGGCTGCGGATGTTCAGCGACCGTGACCTACGGTCACATTTTGAACCGGATGCAAAAGGGTGAACTCAATAAGGTATTGGTGGTCGCTACTGGTGCATTATTGTCTCCACTTTCATACCAGCAGGGCGAGAGCATTCCTTGTATTGCGCATGCCGTAGCCATAGAAAAGGAGGGATAAAGGATGCAGTTTTTGTGGGCATTTATTGTTGGCGGGTTGATCTGTGTTGTCGGACAGCTTCTGATGGATGGTGTCAAGCTGACTCCTGCACATACGATGAGTACACTTGTTGTGGCCGGTGCGGTTGCGGATGCGTTTGGACTATATGATCCACTCGTCAAATTCGCTGGGGCAGGAGCCTCCATTCCCATTACCAGTTTTGGTAACTCCCTTGTGCACGGGGCATTGACGGAGCTGGAGAAAGAGGGATGGATCGGTGTTATTACGGGGATATTCGATTTGACCGCGGCGGGTATTTCCTCAGCGATTATCTTTTCATTTCTCGCGGCATTGGTGGTTCGACCTAAAGGATAACAAACAAAGGATGCAGAGCTAGACACTATAAACATTATATGGACCCAGCAGGGGCTTCGGATAACTTCTATCCGGGCCTCTTTTTGTCGTAATCATGCGATAACTGCGGTGAATCTGACGGCTGGAAACAAATTATGAGTTCCTTCGAGTGTACTCGCGCCCGTGGATCATGTACAATAAAAGGAAATCTGTATGCTTTTTTAGGAGGTTAGACCATATGCCTGTGCGCAAAGAGTCGATCCAAATCATATCAGCAGTTCGTTCTAATCTGGAATCATGCATAATGGGGAAATCCTTTGAAATTCAACTTTTGCTCACAGCTTTGCTTGCAGGCGGACACGTTCTGATTGAAGACGTACCGGGAACAGGCAAAACGCAGTTGGTTAAAGCGTTATCGAAATCCATGCGCGGAGAGTACCGCCGCATTCAATGTAATCCTGATATTTTGCCGAGTGACATTACAGGGGTATCCGTTTTCCATCCGCGGGACGAGCGCTTTTACTTCCGCCCGGGTCCGGTTATGACCAACATTTTGCTGGCAGATGAGATTAACCGGGCTACAACGAAAACGCAGTCCGCATTGCTGGAAGTCATGGAGGAGCGCAGTGTAACGGTAGATGGTGATACGTATGATCTGCCCCATCCATTTATGCTCTGTGCAACCCAGAATCCAATCGATTTTGAGGGAACGTACACATTGCCGGAAGCGCAGCTGGACCGGTTCATGTTGAAAATAAGTCTGGGTTATCCCGACAAAGATATCGAGAAAACGCTACTGAAACAGCATCAGTCCGGTCAGCCTGTGGACCGGCTTGAATCCGTAACCCACATGGATCAGATATCTGCCATTCAACAGGAAATCAAGGAAGTATTTCTCGGTGATCCAGTCATGGATTATCTGCTTGATGTAGTTCGCAAAACACGCTCCCACCCATCCGTATTGCTGGGCGCCAGCCCAAGGGCAGCGATTTCATTTATGATGGCCGTGAAGGCTTTTGCCTTCTTGCAGGAACGTGACTACGTGCTTCCGGATGACGTGAAAACGATGGCACCTTACGTAATCTCTCATCGGATCGTGCTGCGTCCCGAATCGAGACTGGACAGCATGAGCTCCGAAGCTGTATTAAATTCCGTACTTCAGCAGGTTCGTGTGCCCGTCTCCATGGGGCAATAATTGATGAAGCCGCTTTTGAGTACAGTCCGAAGGGGAATACGCCACCCTCGCGTATGGAGCATCGCGGCGGTGTGGATGTGCTGTTTGGCTTATGTTTTATTCCAGGGCGGGAAGACCTCCCTGATGTTGCTGTCGATGGTGACTCTGCTTTGTCTTTACCTTGCGATTGCTGGTTTTAGCGGTGTACGGCGTACTCAAGGCGTACGCAAGCTCTCTTCCGGTCAGGATCATGAAGAGCTGCTGCATGCCGGTGACCAGGTACAGGTGCAGTTAAGTCTGAACATCCCGGGATTTTTGCCCCTCCCTTATGTGGTTGTGCGTGAAATGCTGCATCGGCATAACGGCGAATCCTGGTCTTTCAAAGAAAGCCTTATTCCGAGCATGCGTGGGTATGGTGAATTGTCATTTCAGACCCCACCGCTGGAGCGAGGCAAGTATGTCTTTTCAGAAACGGAATGTGCCAGCGAGGACATCTTTGGGCTGATTGAGCATCGGGGCACGTTCAAAGCGAAAGGGGAATTCCGGGTTCTGCCGCGGACCGTATTTATTCCGTACTGGCAGCTATATGACCGCAAATCGCGGTTATCCGGCCCGCAGACGGCCCTGACCCGCTCGCGCAGGGAAACGACCCAGATCAATGGTGTGCGTGATTATGTGTACGGAGACCGTCTTTCCCGCATTCACTGGAACGCTACTGCGAAGACGGGCGCGTGGAAATCCAAGGAATTTGAACATGAGTCGGTGCCGAAAACGATTCTGGTGCTGGATGCGCTGGCAGGCAGCTATGAACATGGTGAGGCCTTTGAACTGGCTGTGTCCACGGCTGCCTCTCTGCTGGAGTATGGTACAAGAGAACGAATGGGTATGGGACTGCTGACACTGTCGGAGAAGACTTCATTTTTTGCTCCCAGCGAAAGTTCGCTGGAACGGCAAAAGATGATTCATCATCTGGTGGATATCCAATATAACGGCCAGGAGAATCGTTTGCTGCCTGGTGTCGAGAAGATGTCGCGTCAGTTTCCTCAAGGCGCTTATTTTGTAGTGATTTCTCCCCAGAAAGATGAAAAAGTTCTGGAGCTGCTTCGATGGGCTGACACACGGGGAATGACTCCTTGTCATATTCTAATTGAGCCCAGTGATTCCCGCCGGAGTTCCGAGTGGAATGCGATGCTGCGCGGAAGAGGTACAAGATCCTTCACCGTTTCCCATTTGCAGGAGCTTCCAACGGTTATGGGGGGAGGTAGTGTATGAGTACTAAAGGCAAAGAGCTGGCAGCGGGGAGAAGATCCTGGTATCATGCAGCTTCGTTGCTCTGGATTTTCCTGATTGGGATGCAGTGGATAACATTTACACAGGAATCTTGGTATACCGAGACAACTTCATTAGTGCTGTGGACGCTCGCAGCGGTAAGTATTCTGGAAGTGATTCTGCCTTTCAAAATTATGGTTCGAACTATAATCAAGGCGATAGTCCTTGTATATATTTTGCATAAGACATTAATCGATTATACGGTTTATATCCCTTACGGCACGTTAGCGGAGCGCACAGAGCAGTTCATAATGCACCTGACGCCTTACATCTGGTTCACTCTGTGCGCATGGGTCATGCTTGAAGCTGCCCTTCGCCTGGTGAACACGACACGCCGAATTCTTGTTTTTCTGGGCATCAACATTATTTCGATGGGAATTCTGGATTCCTTCACCCAGATTCCACTCTGGATTGAAATTGCCTGGGTCATGTTTGCGGGAATGGGATGGCTGGTATGCCAGCACTTCCGTAATTTTCAACTGCAATATCCACAAGGCTGGAAGCGAATTATCCGGTATCCTTACAAAATTCTGGCGAACATTGCAATCATATTTTCTTTAATTATCGTAGCCAGTGTGAATATGCCAGAAGTTCCTCCTACCTTGACGGACCCGTACACCGCGTGGCGTAATTATACCGGAAGTTCGACGAATCAGGCGGGGAACGGAACACTGGACATTCCGGCAGCAACCGAGTCGGGATACAGCAGGGAAGACAACCAGCTAGGCGGAGGATTTAACTTCGACTATACACCTGTCATGTCCGTCACCACCAATGAACGCAGTTACTGGCGTGGGGAGACACGCGCTGAGTATACGGGAACAGGCTGGGATGATCGCGGACGAAGTGCGACAGAGGATGTTGAGGCGGGACAGGCCCTGGAGAATGACGAACCCGGAAATGTGAGCACCAAACAAGTCACTCAGAAAGTGACGATGTTGAATGACAACGTGTATCCGATCCTCTTCGGAGCCTATTCTATTTCGGAAGTAACGTCTGTCAATGGGGAAGCTAATTCGGAACGGATGTTATGGAATCCGGAGCAGGCAGAATTGCATGTCGTTACAGACCGCCAGCAGCCGCAATATCCGAAGACGTATACGATTGTATCCGAGGCGCCAGTCATTGTGGAAGATGAACTTCGCACCAAATCTTTTGATGATCTGTATACGAGCAATCCGACAGATGATATGTACCTGCAGCTGCCATCCCGATTTCCTGATCGGGTGACGGATCTGGCTGCTGAAATTACAGCATCGGCAAATACGCCGTATGAAAAAGTAGCATTACTGCAAAACTATTTACAACAAAATTTTGATTACACAAACAATCCGGATTTATCCCGAAAAGTAAGCAGTGACTTTGTCGAAGGATTTTTATTTGACATTCGTGAAGGGTATTGTGATTACTTCTCGACTGCGCTGGTTATGATGGCGCGCTCTGAGGGAATTCCTGCCCGCTGGGTGAAAGGGTACGCGCCTGGTCAGCTGTCGCTGAATTCAGACATGCAGGCCCCGCGCCAGCCTGGGGCCGAGATCGAGACGACTTACACCGTAACGAATGCAGATGCGCATTCCTGGGCTGAAGTTTATTTTGGTGAGTATGGCTGGATTCCGGTTGAAGCGACGCCGGGCTTTGATATGCCATTGCTAACCGAACAACCCGATGTACAACCTGTAGATGAGCCTGAAGAACAACCTGAAGAGGAACCGGTAAAAGAGGAAGAGCAGACTCCTGCGCCTGAGCAGGCCTCATCCAGCATCCCGGCTTTTGTGATCTGGGCTGCGGGAGCCATCATTGTATTGTGGGTGGCTTATATGTTCTGGCGGAATCGCCTCTCACTTCGATTCTTCGTGCTTCGACTGCGGACAGGTGGACCTCTAACGCCTGAACAAAAGGTTGTGGCAGAGACCGAGCGCTGGATTCGTTATGCGAAGCGCAAAGGGTTAACCCGGAGCGGGGACGAGACACTACGTGAATCGGTAACCCGCTGGAGTCAGGCGAAGCCAGCTGCAGCAGCGACATTGTACGAACTTCTCGCGAAGTTTGAGCAGACTCGCTATAGCCCTGCGTCTGTAACTGCAGACGATTGGAAGGCCGTCTATCAGACAGCCTCGAAGCTGCGTAAGGAACTTAAAGCGGAACGGGCGTAATGTCGCCCGTCCCGTTTTTCCTTTTTTCCTAAGCTATCAGGCGCTGTATGCATTTTCAGGAAAGACGGATTTGTGATATAGTGTGTCGTATGAAACTGAGGTGACTTCTTTGTTTGAAATGTTAATGCCCAAGCTGCGTGTAGACACGGTTTTTGACATTAATCTGGAAGAGCTATACGCTCAAGGCTACCGTGGAATTATAACTGATCTGGACAATACGCTCGTTGGGGCCAAAGCTCCTGACGCCACGCCCGAACTGATCGAGTGGTTCGCACGTGTCAAAGAGGCTGGTTTCCAGCTCATGATTGTGTCCAATAACAATTTGAATCGTGTATCCCTGTTTGCGACGCCACTGGATATCCAGTTTGTGCATAGTGCACGCAAACCATCGAATGTTCCGTTTCGTAGAGCAATGAAGATGATGGAGTTAACTCCAGAAAAAACGATTGTGGTAGGCGATCAGATGCTTACGGATGTCTATGGAGGTAATCGGCTGGGACTCTATACGGTTCTGGTGCTGCCGATCTCCATTGGAGATGAAGGCTTCATGACCCGCTTCAATCGGCGCGTGGAACGGATTGCTCTAACGAGTTTGCGCAAGAAAGGCTTATGGCTTGAGGAGGAAAAGAAGAAATGACAGAACCGCATAACGGCAATATTGCCGTAAGGTGCAGCGGATGCGGAGTGCATCTGCAAACGGAAAACCCGGAATTACCAGGATTCATACCCGAGAAAGCGTTGGATCGTGAACCCGTTATTTGCCAGCGTTGTTTCCGTATCAAAAATTACAATGAGTCATCATCCGTTACAGTGGATCAGGATGAGTTCCTGGCCCTGCTGAGCAAAATCGGGGATAAGGATGCACTTGTCATCCATATCGTTGATCTGTTTGACTTTGATGGCAGTATCATCTCTGGTTTACAGCGTTTTGTAGGCAACAATCCGGTATTGCTTGCCGTGAACAAAACGGACTTGCTCCCGAAAGTAACCAATTGGAACAAGGTTCGTAACTGGGTACAAAAGCAAGCCAAGGAACAGGGTTTGCGTACGGTAGACGTCGTTCTGTGCAGTGCGAAGCAAAATCAGGGCTTCGATCGACTGCTTGAGCTAGTCGGAACGTATCGCGGAGATCGTGACGTATATGTGGTTGGTGGTACGAATGTGGGTAAATCCACATTGATTAACCGTCTGATTCGTGACTACAGTGATCTTGAGCAGGAACTCACAACATCTCGTTATCCGGGAACGACGCTGGATATGGTTAATATTCCGCTGGATGATGGAAAAGCTATTATTGATACACCGGGAATTGTATACCCTTGGCGTTTCAGTGAGATTGTATCCCGTAAGGATCTGGCTGCCATTATGCCTGAAAAACCGCTTAAACCTGCTGTTTATCAATTAAATTCTGGTCAGACGCTGTTCTTTGGCGGCATGGCTCGTTTTGACTTTGTAGAAGGGGATCGTCAGTCCTTCACTTGTTTTATCAGCACTGCGCTTGATATTCACCGGACGAAGCTGGAACGTGCAGACGACTTGTACCGTGACCATCTGGGTGAATTGCTGTCTCCGCCAACGCGTGAAGATGCTGCGGATATGCCTGAGTGGACCAGACATGAATTCCGTATCAAACGTGGCAGTCAGTCGGATGTATTCATTTCCGGTCTGGGCTGGATTAAGGTTAACGGAGAGAATGGGGCGCTTGTTGCTGTTCATGCTCCAAAAGGTATTCGTGTACTGATCCGTCCATCCTTGATCTAATGTAATCTCAGCAGCATTTTACTCAGATCGGAGGCGGAAGTATGTCGGAACAGAAAAAAGCCAATCCTTCACTCCCTGTCCTGCTTGGCGTTATGGGTGATCCCATTGCACATTCCAAATCGCCTGCCATGCATAATGCGGCTTTGCAGGCTGCAGGAGTGAATGGAATGTATATGCCATTGCATGTTCATCCCGACCAGCTGGAAGCAGCCATTCGTGGCATAGTGGCGCTGGGGTACCGTGGTGTGAATGTAACTATTCCGCACAAGGAACAGGTCATGCAGTATCTTGATGTGATTGATGAAAGTGCACGTCTGATTGGTGCGGTAAACACCATTGTCAATGAAGAAGGCAAGCTGACAGGGTATAATACGGATGGTATCGGTTACGTGCGTTCTTTGAAGGAAGAAGCTGTTCCGGAACTCGCAGGTAAGCGTATCGCTGTTCTGGGGGCTGGAGGAGCAGCAAGAGGTGTGATTTATGCCCTCGCTTTGGAGAAGCCTGAACGGATTAGTATTCTTAACCGTACAGCCGACAGAGCCGTTGCGCTTGCTTCCGATCTGCGGGCTCATGGACTGGGTAATATCACAGGTGGCGGAATGGAAGAGGCCGCTGCGGTGTTGGCTTCGGCCGATATTGTGATTAACACAACAGCCGCAGGTATGCATCCACATGTAGATGACGTGCCTGTAGATCCTGCACTCATTCGAGTAGGTGCAGCAGTAAGTGACCTCATCTACAATCCCCTGGAAACTCGCCTGCTCCGTGAGGCAAGGCAGCGTGGATGTACCGTGCACGGTGGCCTGGGTATGTTTATATATCAGGGCGCGGTAGCGTTCGAGCACTGGCTCGGCATCCCGGCTCCCGTGGAGACGATGAGACGAGCTGTATTAGACAGTTTTTGATATTGTAAAAATATAATTGAACGGTCAAGCCTCGGACAGACATTGTACTGTTACTGAGGTTTGCTCACCATAAGGAGTATGGAGTATTCATGTTAAACGGTAAACAAAAGCGCTTTTTGCGTTCACAAGCACATCATCTGACCCCTGTGTTTCAAATTGGTAAAGGGGGAACGAATGAGCACCTGTTCCGTCATATCGAAGATGCGATTGAGAAGCGTGAATTGATGAAAGTGCAAGTGCTGAACAACAATCTGGATGACAAAAATGAAATCGCAGAAGAAGTTGCTCGTGAAACAGGAAGCGAACTGGTGCAAGTCATCGGTAGCACCATCATCCTGTACAAAGAATCACGTGACAACAAACAAATTGAACTACCTAGGTAAGGGAGAGTGACACGGGTGAAGATCGGCATCATGGGTGGTACGTTTGATCCGATCCACATGGGGCACCTGCTGGCAGCCGAAGCGGCCAGGGATGCATATGCATTGAATGAAATCTGGTTCATGCCTTCCCATGTTCCCCCTCATAAACGCGGAACAGGGGCATCGGGACAGCAACGTCTTGAAATGACGGAAGCGGCTGTGAAAGATGTGCAGCACTACGAAGTGCTTGGCATTGAGATGGAGCTTGGCGGCGTGTCTTATACCATCGATACGATGAAGGAGCTTTGGAACCGTTATCCGGAGCATGAATTTTACTTCATTGTTGGAGCGGATATGGTGAACTATCTTCCCAAGTGGGAACAGATCGAAGATCTCGCCGAACGCTTGATCTTCATCGGTGTGGGACGCCCAGGATTCCAGCTGCATCTGGATGACCTGCCTGACGTATTACAGGATCGGGTACTGTTGGCAGAGATGCCTTTGGTGGACATATCATCCACGGCAGTACGCAGACGTTTCTCCAAAGGGCATTCCGTGCGCTTTATGATTCCTGACGCGGTCCATCAATACATTGTAAGGAGCGGTTTATATGGAACTAAGCCGTGACGAACTGATCCGCGCTGTTTCCGGTCAAATGCCGGAGAAGCGTTGGAAGCATACGCTTGGTGTCATGGAGTCGGCAGTAATGCTGGCTGAAAAATACGGTGCTGACCCTGTAAAAGCGGATCTGGCAGCGATATTGCATGATGTGGCCAAGTATTGGCCTGTATCGGAGATGGAAGCGGTCATCCGTGACAATGGATTGAACGAAGAACTTTTGCAGCATGACAAGCAGCTCTGGCATTCCGAAGTGGGTGCTTTTATTGCAGAGCGTGACTACGGGATTGATGATGCCGAAATTATTAATGCCATCCGCTGGCATACCTCAGGTCGGGTCGGCATGAGTCTGCTGGATAAAGTGGTATGTCTGGCGGATTATATTGAGTCTGGGAGAGACTTCCCGGGAGTGGATCATATCCGTGAACAGGCTGAACATAGTCTGGAAGAGGGTTTAATTGCCGGTTTTGACTCGACGATCAGCTTGCTGATCTCGCAGCGCCGTGTCATTTATCCTTTGACCATGTTGTCGCGAAATGACTTGATTGCACAATTATAGATTAAATTATGGAGGTTGGTTCATGACAGTATCATCGAAAGAACTTATGAATATGGCGGTTGCTGCCGCTGACGATAAAAAGGCATCCAACATTGTAGCGCTGGATCTGATTAACATCTCGCTTGTAGCGGATTATTTTGTTATCTGTCACGGGAATTCCGATACACAGGTACAAGCGATTGCAACAGAAATTCGCAAACAGGCACATGCAGCCGGAGTGAATATCAAAGGCATCGAAGGCATGGATTCTGCGCGTTGGGTATTGATGGATATGGGTGATGTGGTTGTTCATATCTTCCACCGCGACGAGCGTGAGTATTACAACATTGAACGACTGTGGTCTGATGCCAAAGTGGTGGAAACGGTATGAGTTTGATCGCAGGAACAGTTGTCAATTTGCCGGTTTCACGTGAAGTGTCTCCGTTTGGCTACTTTTTGACGACAGGATCGGAAGATGTACTGCTTCACTATACGGAGCTTACACGGGACGTTAAAATTGGTGAAATGCTGGAGGTCTTTCTGTTCTTTGATACGGAAGATCGTCTCGCGGCAACCATGAAAAAACCATATCTCACACTCGGTGAAATGGGACGACTGGTTGTGGCTGATATTCATCCACGCCTCGGCTGTTTCCTCGAAATGGGGCTTGGACGGCAATTGCTGCTCCCGATTCGTGAATTGCCTGAGTTGGAAGAATTGCGTCCCCATGTAGGGGATGAAGTTTTTGTTCTTATGGAGCATGACAAGCAAGGACGTTTGCGGGCAAAATTGGCTGGGGAACGTGAGCTTGCGCCATTGTCTTTCCATGCGCCAACCTCTTGGGTGAACGAATGGGTTGAAGCAACAGTGTACAAGCCACTTCAGATGGGGACTTTTGTACTTGTTGACGGTGGTGTGCTCGGATTTGGCGCGATCGGCATGATTCATTCCTCGGAGCGAAATCGTATGCTGCGTCTTGGTGAAAAGGTGAAATGCCGGGTAACCATGGTACGTGAAGACGGACGTGTCAATCTGGCGATGTCCCCTCTCAAAGAGGTGGGTCGCAATGAAGATGCGGACAAACTGCTCGCTTTCATGAAAGAGCGCCCTACGGGCGGCATGCCTTATTCGGATGCTACCCCGCCGGACATTATCAAGGAGCGTTTTGGCATCAGTAAATCTGCTTTCAAGCGTGCCTTGGGCAAACTGATGAAGGACGGTCTGGTCACTCAAAAGGAAAACTGGACCTATCTGACAGAGTCTGTACCCCAGGATCAGAACGAGGACAAGTAAGCAAACAGCTATCATGGATCAAGCATGTGCTTGAATCCAAACGTAAAGGCAGGGCAAGGCTGGGTGAACTCCGGACGCCCCTGCTTTTTCTTTTGTTCAAATGAGCTTCGAAAATGAAATTGAAAGTGCGGTGCCTGACATGTCTTACCGGAAATTTGCCTATGTGTACGATGAATTAATGGAGGATATGCCTTATCCGGACTGGATAAGGTTTGCGAGAACGGCTTGGGAACGGCATGGCATGCCGAAAAGTGTGGCTGAACTGGGCTGCGGTACCGGTTCAATTACGATCCCCCTGGTCAACTCCGGCTTCGAAGTTACAGGCATTGACCTGTCAGCGGACATGTTGTCTGTTGCACGCAGTAAAATGGAGGCTACACCTCAAGGTCACCGCTTATATCGGGAGGGCAGCGTCCGCTGGGTGCAGCAAGATATGCGGGACTGGAGAGTACCGGAGCCCGTGGACTCGGTGATATCGTTCTGTGATTGCGTGAATTATTTGCTTGAAAAAGAAGATGTTGTCCGTACATTTCAGCGTACTTACGAGATGCTGAAGCCGGAGGGGACTTTCCTGTTCGATGTACATCATCCGAATACCCTTATTCGATACGAAGAGGAGCAACCTTTTGTGTTGGATGAACGCTCCGTGTCGTATATTTGGACCTGTGATATGGATCATGATCGGTGTGAGATCGAGCATCATCTGAGTATCTTTTCGCGTGCTGCTGAGAGCGGCAAGGATATGTACCAGCGGTTTGAAGAGGTTCATGTTCAGCGTGCATACGATCCAGACTGGATGAAGCTGGAGCTCACGAAGGCTGGTTTCAGAGATGTGCGTGTGTATGCTGATTTTGAGTGGAAAGAAGCGGGAGAAGGCGCACAGCGTCTGTTCTATGTAGCTGTGAAATAGGTAACTAAAGAACTGTCCTTATGATACATAGGGGCAGTTTTGTTACAACAGATAGTGAACGGAAAAGAAGAAGTTTATATGAACTCTACTTTGATCTGATGCTGAGAGGGAATCAAGTGTCCTTATCGTCAATACAATAACAAGGAACACATTCAGTGAACGATGGATAACCTGGAAGAAGGAATCAAGCGATTCCGGTCGTCTTGATGTGTATACTCATGCATGGCATTGTTTATAGTCAACAAACAGTGTAATATTGACTTTAATGCTTCTTTTTTATATAATGTTCCCGATCATATCGTATACATATTTCGATGATAAGGATCAGTAGTGAGTCCTGTACATGACAGAGAGCCGACGGTTGGTGCAAGTCGGTTGACAGTATTTCACGAACTCGCCTTGGAGAAATGCGGTGATTACACCATCTTGCAACCGACGAAGCAACACTCGTGTTCAGGAATGGAAATCCGCATCGGTTAACCGCCGTTACAGGTCCAAAGGGAGTGGATGACGAAGCACGATCGTCCGCTAACTAGGGTGGTACCACGGGAATTCAACCTCTCGTCCCTAGCGCTGCAAACGCTACGGGATGCTGAGGTTTTTTTGTTGCAATAAATGTGAATAACCAGAGGAGGAACAATAGATGAGCGAGAATCAACAGCCAAAACACGGCTATAAGCCACAAGTTATGGAAAAAAGTTGGCAGCAATACTGGGATGACAATAAAACGTTTAAAACGGGTGAGGACCCTTCTAAACCGAAGTTTTACGCACTGGATATGTTTCCGTATCCATCCGGCTCAGGCCTGCACGTAGGTCACCCGGAAGGATACACGGCAACGGATATCGTATCCCGTTTCAAACGTATGCGCGGCTTTAATGTACTGCATCCAATGGGTTGGGACGCTTTCGGCCTGCCTGCCGAGCAGCATGCATTGGATACGGGTGAGCATCCGCGTGATATCACCTTCCGCAACATTGATAATTTCCGTCGTCAGATCAAATCACTCGGTTTCTCCTATGACTGGGATCGGGAGATCAGCACAACTGACCCTGAATATTACAAATGGACGCAATGGATCTTTATCCAGTTGTACAATAAAGGCCTGGCTTATGTTGATGAAGTACCTGTTAACTGGTGCGAAGCTTTGGGTACGGTACTGGCGAACGAAGAGGTTATTGACGGCAAGAGTGAGCGTGGTGGACATCCGGTCGTTCGTAAACCAATGCGCCAATGGGTATTGAGAATTACGGAATATGCAGAGCGTTTGCTGGAAGATCTGGAGGAGCTGGACTGGTCGGAGAGCATCAAGGATATGCAGCGCAACTGGATCGGCAAATCGACCGGGGCAGAAGTTACTTTTGCCATTGAGGGTCATGAAGAAGTTATCAAGGTGTTTACGACACGTGCAGATACGTTGTTTGGCGCAAGTTATGCTGTAATGGCACCTGAGCATGAGCTGGTGGATGTCATTACAACCCCAGAACAGCGTGAAGCAATCAAGGCATATCAGGAACAGGCTGCTCGCAAGAGTGATCTGGAACGCACCGACTTGGCTAAAGACAAATCAGGTGTGTTCACAGGAACTTACGCAATCAATCCGGTAAACGGAGCGAAGGTACCGATCTGGATCGCCGATTATGTTCTGGCTGGTTACGGCACAGGGGCAATCATGGCCGTTCCGGGGCATGACACTCGTGACTGGGAGTTTGCGAAACAGTTTGGTCTGGACATCATCGAGGTTGTACAGGGTGGCGACGTAACCCAAGAAGCTTATTCTGGAGACGGACCGCATGTGAACTCCGATTTCCTGAACGGATTAAACAACGAAGAAGCGATTGCGAAGATGATTGCCTGGTTGGAAGAGAACGGTAAGGGACAAGGCAAAACGACCTATCGTCTGCGTGACTGGTTGTTCAGCCGTCAGCGTTACTGGGGTGAGCCAATCCCGATTCTGCATCTGGAAGACGGAACGATGAAGACAGTGCCGGAAGATCAACTGCCTTTGCTGCTGCCGGATATTGACCAGATCAAACCTTCGGGTACTGGAGAATCACCGCTGGCAAATGTTACGGAATGGGTTAACACCATAGATCCGGAAACAGGAATGAAAGCACGTCGCGAGACGAACACGATGCCACAATGGGCCGGTAGCTGCTGGTATTACCTGCGCTTTATCGATCCACATAATGACAAGGAACTGATCTCTCAGGAGAAACAGCAGCAGTGGCTGCCCGTTGATCTGTACATTGGTGGAGCGGAGCACGCGGTGCTTCACTTGCTGTACGCTCGTTTCTGGCATAAAGTGCTGTATGATCTGGGTGTGGTGCATACCAAAGAGCCATTCCACAAATTGGTCAACCAAGGTATGATCCTGGGAACCAACAACGAGAAGATGAGTAAATCCCGTGGTAATGTTATTAACCCGGATGAGATCGTCAATGAATTTGGTGCAGACACATTGCGTCTGTATGAAATGTTCATGGGGCCTTTGGAGGCTACAAAACCGTGGAACGCTAACGGGGTTGAGGGTATGCACCGCTTCCTGTCACGTGTATGGCGTCTGTTCATCAATGAAGATACAGGTGCAATCAATGACAAGATTACAGCAGATGGTGGTACCGATGAGTTCAAACGGACGGCTCACAAAACCATCAAAAAGGTTACAGAGGATATGGAACATCTGCGTTTCAACACAGCAATCAGCCAGTTGATGATTTTCATCAACGATGCATACAAAGCAGATACGCTGTCACGTGAAGCGATGGAGAACTTTGTACAGTTGCTGTCACCACTGGCACCACATATGGCAGAGGAGCTGTGGAGCCGTCTCGGTCATGAAGGTGGAATCTCTTATGTAGCTTGGCCTGAGTATGATGAGTCCATGACGGTGGATGCCGAAGTGGAGATTGTTGTTCAAGTGAATGGCAAAATTGTAACTCGTGCTACGATCGCTAAGGACCTGGACGCACAGGGTATGCAGGACTTTACAATGGAACTGGCACCTGTGAAACAGGCACTGGAAGGCAAGACCGTTCGCAAGGTCATTGCCGTTCCAGGCAAACTCGTTAATATTGTTGCCGGTTAATCTCACCGGCTTTGAACTGCTCATCCAGCTTCAATAAATCTTCATCATATTTGTCATGAGTCGTCTGGATCAGGCTGTCAAAAACACCATCTAGACTCACCTTCAGCAGGGCAAGTGCCTGTGCGGTGATGCCGCCAGGTACAGCCACGCGAGCCTGAAGTTCTTGCGGGGTATATCCTCCTTCTGTGAGCAGCTTGCCTGTTCCCAGGAGCATCTCGCCAGCAAGAGCGCAGGCATCGGCTCGTTTGATATCTGTGAGCTTGACAGCACTCTCGATCCATTGCTCCAGAAAGAACGATATGAATGCAGGTCCGCAGCTGGAGAAGTCGGATGTGATCCGGGTACAGGCTTCATCCACTTGATAGGGTCTGCCGATATGACTGAGCAGCCCTTCCAGCAAAGCGCGGTCTTCGGTAGTCATTCGCTCACCGTGTATACACAGGGACGCTCCGCTGCCGACCTGGTGCGTAACACTGGGGATAACTTTGGAGACTTTGCAAGGAAGTGCAGATTCCAGATGGCGCAGCTGCACGGGACTGGTGATCGAGACGATTATATGATTGGGATTCACGACAGGCAGGATGTCGTCAATGACATGTTTGAATTCAAGTGGCTTTACGCATAGAAAGACGATATTGCTGCGGATGACGGTTTCCCGGTTGCTCTGTGATTCATGCAGACCAGGGTAACGGAGGGCTAGCTGCCGTACTTTGGAAGGGGTTCGATTGCTGGCGGCGATCTGCCGTGGCTCAAGTGCACCGGATTGAATCAAGGCATAGATCAGCAGGCTACCCATGCTGCCGGTTCCGATAAATCCAACCTTCATTGTTCAGGCCTCCTTTCATGCTTTACGGTAATGGCGCAGTTCTTTCCCTCTAGTGTATGCGTCAGGACCTGCTTGACATGACATGAAAAAAGTACAGCTTGGTTTACGAGGCAAGTCCAACGGTTCGGAAGCACCGCCCGTGTTCAGAATAGATTTATTTTGAATCCAGGGAGAGGTGTGGAAGACATGAGATGGAACAAGGGATTGACCATTGCTGCTGCGGTGGTTGGATGTATATTGATATTATGGTCGGGCAAAAGTGAACAGCCACCTTCAGGCTGGGAACCTATGCAGCTCGCCACCGAGAAGCCGACGATAGAGCAGGAAACCTCTGCTGTACAGTCGGCTACTTTGGTTCAGGAACAAACGAAGGCTCCCGATGCAGATCAGAAACCTTCAACTGCAGAGGCCTCCACAGAGACGAACCAGATTAATGCCACGACGGAAAAGGTAGCTAATCAGAGCGTTGCAGGCAACAACCAAACGGATGTCTCTATAGGTGTGGCAGAAACGAAATCAGATGTACCTGTGGTTTCACCAGACAATAATCAGGCATTGGTCGGCAATGAAGCTGTTGACAATGGTAAAGTTGATGTCAATACAGCTCCGGTAGCCAAGCTTATGGACCTCCCTGGAATTGGGGAGAAAAAGGCGCAAGCCATTATTGATTATCGTAATTCTCATGGACCTTTTACCA
This sequence comes from Paenibacillus vandeheii, assembly GCF_030433635.1. NCBI lineage: Bacteria > Bacillati > Bacillota > Bacilli > Caryophanales > Paenibacillaceae > Paenibacillus > Paenibacillus vandeheii. The sequence goes on from NZ_JAROCD010000001.1 coordinate 272,618, forward strand.
AAGTCAGCGACCTGACCAAAGTGAAAGGAATCGGAATGAAGATGCTGGAGAAAATGGCTCCTTATGTGCAGATCAGGTAGTAACAATATATTAAATATTACGATATAAGTTGGATTTGAAATGACATTACAGCAATCGAAAGGTTTCTGTACGCTGGGTGTCTGGATGACATCTATATGGGTTCAGCTTTTATCGGACGGGAGGGAAACGGTTATGAGTACAACAGACGTACGCAAAGACTGGGATACGTATTTTATGGACATCGCCTATATGGTCTCAACCCGTTCCCGCTGTTCACGCCGTCATGTTGGCGCCGTACTTGTTCAGGGGAAGAAACTGCTTGGAACAGCTTATAATGGTGCGCCCATGGGAGTTCCGGACTGCTCTGAAGCAGGGTGCATGATCTCGGAAGAATATGAGCTGGTGGTAACCGACGGTCAGGAGGAAATGGTCAAAAAGCAACGCTGTATTCGTACCATTCATGCGGAGCAGAATTTGCTTTTGTTCACTGATCGCATTGACCGCGAAGGCTCTTCTGTATATGTTACGGATGAACCTTGCTGGACGTGCTCCAATATGCTCGCGAATAGCGGCATTACAGAAATCGTATTTCATCGCCCATATCCGAAGGATACAGGCAAGGTTACGGACATGATGAAGCAAAAAGGCATTACGTTTCGCCGACTGGAAAATTACCAGCCTCCGCGTGAGACGATGATGACGGTAAGTGACTAGAACAACTACAATATTCAAATTAGCGGGGAAGAACCTCCGGTTGCTGTATCAGCTGCCGGGGGTTTTTCTGCGTTCATACGCGTGAAAAGAAGGAGGCAAAGTAATGAAAGGCAGACCTTTACTGGTATTTACCGTCTGCTGGTTATGCGGTAGCGGGATGGCATGTGCATTATCAGGCTGGTCCCTGTTCATAGGAATGATTGGCGCGCTTGTTTGTCTGCCGTTGTTGCTACGAATGATTGATATACGCGGTTGGCCCATCTTGTTACTGATCGGAGCACTCCTCGGCGGTGCTGTGCACTGGGAATGGAATGATACGCGGAATCGGAGCAGTCTGCCCGAGATCACACATACGGCTGCCGAGGATTTGGATGGTTATGCAACTACATTTGAAGGAACCCTGATGTCGGATGTACGCATAGATGGGGATCGGGCCGATTTTCAAATGCAGATTACCTCCATGCTTCCACAATCCGATACAACATCGGCACCAGCGTCGGAAACGCAAACTGAGCCTAACTTGAGAGAACGTCTGATGGTCCAAGTTCGTCTGGCTGAGGAAGAAGAACAGCAGGTAGCAACAGGCTGGAAGCGAGGGGATACGATAACGTTGACGGGTTCGCTTGCGCTTCCCGGCGAAGCCAGAAACTTTGGCGGATTTGACTATCGAAATTACTTAAGGACTCTTCATATCCATTGGTTGTTTAAAGTGAAGGGTGCCAGCTCGGTAATGAACATTCCCCCTGAAGGGCTGGGGAAACTCAATATTCTCCGGTGGAATGACGTGGTCAGACATAAGCTCGGCGCAGCGGTAGAACAGTTATTCCCCGAACCTCATGCTGGATATATGAAAGGTCTGATTATCGGGATGTCTAAAGATATCGATCCAGATACATATGGTCAGTTTTCACAGCTTGGTTTAACTCATATCTTGGCGATCTCCGGAACGCATGTCGCGGTATATGTGGCATCGTTGCTGCTCCTTTTATCCTGGCTTAGGTTAACCCGGGAAACATCGCTCACCATTGTGTTGCTGCTAATACCAGCATACGTACTGTTGTCCGGGGGTGCACCGTCGGTGATTCGTGCAGGAATTATGTCGATGATTGGTTTGTATATGACGCGGCGCGGGCTTGCCAGGGATGGGTTGCAGATGATTAGTGCAGCAGCGTTGTTGATGATGTGGTGGAACCCGTATTTTTTATTAAGTGTGAGCTTCCAACTATCCTTTCTGGTAACAGCCGGACTGATGATCTATATGCCGCTGATTAACCGACTATTTAGCAGTTGGCCCAAAGGACTTGCGGCAACAGCTTCTGTGACGGTAACGGCACAGCTGATTTCTTTTCCGGTAACGATTCTATATTTCAACCAGTTTTCACTGCTGTCATTTGTTGCAAACTTCCTGCTAGTCTCCTTGATTAGCGCGATTGTGCTTCCGCTTGGAACGGTTGCCCTGATTTTATCGCTTCTTTGGATGCCTCTGGCTAAACCGTTGGCGTGGATTGCTATTTTGCTGAACAAAATGACCTTTGCAAGTACGGAGTGGATGAACAGCTTGCCGGGCTTTGTGCTGATCTGGGCTACACCTTCGTTGCTGTGGATTGCAGCATATTATGCTGTTCTCTATGCGCTTTTGCGTACCCTTCATCGCGGCTCAGGTGAACAGCCTATTGCCCAGGGCACAGAAGAGGACACGGCTCCTCTGGTTCATCGGCATGCTGGAGGATCGTCCAGAGCAGCTCTGGGGCTATCTGCGTTGTCTAACGCATCATCACCATCACAAGGATTAAATAAAGGTGGACGTGAAGCTAATCATGGTTCAATGACCACATTAAGTGCAAGCATTGCCTGGCCGGAATATACCAGTGCATTTGCTGCGCGTGGGGCGGGTTTTTACTCTGGTGAACGGATGAACAGCTTCCACAAATGGTTATGTGGGCTATTGGCTCTCAGCTTTGTAGCGGGACTATGGTGGGCATACCAGACGCCCCAGCCTGCGGGTGCGGGAGTGGTGCAATTTTTGGATATTGGACAAGGCGACAGCACACTAATTACAACTCCCGGAGGAAAACATATTTTGGTCGATGGTGGGGGCACGGTCCAGTTTGGAAAGTCCGAACACTCCTGGAAGACACGGCGTGATCCATATGAAGTAGGGGCCAAGGTGGTAGTTCCTTTATTGAAAAAACGAGGCATTCATCGGCTGGACGCTGTAATCGTAACCCATGCTGATCAGGATCATGCCGGGGGATTACAGGCGGTGCTCGAACAAATTCCGGTGGAACGATTCATGTTCAATGGGACAACCAGCGGTACGGCCAATTTTGAGAAATTGCTGGATACAGTTATTGAGAAGAAGATTCCGTTATATGCCATTCGCCAAGGGATGTCCTACGCGCCGGATGGAGAGACCAGATTACATTTTATATATCCGGATCTGGAGAAAACGATGGATACAGGAGAAAGATTGCCCGTTTCGGAACATCAGAATCATGATTCGGTTGTCTTTATGCTAGAAATGGCAGGCGCCTCCCTATTGTTCACAGGAGACATGGATGCTGCAGCCGAGCAGGATCTGCTCTATATGATTCAGGATGGATCGCTCGCAGCCTCGTTTGGACAGCAGGATGTAGATGCTGCATTAGCAGATGTTTCCGTTCAGGAGATGTTTACAAGTCAGGCGGGGGAAAATCATGAGGATGCTTCGGTTATCATTGATGTGTTAAAAGTGGCACATCACGGGAGCAAAACTTCTTCTACTGAAGCTTGGTTACATTACTGGAATGCATCGGCATCCGTGATATCTGCAGGAGCCAACAATACATATGGACATCCCAATCCTGGAGTGCTTGAACGTCTTGTAGATTCGGGTACAGAAATCTATCGAACAGATCAAATGGGGGAGATTCAGATGAGGATTAAAGATGGGGAGATTGATGTGCGTTACAAACTAGAGGGTGGATGACGTTACCTGTATAACTAGATAGATAATTCATCTTAAGTAATGAGTAAACCTTTTCTTACTTCTTATAGTAGAGGGAAGATCTACAACGAATGGGCGGAACGCTACGTAATTACTTAGGGGAGCTGACTAAAATGAATTATTTTCTTGCCTTCAAAATGCCTACTGTTAAGCTAATTATCGTAACACTGAATAGGTTTAGCATATAATCGATTTCATTCCATGTTTTATGCTGTATCCCAATATTAAATACAATTATTAATAAATTATAGAGAACAAATAATCCTAAAAAGTATTTTAAAAAGATTTTTAATTTCATTTAATCTGCCACATTTCTGTTTAAAGTGTGTTACCGGACTAACTCTCTTCAACTTTGGTTGTTGTATCCAAGGACAGGATTTACCACTAAGTGTATATAATTTCTATTTTATATTATTATTTGAATTAAATTGTATTCGCTTTGTTAATTTAATGTAAGTTATGATATTACAGTTTCAATAACAAGTTGGTAATCACATTTGCACGTAGAATAAAATAACAAAAGCCCGCTTTCCGTTATACTCCTCGGGGAGAATACCGGATAGCGGGCCATTTTTTAAACATTTGGAATAATGTAAAAATTATTCAACGCCATCTTTGAAATGTTTGCTCCAATGTTTGTCGCCTTTGTGCAACAGATCTTCTACTGTTTTCTCCAGCGTCAGCAAGAGCTGTGCTCGTACATCAAGCACGGTTTCTCTGTACAAGCGTTCTTCCGATCCGACGATTTTGTCGCCGTATAATGCCTGTGCAGCGGTGTATTTCCGATGTTCCTCGACCAGGGTATCAATAGACTGCAATGCATGTTCCACAAAATGGGATATGCTTTGATATTCTTTGGGCATTTGTTCTTTTAACGCTTGAATTTTTGCAAGAGCTGGCATGCTCATCACCTCGTGTTATGAATGTAAATTTACAATACACTGTTTTCATGAAAATTACATTAAAATGAGCTTAAATTTGTACAAAATTTGAACTTTTTTATTTTCAATGCTATAAGTTGTTGTTAGCTATAATGTATGCCATTGTAATTAAATTGAGTCGTGTAAGTACTGGAATGACTTTTGAGCTGGCTTGATGACTCATTATGCAATTTCTGTTATTCTAAGAGGAGATTTCAGCGGCCCCAATACATAAGCCGTTATTTTGTTATGGCAATATAAAAATATACTTAACTTTGCAACAATTTTATTGATGGTCACGTCTGTAAGGTTGCAGGGAGAGGGGGATCCTTTGTGGTAGAGCCGGAACTCATCAGAGCCGCTCAATCGGGCGATCGCGACGCTCTAATTACCCTATTGCGGGACATTGAACAGCATGTTTATCGGACCGCATATTACATTCTAAATAATGAACAGGACGCTTTGGATGCTGCTCAGGAAGCGTTGATCCGAATTTACACCAAGATTAACTCATATGAGGAAAAGGCCCAGTTTAAGACATGGGTACAGCGCATCGTCACGAATATCTGTATTGATAAATTCAGAAGAACCAAGCCTTCCGTCTCCATTGACGAGCATGATATGGTTTTTCAGGACAATCAGGACGTGGAATTCGAAGTGATGTCCACGTATGTGGCAAAGGATATACAGGATGCTATTAATAAGCTACCTGAGCATCACCGTACCGTTATTGTTCTAAGATATTTGCAGGACTTATCCTATAACGAAATTGCGGATTGCCTCGATCTTCCGTTGAATACGGTTAAATCTTATTTATTTAGAGCCAGACAGCAATTACAGAATCTACTACAGGAGTATCAGAAAGGTGGTGTGACAGGATGAAATGCGAAGAGGTGGTGGAATGGATGCACCGGTATCTGGATCATGATCTGGGCGAGGCCGAAACCGCGCAGATGCTACAGCATGTAGCCCAATGCGCGGAGTGCGCCGAAAATTTTAGTTTGCTCAGAGCTCTCTCCAGAGAACTGGAAGATTTGCCGCAGGTAACCCCGAGATTCAGTCTGGTTGATGCCATTATGCCGCAATTGGATGCAATCGACGAAGCGAAGAGGGAACAAAGCAGTACAATACAGGAAATGAGTCCTGTCCCTGCTGCATTTGAGAATTTACAGCGTTCAAGTGAGCGGAAACCGAAGCAAAAATGGTTGAATTCCATGGCTGGTCGGATGTCCATGGGTGCAGCAGCAGCAGCTGTTGTTCTCGGTATTGCAATCTTTGGATATCAGCCAGAGAAGATAGAGAATGCCGAAGTGATGATGAGCACTGGAAGTAATCAAGAAGGCGGAAATGCCGATCAAAATCCAGTGAGCAGAGAGATTAACAACGATGAACCATCCGCTGCATCGAGTGATAGCAGTTCATTAATTGAAGATTTTAACCAGCCATTTGTTGAAGATAAAAAACCTCAAGAGACTGCTCCTGAGGAAGATGGCTCCGAGAAGGCACAGGAACCTGTAACAAAGGAAGATCCAACGCCTAAAAAGCCAGCTTCCGGGTCCGAAACGAACAAGAGTACTGATACGAAGGGCACTCCTTCCAGTTCCGATTCTGCTGATAGTACGAAAAGTGTGAATCAGAAAAATAATCAGGATACAGGAACTGCTACCGCACCACCAGCAGGCTCTGATGGAAATGGAGCAACGGAGCCTGAAACTGGGGACGCGCAATCATTCACTTCTCAGGATATGCCCGACATTAAGGTGGAAGAGCCAACGGAGAGTACGACGACTCCTGATTCCGAGACGGGCATGGATGCAGCAGGAGGTAACAAAGGATTCGCTGCCACAGATTCGGGTGCCCTTTCCAATACAACTCCAAAAGAATGGAAGTCACCAGATGGCTCCTATCTGGTCATGCTGCTCGACGATCAGATCAGCATCTACTCTAAATCTGCCAATGACCCGGATGTGCTTAATTTGGTCGAGCAGCGAAATGTGGGGGGGACGCTAAAATCTGCGAGTTGGTCCACGGATAGTACCGTATTCAATTATGAGACGGATAAAGATGGGACAACAGTGAAGAAATCATTTAATGTTTCCACTGCTTCGAGTGGAACTTCTGCCAAATAGGCGGTAAATCACACATTTGGACTCCAGACTTGCCGAACATTTCTGTTGCATTGAGAATATACTGGGAGTAACAACAACGTCCTATCTCAGTTACAACAACTGACGTCGTATGACCGCTATACCAGCCTTTTCTAGAATTGTTGGTGTTAGCGTTTATATAGATGTAGGACAGGGGGCCTTCATCCGTTAAGCGGATGTAAGGCCCCTTTGTTGTCTGTCACGTTTTCTGGTAGGATAAGAGGATAAGGGGGCACCGTGATGGATGTAAAGAGTGCGACAAAGGCAATACGCAGTGGAGAAACGGCTCCGGTATATGTGCTGTACGGAACGGAGAAATACCAGATACAGCAATTTACGGATATGTTAAAGGAACAGGTTATTGAAGAAGAACACCGTGATTTTGCAATCATTCCATATGATCTCTCCGAAACAGCTGTGGAGGTGGTCATCGAAGAAGCGGAGACGGTTCCTTTTCTTGTTCCACGTAAACTTATCATTGTTCGCGATGCCAATTTGTTTACAGCGGGCAAGGATTCCAAAATTGATCACCAGGTTGACCGACTGCTTACATATATGGACAATCCGGCAGATTATAGTACTATTGTGTTCCTGGCTCAAGGGGATAAGCTGGATGAACGTAAAAAACTGGTCAAGGCAGCCAAGAAACAAGCCGTTGTCCTTGCATTTGCTCCGCTAAGTGGTGAGGAGCTGCTGGGTTGGATTGTAAAGCTGGCGAAGCAAAGGGATGTATCTTTTGAGGCTGGAGCGGCTGACACGCTTGTGAGTTATGCAGGAACAGGCCTGCAGACGTTATCTGCGGAAGTGGACAAGTTGTGTTTGTTCGCTGGTAACGGAGGCACGATCAAACGCGCGGATATCGAATCACTGGTGGCACGAAGTACGGAGCAGAATGTATTCGCATTGGTTGAGGAGCTTGCTAACTTGAGGCTGGAGAAGGCTCTAGGTCTATTTTATGAGTTGCTGAAGCAACGTGAAGAACCGATCAAAATTGCAGCGTTAATCGCGCGTCAGTTCCGAATCATGATCCAGGTGAAAGAGTTAGGGCACCAGAGTTACTCTCAACAGCAGATTGCCAGCCAGCTTGGTCTGCATCCGTACGCTGTGAAGATCGCCGGCGAGCAGGCCCGTAAATTTCAGGCTGAACGTTTGAGGCTGATTCTGAGTCACCTCAGTGAACTGGATTATCAGATGAAGACGGGGGCAGTGGATAAAGTGTTGGGATTGGAGCTGTTCTTATTAAGGCTTGGTGCATAAACATAGATATAACTGTAAGATAAAGCGGCCTCTATTTCGTTGATGGTGAGATCATCGGAATAAAGGCCGCTTTGTCTGTGTGAGTGCTTATAGAATCAGATACTAAAAAATCCTGAAAGCTCGTGCTGTTCAGGATTTTTCCATTAGATCGTATAAGTAACGCTTCTTACGCTTGTGCGGAAAGAGCGTTCAGTTTTTTCGCCAAGCGAGACTTTTTGCGGGCTGCAGCATTTTTATGAACCAGACCTTTAGTTACAGCCTTGTCCAGCTTTTTGGAAGCAGCTTGAATCGCAGCTTTTGCAGTATCAACTTCGTTACTTACCAGAGCAGCATCAGCAGCTTTAACAGCTGTACGGAGTGCAGATTTCTGGGAAGCGTTGAGTGCGCGGCGCTTGTCGCTCGTTTTTACGCGTTTAACAGCGGATTTGATGTTTGGCATTACATTCACCTCCTGTAAGGCATTTGCATGAATACAAACGTTTCACAACTTAAAATATTCTAGCACGCTGGCATGCAAATTGCAACCAATTTTCCTATGATATTCGTAGTGCTGCATAAAGCACACCATTTCCCCACACAATATGCTCAAATGCGGTAAGGGAGGCAGGGACAGATGACACTGGATTTGCAAAATTATGCAGTTCGCACCGACTTGGCGATTGACTCCAAGGAAATGGCTCAGGGTGGGCAGAAACAGACGATTCCCGGGCTACGGGAAGATGTGGAAAAGAAAGATGGTATCACTATCACGCGTATTGATGTGCTAAATGAAGCAGCTGCTACAGCCATTGGACGTGTGAAGGGGCACTACGTCACATTGGAGGTCCCTTCGCTTCGTAACGGGGATACCGATCTTCAGGAACGGGTGGCTGCAGAATTCACGCGAGAGATGGAGGATTTTTTGGCAAAGGCGGGCATCAACAAGACGTCCAAGGTGCTGATTGTCGGTTTGGGCAACCTGAACGTCACACCCGATTCACTGGGTCCGCTGGTGGTGGAGAATTTAATGGTTACGCGCCAGTATTTTGAACTGGTACCGGATCAGGTTGCACCCGGTTATCGTGAAGTCAGTGCCATTGCGCCGGGTGTATTGGGCACAACAGGTATTGAATCCAGTGACATCGTGCAAGCGATTGTGGACCGGACGAAGCCGGATGCAATCATTGCGATTGATGCGTTGGCCTCACGCTCCCTGGAACGTGTCAATACAACGATTCAGGTCGCAGACATCGGCATCCATCCTGGCTCGGGCATTGGCAACAAGCGACGTGGATTGACACGTGAAATATTGGGTGTTCCCTGCATCGCCATCGGTGTGCCTACCGTATGTTATGCGTCCACTATCGTGAATAACGTCATTGAAATGATGCGTACTCATTTTAGACAAGAGACCGATCAGACGAAACAGATCATGGGCATGCTGGACGATATCGATGAAAATGACCGCCTCAGTTTAGTAAAAGAAGTATTGGAGCCGCTGGGTCATGATCTGATTGTAACCCCCAAGGAAATCGACGAATTTGTCGAAGATATTGCCAATATTATTGCAACAGGTCTGAACGCGGCTCTCCATGATGCGGTAAATGCTGAGAATGTAGCTGCTTACACCCATTAATTGGAATTCTGTAACTTAAATATTTGAAGCTCCTGAGAAGAAGGTCCGAATCTATCGGACTTTCTTTTTTTGTGCAATCTTCTTTTTCCTGTTCTATCAAATCTGGCAGGCTCATAGAGTTGAAGTATAAGCGTTGTCCAGCAGGGAAGGAGACAGAAGCAATGAACAAAATATTGGCATGGAATATTGGTAAATGGAAAAAAAGATGTTTGCACGTGCTGGCCATGGGCCGTACGTTGTTGTTGCTTATGATTATATCTGCCTTGTTTTTTGTAGTACTTGGTCTGGGAGGCATGGCAGAGAAGCGTTTGAATAACTCGCCAGTCTCTTCTATGAAAGGATTTGCGGGAGCTGTATCAAGCAGTTTTTTTGTGGACATGCTCGGCATGGAAATGCCGCATCTAACTCAAAAGGAACAGGCTTCTGCATTTTCTGGTGAAAATCTCACTTCGTTTGTATTTCAACTGCTAACGAATGTAAACCCGCAGGATCCCAAAAGCCTGATTGCTAGAGAAATGCCAGGCATGGGTTCCAATCAACCTGTACTGCTTCGACCGGGGTCAGGTAACGCCAAGGCTGAAGCCCCAGAAGATTATCAGCCGGGTCCGGGACTCATTGATACCGCCTCCGCAGGCGGTGGAAAGTCAGGTGGCGAGCAGCATGTTCCGCCAGGTCAGGATAATACCGATCCATCCGATCCGCAGGATTCGGGTAATGGCGAAGTGAAGGGAGATCCACCACCGAAGAGTGGCGGGAAGGATCAACCTAGCACACCAACGACAGGGAAAAAAGCGATCCTTGTCTATCATTCCCACCCACGTGAAGGATACAACCCACTCTTGGGCACGAAAAGTGACAATCCTTCCTCTGGTAAATCTACGGGCAATGTTTTTCAAGTGGGAACTTACTTGTCCGACAGTCTGGAGAAGCTGGGCATTGGCGTGGAACACGCGCAGGAAGATTACCCGACCAAGGTTAAGGATTACAACTGGAATTATTCCTATAAATACTCCCGTCAGACCGTGAAAGCTGCACTCGCTCAAAATGATGATCTTACGTATCTCATCGACATTCACCGTGACTCACAGCGTCATAACAAAACAACGACGACCATTAATAATTTGGGCTATGCCAAAGTATATTTTATTATTGGACATGAAAACCCAAACTGGCAGCAGAATGAAGCCTTTGCAGCGAAAATCCATAAAAAGCTAGAAGCTAAATATCCAGGGGTATCTCGCGGCGTGTGGGGTAAGGACGGTGGCGGCGCCAACAATGGCGAGTATAATCAGTCGCTCTCACCTAACAGCATATTGATTGAGATTGGCGGCATCGACAATACAGCTGCTGAACTGGAGCGGACATCCAAAGTGCTCGCCGACATGATTGCAGAGGTGTACTGGGATGATCAGAAGGTGGACAAAGCGAGTGCGGAAAAAACATCTCAAGGCGGCTAGTATTCTTAAATAGAAGAATCAAAGATATAACAGGAGGCGAGGCATGTGTCCAGATTCGGTAAAAGATTGTTTTCCATCTGTGTATTAATGTTGCTGGGTGTTCTGTTTGGAATGCAGCTGGCAGGCAGCAACTTTAATAGAGGCGATGATTCGGCCGGCAACCCTGCAGTTGTGAAAACTCAGCCGGTGTCACCGTCTGCCGAATCTGTTCCGACCGAGCCGGTACAACAGGAGGTCAAAGAACCTCCAGCTGTACCTGTTCCGACACCGAGTCAGGTGCTTGGCGCAGAACAGAGTAAAGCACCCGTGGACGTGCTTGCCGACAAAACGGCAGGACTTCTTCAAAACTTGTCTCATAACGGAATGAAGTGGGTTGTATCCTTATTTAGCGGGGTCGCTGAATAAAAGACTAGGGAATACAGGCAAAATAAACCCTTGGAAGTTTGCGATTGTGACGATTATGATAAAGTTGAGGCAACGCGGGATTGATGCACTCTGCTTCAACTGTTATAATGAAGTGATTGACACTAGGCTGTTTCTGGGGGTAAGGAATGACTGACATTCGGGCAAGACAACGTAAAATTCGTAACTTTTCAATTATTGCACATATAGATCACGGCAAATCAACACTTGCGGACCGGATCTTGGAGTACACAGGTGCGCTAACTACACGTGAAATGCAAGAACAAGTACTGGACCAAATGGAGCTTGAGCGGGAACGTGGGATTACGATCAAGCTGCAGGCGGTTGCACTGACCTACAAAGCGGATGACGGTGAAGAGTATCTGTTGAATCTGATTGATACGCCGGGGCACGTAGACTTCACGTATGAAGTTTCACGCAGCCTTGCTGCATGTGAAGGTGCGTTGCTTGTAGTGGATGCGGCACAGGGAATTGAAGCCCAGACGCTCGCTAACGTATACCTGGCTTTGGATAATGATCTTGAAATTTTACCGGTAATCAACAAAATTGACCTTCCAAGCGCTGACCCTGAACGGGTGAAACAGGAAGTGGAAGATGTCATTGGCTTGGATACAAGCAATGCCGTTTTGGCATCAGCCAAAGCAGGAATCGGAATCAAAGAGATTTTGGAGCAAGTGGTGCTAAGTGTTCCAGCACCGCAAGGTGATCCTGAACAGCCGTTGAAAGCGCTGATTTTTGACTCCCACTATGACCCGTACAAAGGCGTAATTGTGTACGTGCGTGTTATAGACGGGATGATCAAATCAGGTTCCAAAATCAAAATGATGGCAACAGGTAAAACATTTGAAGTTATTGAGGTTGGCGCGTTCAAACCACGCATGACGATTGTGGACGAGCTGAACGTTGGTGATGTTGGTTTTATCGTTGCAGGTATCCGGCATGTCGGAGATACACAAGTCGGGGATACTGTTACGGATGCCAAAAATCCAACACCTGAACCTTTGCCGGGTTATCGCAAAATTAATCCCATGGTATATTGCGGTCTATATCCAATCGAGACATCGGATTATATTGATCTGCGTGAAGCATTGGAGAAATTGCAGTTGAACGATGCATCGCTTAGTTTTGAGCCGGAGACTTCCAGTGCACTCGGTTTTGGATTCCGTTGCGGATTCCTTGGACTGCTTCACATGGACGTTATTCAGGAGCGGATTGAGCGTGAGTTCAACATTCCATTGATCACGACTGCACCAAGTGTAATTTACCACGTGACGTTGACGAATGGTGAAGTGATGAAAATCGATAATCCATCCAACTATCCTGAGGTGGGAAGAATTGATTTTGTCGAGGAACCGTATGTTAAAGCTTCGATTATCGTACCGAATGATTATGTGGGTACGATTATGGAGCTTTGTCAGAACAAACGCGGTGAATATGTGAATATGGAATATTTGGATACAACTCGGGTTACCATTACGTATGAGATCCCATTGTCCGAAATTGTATATGACTTCTTCGACCAGCTGAAATCCAGCACCAAAGGATATGCGTCGTTGGATTACGAGCTGTCCGGTTACCGTCAGTCCAATCTGGCGAAAATGGATATTGTCCTCAATGGTGAGCAGGTCGATGCCTTGTCCTTCATCGTTCACCGTGACCGTGCATATAACCGCGGACGCATTATTTGTGAGAAGCTGCGCGAGCTGATTCCACGACAAATGTTCGAGGTGCCGATTCAGGCATCTGTAGGTACCAAAGTTGTAGCTCGTGAAACGGTAAAAGCATTGCGTAAAAACGTACTTGCCAAGTGTTATGGCGGTGACATCTCGCGGAAACGTAAACTGCTTGAGAAGCAGAAGGAAGGTAAGAAGCGGATGAAGCAGGTCGGTAACGTAGAGGTGCCGCAGGAAGCGTTCATGGCGGTGCTGAAAATTGATGATTAAGAACGCAATCTTCGGGTACATCAAGGCTTTGTGTATCGGAGAATGCATTTAAAAAGACGTTTGCTCGCAAACATGAGTACAACACAGAATAACCAATAAACCAAGCTGAAAGGGAAGCCGGATGGCTTTCCTTTTTTCAAATAGAGGGGGACTTGCCATGACATTGGCAGCACACAGCCGGAAAACAGGTGCACCCCAAGCGGTGTATCTTCACATTCCCTTTTGCACAAATAAATGTTTCTACTGCGATTTTAACTCCTATGTATTGAAGGACCAGCCTGTTATGCAATATCTTGAAGCGCTGGAACGGGAGATGGAACATACAGTTAAAGCGAATCCGCCGGGAGAAATCAAAACCATATTTGTAGGCGGCGGCACGCCGACTGCACTGAAACCGGACGAAATGGCCGTATTCCTGAAGTCCGTTAAAACCTATTTCCCAAACTGGGCGGATGATATCGAGTTTTCGATGGAAGCCAATCCGGGCACGACCGATGCAGAGAAGCTCGCAGTCATGAAAGAAGGCGGAGTAAACCGCGTCAGCTTTGGGGTACAAGCTTTTCAAAATGACCTGCTGACAGGCATTGGCCGGATTCATAATACAGATGATGTATACCGCAGTTTGGAAAATGCCCGAGCAGCTGGATTGCATAACTTGTCCATTGATCTGATGTTTGGTTTGCCAAACCAGACTGTCGAGATGCTGAATGAGAGTATCGACAAAGCGCTGGAACTGGATCTGCCGCATTACTCCATATACAGCCTGAAAGTGGAAGAGAATACCCTGTTCCATACGTTGTATCAGAAGAATCAGCTGCCGCTTCCTCATGAAGATGACGAGTTGCAAATGTATCTTCTATTAATGAAGCGAATGAAAGAAGCGGGCTACGGACAATACGAGATCAGTAACTTTGCCAAACCCGGCTTTGAGAGCCGTCACAATATCACGTACTGGCGCAATGAAGACTATTACGGTCTGGGTGCAGGTGCACATGGATATGTAGGCCGCGAACGCCATATGAATATAAAAGGTATAAACCCGTATGTTGAAGCTTCCAAAGGAGGGCTGCCGCGTCTCGATCATTTTGAAATCAGCCGTGCCGAGGCCATGGAAGATTACCTGATGGTTGGGTTGAGAATGCTGGAGGGTGCTTCCTCTTCACGGTTTAGCGATCAGTTCGGGGAGCCTATGGAGGAAGTGTTTGCGAAGCCTTTGGGCAAAATGTTGAATGCAGGACTGCTGGAGAAGACGCCAGACGGCTTCCGGCTTAGTGAACAGGGCATCCTGTTCGGAAATGATGTTTTTGCCGAGTTTATCGGGTCCATATCGCTGAATTCGTAGCTTGAAATTCTATACGCTCTGTTGTATATTTATTCATATTGATTTTACAGAGCGTGTAATTTATACAACTACGAAGTCGGCTTTCCTCTGGAAAGCTTCTATAGGAGGAGAGCTGGATGTCGGCCATATGCAGAAAAGCTGTACCGGAAGATGTTGAACCATTATTTGAAATGATTAAGGGCTATGCAGAGCGTGGGATCATGCTTCCGCGTTCACGGGAAGTACTGCAACGGCAGCTGGATCACTTTGTCGTAGCTGAAGTGAACGGTGAGGTTGTGGGCTGTGGATCTCTCTGCCGTTTGGGGAATGATCTGGTGGAAGTCAGATCGCTCGGCATCTCGGAAGGCCACAAAGGCATGGGCATTGGCTCACTGCTGCTGGATCGGCTGGTAGAGGAAGCAGAGAAACAACAGATTCCCAAGGTCATGGCGTTGACATATGAGGTTTCCTTTTTTCTTAAAAACGGTTTTGCCGTGGTGAACAAGGATATTTTCCCTGAAAAAGTATGGACCGACTGTGTTCATTGCAGTAAACAGGATTGCTGTGATGAGATTGCCGTATTGAAAGAGTTGAATATTTCAGCCTGAACAACGAATGAACCGTATGGATTGAGCCGAGTAACACTCTATCTCACCTGCGGTTCTTTTTAATTCATGAGATATCGAGTAAAGTTGTTATGTCTTGGAGACATTGGTCTATACTATAAATAGATGAGCGTACTCATCAAACTGACTTGACAATGTTCACGTCATTTTGGTATTTTTGTATTACCGCTTAGCACTCATCTAACCGGAGTGCTAACGACATGGGACAGTACAGTCAGAAGGAGGGAATACTCACCATGTTAACAGAGCGTCAACGAATGATTCTGAACGCTATAGTGGATGACTATATCCGTTCAGCTGAGCCCGTAGGGTCCCGGAGCATTTCCAAAAGGGGAGATGTTGGATACAGTCCGGCGACGATCCGTAATGAAATGGCGGACCTTGAAGACATGGGTTTTCTGGAACAGCCGCATACATCTGCTGGACGCATTCCTTCACACAAAGGCTATCGATATTATGTCGATCATTTGGTTCCGTGGAATCAGGTTGAGCCGCAAGAGCTGGACGATCTAAAGTCATTCTTTGCCGAAAAGCTGAACGTGATGGAACAAGTGATTCAGCATGCCTCGGTCATTTTGTCTCATATGACGAATTATACTTCGATCCTGCTCGGACCGGAAGTTTTTCACACGTCACTTCGTCATTTTCAACTGCTTCCGCTTAATGAAAGCGAGGCTGTAGCCATCATCGTAACGAATACGGGTCAGGTGGAGAACAAGACCGTTCAGATTCCACCCGAAATTTCGGTAGCGGAGATGGAGAATGTAGTTCGTTTATTAAACAGCAAGCTGGTCGGCGTGCCGATTTACAAATTAAAGTCTCGTCTCTACACCGAGCTTGGGCAAGAGATGGAACGGCATATTACACGTTATGAGGAAGTCATGCAGGTGCTGAACAGCGCCTTTGACAACGAACATGACAATCGTCTGTTCCTTAGTGGTGCCACCAATATGTTGACCCAGCCAGAGTTTAAGGATATCGAAAAAGTAAAAGATATTCTGGACCTGCTAGATGAAACACCAACACTCATGAAATTGATGATGCCCGTGCAGGGTGGATCTGGTATTCAGGTGCGTATAGGCACCGAGAATGATCATGAAGCCTTCGCCAATTGCAGCCTGATAACGGCATCCTATTCATTGGATGGAGAGGCTTTGGGCTCCATCGGAATATTGGGACCTACGCGAATGGATTACGCACGTGTCATTCATATTTTAAATACATTATCCCGTGATTTGACGGCAATGCTAACACATCGCTTCAAATAAGGGAATGAACCATTTCATTCTTATAAGGAGGTGAACATCTTGAAAGAGGAGCAATCATTCGCAGCAGAAGAACAGGAAGCAACTACAGCAGCGGAGCAGGAGCCTGTCAACGAAGCCGGAGCTGCAGAAGCACAGGCGGAAGAGATGACAGATCAGGAGCAAGATGAGATCGCACGTTTGAAGGCGGAAGCTGAGGAACATCAACAACGTTTTGTTCGTGCGCAAGCTGATTTTGATAACTTCCGTCGTCGTACTCAAAAGGAAAAAGAAGAACTGGCGAAATACGCTTCGATGAAGCTGGTCACCGAACTGGTGCCTGTCATTGATAACTTCGAGCGTGCCATGGCGACTGTACCGGATGGTGCTGAAGTCGAATCCTTCTCCAAAGGCATCCAAATGATCTTCCGTCAACTGGAAACTGTGATGACCAATGAAGGTCTGACTGCGATGGATACGGTAGGACAACCGTTTAATCCCGAATTCCATCAGGCGATCATGTCCGTGGAGAGCGACGAGTATGAAGAAGGTACCGTTGTTGAGGAAGTCCAAAAAGGCTATATGCTGAAGGATAAAGTACTTCGTCCGGCTATGGTTAAAGTTAGCTCATAATTTCTGTTACAGAATGAACTGAGTTCACTCTTGATTGTACGATGCCACCGAAGTTTAATATAAAGGTTAGTACACACATAGAGCACGATTAGGAACAACAAATACAAATAAGGATCAATCTGATCCATTTAAATTGTCGAGGGAGGAAATTTTCCGATGAGCAAAGTAATCGGTATTGACTTAGGAACAACAAACTCATGCGTAGCGGTTATGGAAGGCGGCGAGGCTGTCGTTATTCCAAATCCGGAAGGCGCACGTACAACCCCATCCGTAGTAGGTTTCAAAAAAGATGGAGAACGCGTTGTCGGTGAAACGGCTAAACGTCAAGCAATCACGAATCCTGATCGTACAATCATCTCGATCAAACGTCATATGGGTACATCCCACAAAGAAACAATCGATAGCAAAGATTACTCTCCACAAGAGATCTCTGCAATCATCCTGCAAAAACTGAAATCTGATGCTGAAGCATATCTGGGTCAAACGGTAACTCAAGCGGTTATCACGGTACCAGCTTACTTCAATGACAGCCAGCGTCAAGCAACCAAAGATGCAGGTAAAATCGCAGGTCTGGAAGTTCTGCGTATCGTCAACGAGCCAACAGCAGCAGCTTTGGCGTACGGTATGGAGAAATCCGAAGACCAAACGATTCTCGTATATGACTTGGGTGGCGGTACGTTCGACGTATCCATCCTTGAACTGGGTGACGGCTTCTTCGAAGTTAAAGCGACCAGCGGTGATAACCAACTGGGTGGCGATGACTTTGACCAAGTAATCATTGATTATCTCGTAAGTGAATTCAAAAAAGATCAAGGCATTGACTTGAGCAAAGATAAAGCAGCGGTTCAACGTTTGAAAGATGCAGCGGAAAAAGCGAAAAAAGAACTTTCCGGCGTGTTGACTACAACGATTTCCCTGCCGTTCATCACGGTGGCTGATGGCGTTCCTCAACATTTGGAGTTGAACCTGAGCCGTGCGAAATTCGAAGAAATCTCTGCAGGTCTGGTTGAGCGTACGCTTGAACCAACTCGTCGTGCACTGAGCGATGCTGGAATGACAGCTAACGATATCGACAAAATCGTATTGGTTGGTGGCTCCACACGTATTCCTGCAGTACAGGAAGCAATCAAAAAACTGACAGGAAAAGAGCCTCACAAAGGCGTTAACCCGGATGAAGTTGTAGCTTTGGGTGCTGCTGTACAAGCGGGCGTACTGACAGGTGACGTGAAAGACGTTGTATTGCTTGACGTAACTCCATTGTCCCTGGGTATTGAAACTGCGGGTGGCGTATTCACTAAGATGATCGAGCGTAACACAACGATCCCTACAAGCAAATCCCAGGTATTCTCCACTTACGCAGACAACCAACCGAGCGTTGAGATTCACGTTCTGCAAGGTGAGCGCGAAATGGCAGCGGGTAACAAATCCCTCGGTCGCTTCATGCTGGGAGACATTCCACCAGCTCCACGTGGCGTTCCGCAAATCGAAGTTAGCTTCGATATTGATGCCAATGGTATCGTTAACGTATCTGCAACAGACAAAGGTACAAACAAAACTCAAAAAATCACCATCACTTCTTCTAGCGGTCTGAGCGATGCTGAAGTTGAACAAATGATGAAAGATGCTGAGTTGCATGCAGAAGAAGACAAAAAGCGCAAAGAACTCGTTGAAGCGAAAAACAGTGCAGATCAACTGATCTACTCTGTTGACAAAACGATCAAAGATCTTGGCGAAAAAGCAGATGCTGGTGAAGTTGAAAAAGCGAATGCTGCAAAAGAAAAACTGCAAGGCGTTCTGGCTTCCGACAATCTGGAAGACATCAAAGCTGCTACAGAAGAACTGACAGAGATCGTTCAACAACTGTCCGTAAAACTGTATGAGCAAGCACAAGCTCAAGAGCAAGGCGCTCAAGGCGCTGAAGAGCAACAAGGTTCTGCAAAACGTGACAACGTCGTAGACGCTGATTACGAAGTTGTGGATGAAGATAAAAAACAAAACTAATTCACGTTTCTTGGTGAATTAATCATCGGTGACGTTCGGATCGAAGGGAAAGTCATAGCCGGGGCTCCCGTGCTTTGGCTTTCCTTTTGTCACGATGTGCGATATGGTGAATGATATGGGGGTGGAAGAGTGGCTGAAAAACGTGATTATTATGAGGTACTCGGCGTCAGCAAAAATGCCAGCGACGAGGATATCAAAAAGGCATACCGCAAGCTTGCCCGTCAGTATCACCCTGACGTAAACAAGGCTGCTGACGCGGAAGCCAAGTTTAAGGAAGTTAAAGAAGCTTATGATGTAGTCAGTGACGGCCAGAAGCGGGCACAGTATGACCAATACGGTCATATTGATCCAAATCAGGGCGGCTTCGGCGGCGGTGGCGATTTTGGCGGCGGCGGCTTTGGCGACATCTTCGATATGTTCTTTGGCGGCGGCGGTGGACGACGTGATCCGAATGCTCCGCAACGGGGAAACGATCTGCAATACACCATGACGATTGAGTTCAAGGAAGCGGTATTTGGCAAGGAAACCGACATTACCATTCCGCGCACCGAAGGCTGTGATACTTGTCATGGTTCAGGAGCCAAACCGGGAACTAAGCCGGAAACCTGTACCGTCTGCCATGGTAGCGGTCAACAGGAAGTAGTCCAAAATACACCGTTTGGCCGGATGGTCAACCGTCGTGCTTGTTCGAACTGTAACGGTTCCGGACAAATTATTAAGGAAAAATGTACAACGTGCAGCGGCAGCGGTAAAGTACGCAAACAACGCAAAATTCATGTCCGCATCCCAGCGGGTGTAGATGACGGCGCTCAACTGCGTATGACTGGTGAAGGAGAAGGTGGTCTGCGCGGAGGACCAGCAGGAGATCTGTATATTGTCATCCGTGTGAAATCACATGACTTCTTCGAGCGTGAAGGCGATGATATCTATTGCGAAATTCCACTCACTTTTGCTCAGGCAGCATTGGGAGATGAGATTGAAATTCCAACGCTGTCCGAGAAAGTGAAGCTGAAAGTACCTGCCGGTACACAAACGGGAACGTATTTCCGTCTCAAAGGCAAAGGCGTACCACGCCTGCGCGGCATGGGACAAGGGGATCAGCATGTGAAAGTCGTTGTAGTTACGCCTAGCAAGCTGAATGACGAGCAGAAAGATCTGCTTCGCCAAATCGCTGCGCTGGATGGAGAACAAACTCATGAGCATGAGCAATCCTTCTTTGACCGGGTGAAACGGGCCTTCCGTGGAGACTGAGTCTTAATCATTAATATAAAAGGACACCACAGCGGTTTTTTCCGCAGGGTGTCCTTTTTTGCATAATATGGTCACGGTTGCGGAAAGATACCAGACATGAGCATTCAGTGGTTTGCTGTGTGCCGAATCTAGGGAAGCAGGTGAACCAGATGACCGAGAAAAATATTTTGGCTTATTTCCATAGCCCGGAGCAGGCGGAAGGGGCGGCCAAAAAACTGGAGGCATTACGAGTGGAAGACCTGTCCATCAATCGATTCAGTCGTTATGCGGGTGTCGGGCCAAGCGGAGCATCCTATACGCCAGGTGTATCAGGCAGTTTTTCTTCCTGGGTACCAGGTGCTCTAGGCACGAATGCCAGCGCGGGAATTATGGCTGCAGCAGATCCTTCTGCGAGTGGTATGAGCGATGGCGGACAAGAGGGTCCGACAGGCAGAGATGTATTGCTGACCGTCGTCGTAGATGAGGCCGTACATCACCGTGCCCTATCCATTATCGAACAAGCCGGCGGTATGATCTAGTTTCACCAAATCTATATAAGATGGACAAAGAATTACACTTTAACGGAGGGTGTAGAACCAATCTGAAGAAGCGAAGCGTTCGCCTTTATCACCGGATTTCTCCCTTTAAGAAGGGAGATGAAGAAATCTGGGGATAACAGCGATCGGAGGATGGTACTACAATCGGAGTGGTACAGTGTAACAAGTATTAGTTCATTTTATATAGAACCTAATTTGAAGGAGGAGCATAACGATGGCAGAACATGAACGTCCAGGCAAGATTTTGACGAAAACGGAAAAGATGAAACGAATGCAGTCCGCCAAAAATGAGGATGTAGAATTCAGTGCCGAAGCTGCGGATCATGAAGATGTAGAGGCTTTGCGCCGCAGTGAAGCGGCCGATCGTCGTCAGGGTCGGGAGATTCATGACTGAAGATCGCTCTGCAGTGATTATCGAAGCGGTGTTTAGGAGTTGGTCCGAGGCTGAATCTGCACGAAGAGCTCTGGAATTGCTGCACCCGAACCAACTGAGTATCGAGAGTCTGAATGGCTCGTCGTCTTCAATGGATTCAGGAGCGTCTGAGGGCACGGATAACTCGACCATGGCTGTGATTGGAGGCTTCAGCGGTGAGCTGAATGTACTTTCCCTCATTAGCGATGAGACCGAAGTGTTGTCGGGTGGACAAGTGTATGACGATACGGAAGCTGGCTCTGAAGGCAGGTCCAAGCAAGAAATCTTGCTGACCGTATCCGTATCCAGTGACTCTCTCCCGCAAGCTGCAGAGATGATTACGCAGAACGGTGGACGCTTTTACTAACAAGTTAATTAAGTCATGTCAGAATTAAAACAGGGTATTCGAGCAGTGAAAGCTGCGGGTATCCTGTTTTTGTTGTTTCTTTTACTGCCGCGGTTTTGTACTCCTGCTCGCTTGTGTAGTACAATGGTGGGGATGTTTGAAAAATGAGGAGGAAAAACGAAGTATGTTATGGCATGAACTAACAATACATACCACAGAAGAAGCTGTGGAGATGATTTCGAATTTTTTACATGAAGCGGGTGCTGGAGGGGTCTCGATTGAAGAGTCCGGTACTTTAAATAAAAAACGGGATACGACGTATGGCGAGTTGTACGAGTTTCCTTTGAATGATATTCCTGAAGGGTTTGCCGTCATTAAAGGATATTTCTCCGAAGGTACGGATATGGAAGCATTGCAACTGGAAGTAAGTCCACGAATTGAACAGCTTTCCGAATTCGATATCCAAACGGGTGAGGTACGTTTTGAGACTCGAACAGTGGATGAAAATGACTGGGCGAATGCCTGGAAACAATACTTCAAACCGGTACGTGTCTCGGAACGTCTAACCATTAAACCAACATGGGAAGAGTATACACCGGAAAGCCCGAATGAGAAAATAATTGAGCTTGATCCAGGCATGGCGTTTGGTACGGGAACACATCCAACCACTTCGCTATGTCTGCGCACACTGGAATCGGTCATTCAGGGTGGTGAGGAAGTCATTGACGTAGGAACAGGATCTGGCATTTTGGCCATCGGAGCGATCCACCTTGGTGCAAAACATGTATTGGCGCTGGACCTCGATCCTGTTGCCGTAATCAGTGCCAAGGAAAATGTGGAACTGAATGGGCTGGGACATCAAATTACGGTCAAAGAGAGTGATTTACTGTCTGTTCTGGGCAGTCAGGATCCTGCGCTGGGCGTGAAGCTTCCGGTGAAAGTTATCGTTGCCAATATTTTGGCCGAGGTTATTATGATGTTTGTGGATGATGTCTACCATGCACTTGAGTCAGGCGGCGTTTATATTACTTCAGGCATCTGGAAAAATAAAGAACAGGTTGTCCATGATGCGCTCGTTGCTTCCGGCTTCGAAATCAGTTCGGTGCACCGCGATGAGGACTGGATCGCGTTTGTGGCCAGAAAGAGGTAACCGATGGATTTGAACTCGTTCTTTCGTTATCCGCTGGATCAACTGCCGTTTTTCCTGCTGACCATCCTGATTGCTTTTACCGTGCATGAATTTGCTCATGCCTACTTTGCAAACAAATTCGGCGATCCGACAGCAAAGTTGCTGGGCCGGGTTACGCTGAATCCGGTCGTACACTTTGACTTGTTCGGTGTACTGCTGCTCGTTATTGCCGGTTTCGGCTGGGCCCGTCCGGTTCCGGTCAATCGGGCCAATTTTGACAAACCAAGACTGATGGGTGTCATAGTATCCGTTGCTGGGCCTGTAAGCAATTTGCTGCTGGCGATCATCGGTACGATCATCTATGCTTCGTTGGTTGGTTCGGGAGCACTGGGTAGCATTGAAAATGAGCGTTTGCTTACAGCAATTTCCATGTTTTTCTCCATATTTAACCTAACGAACTTTTTCCTGTTTCTCTTTAACCTGATTCCGTTGCCTCCATTGGACGGATATCGAATTCTGGAGGATATTCTGCCGCCTTCCATCAGCCGGAAGCTGCAAGGGGTAGAGCAATGGTCCATATTTATTTTCCTTTTGATCCTTGTCATTCCTCCATTGCAAAATGCGACGATTCAACCTTTATATCAATTTGCCCAGAATATGTATGTAGATCTGGCAAGGTTAATCATCGGTTTATATCGTTAGAAACGTATAGTGTATGGGACTGAAATACTGGTCAGAAGCACATAAAAGTTGTATGATCATCTGTGGCGATTGGATTCACGCCTGCCTTTAGGCGGGGTGAGTTCCAGTCATAACAGGATAGAATGGGTGGACAGACTTATGCAGCGTTATTTTGTATCTGCAGAACAGTTTAATGAACATTCCGTGGTCATCACGGGTGATGATGCGCGCCATATCGGCAAAGTAATGCGTGGTAAACCTGGAGACAAACTGATTGTCAGTGACGGAAACTCCAAAGAAGCTTTGGTGGAGATTGAAAGCATCGAAGCCCAGCAAGTAACAGCGAATATTGTGGAACCGCTCGAAATGGACCATGAAGCACGTATGCGTGTAACCGTGGCTCAAAGCTTGCCCAAAGGCGATAAGATGGAGACGGTCATTCAAAGATGTACGGAAATCGGAGCAGTTTCCTTTGTTCCTTTCCTGTCTGAGCGTACGATTGTACAATATGATGCCAAGAAAGAAGGCAAACGGTTGGAGCGGTGGCGAAAAATCGCCAAGGAAGCCGCTGAACAAAGCCATCGGAACCGCATTCCATCCGTCGAGCAGCCACTTTCCTGGAAAGGGCTGCTATCTTCTTTTGAGGGATACAGTCTGGTATGTTATTGTTATGAAAAAGAAAACGGCAAGCAGTTAAGAGACGCTTTGAAGCCTTTTGTGGAGCAGCTTGCACCTGGTGCGAGTGCAGAAGTGTTGATCGTTGTTGGACCTGAGGGCGGATTCTCGGAGAGGGAAACGATTGAAGCCGATCAGGCGGGTGCTGTATCCGTTGGACTGGGCAAACGCATCTTGCGGGCCGAGACAGCCGGAATGGCGGCGCTAACTTGTGTCTTATATGAATCCGGAGAAATGGGGGGAATGTAATTATGCCATCCGTGGCGTTTTACACCTTAGGCTGCAAAGTTAATTTTTATGATACAGAGGCGATTTGGCAATTGTTCAAAAACGAAGGATACGATCAGGTAGACTTTGACGAACAGACAGCGGATGTATACTTGATTAATACTTGTACAGTAACCAATACCGGCGACAAAAAGAGCCGCCAGATTATCCGTCGTGCCATTCGGCGCAACCCGGATGCGATTGTAGCCGTTACAGGCTGTTACGCGCAAACTTCTCCAGCAGAGATTTTGGACATCCCTGGCGTGGATCTTGTTATCGGTACACAGGATCGGGACAAAATTTTGCCATATGTCCATGAAATTCAAGAATCGCGTCAGCCTGTCAACGCGGTCCGTAACATTATGAAAACGCGGGTATTTGAAGAGATGGACGTACCGGATTTTGCTGATCGTACCCGTGCTTTTCTGAAAATCCAGGATGGCTGCAATAACTTCTGTACGTTCTGCATTATTCCATGGTCGCGTGGACTTTCCCGCAGCCGGGAAGCAAACAGCATCATCCAACAGGCTCATCAACTCGTGCACGCCGGGTACAAGGAAATTGTCCTGACAGGCATTCATACCGGTGGATACGGGGATGACATGGAGAACTATGATCTGACGGATCTGCTATGGGATTTGGACAAAGTGGAAGGTCTGGAGCGTATTCGGATCAGCTCGATTGAAGCGAGCCAAATTGACGACCGCATGCTGGATGTCATTAAACGTTCAGACAAACTTGTGCGACACTTCCATATTCCGCTGCAAGCGGGCGATGATACCGTTTTGAAACGCATGCGCCGTAAATATACGACTGAAGAGTTTTACAATAAAATGCTTCGTATTCGTGAAGCAATGCCGGATGTAGCGATTACGACCGACGTCATTGTTGGGTTCCCGGGTGAGACGGATGAGATGTTCCGTAACGGCTATGAGCTGATGAAGAAAATCGGTTTTTCCGAAATGCACGTATTCCCATATTCCAAGCGGACTGGAACACCAGCAGCACGTATGGAGGATCAGGTGGATGAGGAAGTCAAAAATGCACGTGTGCATGAACTGATTGATCTGTCTGAGCAAATGCAACTGGCATACGCCAAGCAGTTTGTGGGGGAAGTACTGGATGTCATTCCTGAAGGTGAAGCGAAGGGCCGTGAGGGCAGTGGGAAACTGCACGGTTATAGTGACAACTACATTCAATTGGTCTTTGACGGTTCCATGGATATGGTCGGCAAAGTGTGCCGTGTCAAAGTGACCGAGGCGGGTGTGAATGAAAGCCAGGCTACGCTGGTTCGTGTGTTGGAAGAAAACCTCAAGTCCGCAGCGATGTAATCGAGGCGTCAGAAACAAGGATTTCATTTCCTTGGGGAGCGTACCCGTGGAGATGAGGTCCTTCTTTTTCCAACAAAAAGATGAAGACAATTCCGTAATGGGGGAGAGCAACATGAACAAAAAAGAAATTTCGGCAGGCGGAGTCGTCTACCGCACGGGAGAAGACGGAAAGCTTCAAATTCAACTGATTGTAGATCGCTATGGCAAAACAACTCTCGCCAAAGGTAAGATGGAAGACGGAGAAACGGTGGAACAGACCGCGCTGCGTGAGATTCTGGAAGAGACAGGCATGGTCGGCCGCATTATAGAACCCGTCGATATCATCGCTTATACGTATCAGCATGCAGAGTTTGGTCCGGTGGACAAAGAAGTTCATTATTATCTTGTTGAAGCGGAAAGCGGCGATCTGCAGCCTCAGATTGAAGAAATCAAAGGTGTGGATTGGTACACTCCGGAAGAAGCTTGGTCCAGACAGCAGCATAGCGGATACGATAATAACGATGACATTTTACGTGTGGCGCTGAATAAATTAGGCATTAACGTATAGGCTGTTTTCTTTTGAATAATGTATCGCTGCTGATTGTCGAGAGAGTTCTAAACATCAGGCCACGGGTGACTTCGCCACTGGGGTGGAGACCGGTGGTTTTTTGTGCCAAATCGGTAAGTAACAGAACGGCAAGGCAAGCAGTGAACTGGTGACGTTAAAAAGGGTCTGGGCATGCGCAATCTGTGCCCCGTTATCCGCTGACAGCCAGGCCGAAGCTGCATGCAGCTGGCCGATCAGCGGCATAAACAGCAGCGCCCCCGCTATGTTTAATACGACATGGGAGGCTGCGACAAATTTGCCTGCGGATGCTCCGCCAGCGGCAGCAATCACGGCGGTGATACAGGTCCCTACGTTCGACCCGATCACAATGGCGATGCCGATCTCCACAGGCAGTACACCTGTCGCTGCAAGCGTGATCGCCATGCTGATGACAGCTGCGCTGCTATGAATAAGCGCCGTCAGACAAGCACCTGCCAGAAAGCCCCACCACAAGCTGTCGGCTGAGCGGTCCAGGAACCACTGGAATACACCCATACTTCGCAATGGTACGGCAATGGATTGCATAACTTGAATACCTGTCATGACGAGGGCAAATCCGGCGGACGCGAGAAAGCTGTATTGCATGTTAAACAAAGACCTGCGCGTGCGCTCAGGAGCGGCCTGATTGCGTTCACCAAGCACAACGAAGACAGCCCAGCCCGTCAGAGACAGGGCAAGCAAAGGCAGGGAGACTCGGCCGATCTGTAGTCCGACCAGTTCGGTGGTCAGGCAGGTCCCGATGTTCGTTCCAAGAATAATGCCAAGTGTGCGTCCATAGGTAATCAATCTGGCGTTTGCCAGTCCAATGGTTAGCACCGTGACAGCCGTACTGCTTTGCAGCAGGGCTGTAGCGCCTGCACTGAAAGCCATGCCTTTCCAGGGAGCAGAGGTAGCCCGGCCCAGCCAATCAGCCAGCATGGGTCCTGCCATCCGCTGCAAGGCTGTTTCCATCAGCTTCATCCCACCAAAAAAGATAAGAAGCCCATATAATAGGGGCAGCACAACATCTCTGAACATGAGTAATATCATTCCTTCCGTGCATATCCTTATCTCATCCTATGAGAAAGCAAGGACAACCATGACAGGCTAACGGATTCTGGAACCAACAACAGCATTTGAAAGACCGATAAGTTATCCTTAATGGTCACCGAAATTACCGCCCCCCTATTCGAAAGATACGGAGATTCTGCAAACGGAGCGGAGGGGATGGAATCGGAACTGAAGAAGCGAAGCGTTTGTTGTAATATGGTTGAATTAAATGTTCACACGATAACGGAGAGGGCAGAAAAAACCTGTAGAAGCGAAGCGCTCGCCTTTATCCCCGGATTTTCCCTTTGGAGAAAGGGAATTAAAAAAATCTGAGGATAACAGCGATCGGAAGGTTGTTCTGTCAGCGTAGTGGCAAGTGTGAAATTTGAGGTCACCGAAATTACCGCCCCCCTATTCGAAAGATACGGAGATTCTGCAACGGAGCGGAGGGGATGGAATTGGAACTGAAGAAGCGAAGCGTTCGTTGTAATATGGTTGAATTAAATGTTCACACGATAACGGAGAGGGCAGAAAAAACCTGTAGAAGCGAAGCGCTCGCCTTTATCCCCGGATTTTCCCTTTGGAGAAAGGGAT